>JBEKJW010000345.1:0-5176 GCA_050011035.1 Candidatus Acidiferrales bacterium
CTCGCGCATTCGGCTTTGAGCACCGCCGTCTCCGCTTCGAACGATTCGGCTAACGTGACGCCGGAAGAAGCGCGGAAGATTACGGAGCAGTATGGCCGGCTCCCGATGAGCTTCGAGCCGAACCAGGGCCAGAAGGCCCCGGAAGTGAAATTTTATTCGCACGGTCCTGGCTATGAACTCTTCCTCGCGAATCAGGAAGCCGTGGTGGCTGTGCATCACCGTACGGCGACGACGCAAGGCGCATCGATGCGCGCTTTGCGTCCGGATCAACGCGCTGCCGCGCAGCGCTCGGACAAGATCTCCGCGGTGCGCATGAAGCTTGGCGGTTCGAATCCCAGCGCGCCAATTGCCGGTGAGGCTCAGATGCCCGGCAAGGTGAACTACTTCATCGGCAACGATCCGAAGAACTGGCACACCGACATTCCGACCTACGCCAGCGTGAAGTACTCGGCCGTCTATCCCGGCGTCGATCTCGTCTACTACGGTAACCAGCAGCAGCTCGAATACGATTTCGTCGTAGCGCCCGGGGCCGATCCCAAGCAGATCGCCTTCAACGTTGACGGCGCGAAAGCATTGCGCGTCAATAAACACGGCGATCTCGTGCTGAAGACCGCGGCTGGCGATGTCACCTTCCAGAAGCCCGTTGTCTATCAAGAAGACGCCGGTCAGCGCCGCGAGGTCGCGGGCAACTTCGTTGTCGGTGCCAATCATGACGTTCGCTTCGCCCTTGGCACTTACGATCCTTCGAAGACTCTTACCATCGATCCTGTTCTCATTTACTCGACATACCTTGGCGGCAGCGGCGCGAACGGCGATTTCGCCTACGGCATCGCCGTTGATGGTCAAGGAGACGCGTGGGTCACCGGCTCGACCAGCTCCAGTGATTTTCCTCTGGTCAATGGCTTGGCCACTTCGCCGCCTATTGAAGTTGGCGGCGGTAATACCGCGGCATTCGTGACCGAAGTGAGTCCGGATGGCTCCAGTTTCTTGTACTCCACCTATCTCGGCGGTTCGGGCAACGGCACGGGTACCGGTGATTTGGGCAACGGCATCGCGGTCGATGGAAACGGCAACGTTTTCGTGACCGGCATCACTGAGTCCAGTGATTTTCCGTTTACGCCGAACGCGGTGCTCGTCGCTGCTCCCGGCTCGGTTGCCCAAAGCGGCTCTGCTTTCCTAACCGCTCTTAAGCCCGCCACCGGTGGTGCCGGTGCGCTTTTCTATTCCACGTGGCTCGGCGGCAGTGGCACACAAGACGCCGGATACGCCGTAGCGACAGACGGCAAGGGAAACGCTTACGTCTCCGGCGTTACTTCGTCTCCCGACTTTCCGACGCAAAATCCGATCCTTTCGACACAAAAGAGCACGTTCGGTAACGCATTCGTTTCTGAGATCAATATTAATGGCCCTGTGGGCGGGTCGCTTGTCTTCTCGTCGTACCTTGGCGGATCGGGAACGGGCAGCAACATCGGTTTCGGAGACATCTCCCAAGGCATCACGCTCGACGCAGCAGGGCATACCTACGTTGTCGGAACCACGACCTCTTCAGATTTCGCGCCGGCCCCGGCGTCTGCGTCCACTCCGTGCGGAAACGCTGGTTTCGGCACCATTTTCATCGTCGAGATCGATACCACCGTCGCGACGCCAACTTCCTTGTTCTCGAACTGCTACGGCGGTAGTTCCGGTGACACTCTGGCGTACGGCGTCACCATCGCGAAGGACAACACAGCGGTCGTCGTTGGCCCAACTTTCGCGGGCAATTTTCCCGTGACGAACCAAACGCTCCCCACCCCCGAGCCGGCGAACGGCTACAGCGTGGGATATGTAACGAAGTTCAACGTCTCGGGCTCTCCGGCGATCCCATACTCGACTCTTATTGGTGGTTCGACCGGCGAAACGATTTACAGCGTCGCGACCGACTCTACAGGCAACATTTACCTCGGCGGATTCTCGCAGTCGGCTGACTACCCTGTCACACTCGGCGCGCTCATCCTAACCAACAGCAACGCGAATGGGACGGGTACCGTCGCCAAAATCAATCCTGCCAGCGGTGGCCAGTCCGACCTTCTGTACGCTAGCTACTTCGGCGGCGGTGGCCAGCCCACTCAGCAATTCGGTGACGCCGTCAACGGAATCGCGGTTTCCTCGACCAACGCCTACATTGCTGGCTCAACCTCGTCTGCTCCGACCGGCGCAACTCCGTTCCCTATCACATCCGGCGCTGCGCTGAAGACGCTGACGAACACCACATCGGTTGCGTTCGTCGCCGAGCTGCCGCTGACACCGACAATCACGGTTGCTCCATCGCCGTTGAACTTCGGCAGCCAGCCAGTCACCGTTCCCACGGCGGTGCAGTACGTCACCGTCACCAACAACACCACGTCTGCTGTCCCGATCTCGATTCCTCCGAGCATCACCGGACCCAACGCGGCCGACTTCAAATACAGCAACACCGCAGGTTCTGGCGGTCCGGCGTGCACAAACACAGTGGCAGCTAGCTCGGTTTGCACCATCGGCGCGATTTTCACTCCGTCAGTTGTAGGAGCCGAATCTGCAACGTTGGTCATTGAGGGCACTGATCTTGGTGTGGCCCTGGTCGGAACTGGCACCAGCGGTGGCCCGGCAGTTGGTCTCAACCCGACCAGCTTGACCTTCGCCGGCACACTCATCGGCGCTACCAGCGCGTCGCAAACCGTGACGGTGACGAACACTGGCACAGCGGCACTCGTTTTTGGCGCGAACGCCATTGCTCCGAGCGTTGCGAACTTCGTTGTCGGCTCCGACACCTGCTCCGGCACCTCAGTTGCTCCGGCGGGGACTTGCACCTTCGCGGTGACACTTGCCCCGCCCACCGGCGCGACTGCGGGCGCAACCTCCGGTACCATTCAGATTACCAACAACGCCGGTAACAGCCCGCAGTCCGTCGCAGTCTCAGGCACGGTTTGGGACTTCAGCCTCACCGTACCGCCCACGGCGACCGTCAATCGCGGCACGAACACCAGCATCAGCGTGCTGATTAACGGCGCAGGCGGATTCGCGGGCACCGTGAACGTAGCCTGCAGCAGTGCGGCGTCGAACATCGCCACCTGCTCTGTCAGCCCGATGTCTGGAACTCCGACTCAGACCGTCAACGTCACAATCACCGGCGTCAGCAACGTCGTGCCGCTGAATTCGCCTGATGGCATGCCGCCTTTCTCGATCCGGCAGATCGTCTTCGCGGCAATTGCGATGATGCTTCTGTTCGTGATTCCGATGACGCGCCGTACCCGTACGCGCCTCGGCCTCGCGGCAGCCATGCTCGTTTTCGCGGTCGTGGCGGGTTGCTCCGGCAGCACCAAGACCAAGACCACCACGCTTACGATCACCGGCTCGGTGGGTTCGGTTTCGAAGACCTACACGACGTCCGTCGCGGTCGGCGGCTAACCCGGTTCAGAGCCGGTCGCATTTCCGGCCGCGCACTTCGGAACATCGGAGTGCGCGGCCTTTTTCTTTTTACAATTCGCCGCTCTACTGCTCAAAGCCCTCGCAACACTAGCCTTCATCTTCATTTCCCTTTATCCTGTCTGGAGGCACTTACCAACGAATTGTGCTCTGTGCGCATCTGAAGATGCTTTGTGCAGTCCCCGCAACCCAGGTGGGATCCCGGAGGATGTGGTCGATGAAAATGGCAGCGCTTGCCTTGCTGTTGGCCGTGATGTGCGTGCCCGCGAAGGCGCAGGATTTTCTGAAGTGGAATAGCAATAAGCTTGAGATTGGCGGCGGCTACACTTACGTCAGCCTGTTGGAAGTCGATGGAACTCATCGATTGAACATGAACGGGTTCAACGCTTTCGGTGAATATCGCATCATCAAGTGGATCAGCCTTGGCGTCGATCTTTCCGGCACCTACAATTTCAGCCACGCCAAGCTGGCGAATCCAGGCACCGGCACCGGCGCCGAGCCGAGCAACGGCACCACTCAGCTGTACAACATGTATATTGGCCCGCGTTTTTACCCGTTCGGCCATGCGCATAAAATCACGCCCTTCGGCCACTTCATGATTGGCCCCGCGATCTATGGCAACAATATTCCTCCCGCCGGCGGTTACGACGCCTACAGCTATTGGGATCACGCGTACTCGTGGATGGCAGGCGGCGGCCTCGATCTACACCAAGTTCTTCAATCAGGCGGCGGGACAGGGAAATTACCGTTTCTCGGTTGGTCTCATTTACCGATTCGGACAGAAATAGGTTCTCGCGCCACGCGGCCCAGACCCGTCCTCAGAGCTCACCATCTAGTTTGCTCTTGCGGAACCAGGCTCGCGCATTGCAGATTACCGGAACGTGGAGTTAGCCACCCAATCCAGGGCCATTCGACGAGCGCTTCCAGCCGTGGCTGTTCTCGTCGCCGCCGTCATGATTTATCACGCGGTCCGCTTCTGGCTCGCCGATCATCGGGTCCACAAAGATAATCTCGCCTCTATCGAAAGCGGCGTCCATCTCGAGCCCGGCGACGCCGATGCCTGGGACACTCTTGGCCGTTTTCTCCAGCTCTCGCTCGAATACAACGATCCTGTCCAATCGCTCGCTGCCTATCAGCACGCCGTCCAAGCCAATTCGCACTCCTCGATTCTTCACATGAACCTTGCCGCCGCCTACGAAGGCGCCGGTGAAGTCGACCAGGCGCGTCAACAGTATGTCGACGCCAGCACCGTCTACCCGCTCTCCGCGCAGGTAGCATGGAACTACGGTAATTTTCTTCTGCGCCAGGGCGACACCGCCGAAGGCTACGCCCAAATTCGTAGAGCGATTCTCGTTGATCGTTCCCTGCTCACTCTGGCCTCCTCCCGCGTCTGGCGCGCGAGCCGCGATGTCAATGTTCTGCTCGACCAGGTTCTCCCGGCCGATGCCGACGCCTACGAACACGCCCTCGATTACTTCTCCAGCATCCACCAAACTTCCGCGTCCCTCGCCGTGTGGGACAAACTCATCGCCCTCGGCCAGCCTCTGCCTCTTTCAAAATCCTTTCCCGTTATTGAAGCTCTCATTCAAACCGATGACTCCTCTGACGCCGCGCGTGTATGGCGCGATGCACTCAAATCCGCAGGCATCCCGTACTCCGCTCCACTCAACCACTCACTCATCTGGAATGGAAATTTTCTGCGGGATTTTGAAAGCGGCGGCTTGGACTGGCGTTA
>JBEKJW010000346.1:0-5177 GCA_050011035.1 Candidatus Acidiferrales bacterium
GGGGGTCTTAGAATGCGCAGGCATACACCGCTATTTCTGCTGGTACTGTGTTTGTTGATGACGGCTGCCGTGGCGCTCGCGAGCACGACGGGCAGCATCACGGGTATCGTGACGGACGCCTCCGGTGCCGTGGTGCCCGACGCGACCGTAACCGCGACCAACGAGGACACTGGCGTGGCCTCCGTGGTGAAGACGGATTCCGCGGGCTTCTACAATTTCCCCAACCTGGTGGTAGGTAACTACGACCTGTCGGTCGAACAAAAGGGATTCAAGTCCTACGTCAAAACAGCCATCCGCATCGATGCGAACACCGTATTCCGCGTCGACGTGAAGCTCGAGCTCGGCGAGATCAGCGAGAAGGTTACCGTCGAGAGCGATGCTGTGCAGGTGGAGACGCAGAGCACGCAGATGGGCGAGGTGATCAACTCACAAAAGATCGAGGCGGTGCCGCTGAATGGACGTTCGTTCATCGACCTGCTCTCGCTTCAGCCGGGCGTGGTGCCGGGCGCATATGCGATGCAAGCGGCTGGATTGAATGACCGCTCTGTCTCGGGCGATCTGGCATCGGGCAATCAGTCCGTTAATGGTGGCCGCGAAGCCTCGAACGGCTTCATGATCAACGGCGCCAACGTAAACGAAGGCAAGAACAACGGTACGGCCGTAATTCCAAACCTCGATTCGATCGAAGAGTTCCGCATTATCACGAACAACTTTGACGCGGAATACGGCAACTACAGCGGTGGCCAGGTCAACGTCATCACGAAATCCGGCACCAACGGTTACCACGGCGACATTTTCGAATTCAACCGAAACACGGCGTTCAACGCGGTCAACTACTTCGCGCAGTCCACTCCGAAATACATCCAGAACCAGTTCGGAGCTACGTTCGGCGGACCAATCAAGAAGGACAAGATTTTCTTCTTCATCGATTACCAGGGGACGCGCCTAATTCAGGGGCAAACGGCAACCGCGCTCGTTCCGGATGGCAGCTTCGATCCGGCGGGTGATTACGCGTTATCCACGGGACAGTTGGGCACGCTGGACAGCGCCTATCAGAGTTTTCTGGCGAACAACGGCGGCAGCGGCGTGGTTCAAGGAGACTATTGGGCAAGCACGTTAAGCGGACGCCTTGGTTATAACGTCGCGAATGGCGAGCCTTATTACTTCCAGGGCTGCAACTCGACGAATACCGCGTCGGGCTGCGTCTTCGCGAACGGCATTATTCCTAAAAACGGATTTTCGACTGCCGCGGTCGGCTTGCTTCCCTATATTCCGACGCCAAACGTAAACAATCCTGCGCTCTCTTTTAACTATTCGGATTCCAACGACAACAATAACCTGCGCGACGACAAAGGCGGTGCCCGCGTAGATTTCAACACGCGGTGGGGGCTGATCTCCGGCTATTACCACGCGGACGACGCGAATCTGAACGCCGCCTACCCGAATGGAGGCGCGACCGTCCCCGGCTTTGGCGCGGGAAGCTTGACGCGGGGCCAAGTGGCAATGATCAGCGACACAAAATCGTTCGGCTCAACCGCCGTCAACGAGTTCCGCTTCAGCTACTTGCGCTCCGCCAATCAACTGTTTACCCCTGAGGGCGGCCTTGGCCCTTCGCTCGAGTCGCTAGGATTTCCGGGCGGATTTAACGCCAACGGCGGAATCGGTCCGATCGCTCCGATGTACGAAGGTGTTCCCAGCGTCAATTTCAACAACTTCGTGATCGGCGTTCCGTCCGATACGACGCGCCAGTACAACAATCTGTACGAGTTCCAGGACAACTTCACGAAGATCATCGGAACTCACAGCTTGAAGTTCGGCGGCCAGTTTCACTACGACCAGATCAACGATCGCAACTATTACGGCGAGAACGGCCAGTTCACCTTCAGCGGTGCAGAGTCTGGTCTGGACTTCGCGGATTTTCTAATTGGTGCACCGGACTCGCTGATCCAGGCCAGCCAACAGATACTGGACTCGCGCACAAAGTACGCGGGACTTTTTGCACAAGACAGCTGGCGTGTAACTTCGAACCTTACGCTGAACTATGGCGTCCGCTGGGACATGATCATGCCCTGGTATGACACTGGCAATAAGATCGAAACGCTGATCCCCGGCGAGCAGTCGATCGTGTTCCCGGGCGCTCCCACCGGTTGGGTGGTGCCCGGCGACCCACACGTGCCACGGACGCTCGCTCCGACGCAGTACGACCGTTTCTCACCCCGCCTTGGCATCGCGTATTCGCCGAGCTGGGATTCCGGTTTCTTGGCGAAGTTGACGGGCGGACCGGGACGCACCAGCATTCGCGCGGGATTCGGCATGTTCTACACGTCGGTCGAAGACCTGACGCAATTTCAAGAAATCGGCGACCCGCCGTACGGCTTGTTTTACGTAAGCCCTGCGCCGCCGGTTTTTGAAACGCCATACATCGACCGCGGCACGGGCAACAACGAAGGGCAGCGTTTCCCGTTCACATTCCCGCCAAAAGGCGTGAGCGCGAAGAACCCGGATACGACGTTCAATTGGGCCGGTGTGGAGCCGATTTCGGGCGCCCTGGCATATGAGAACAGCAACGTCACACCGTATTCGGAAGACTACGAGTTTTCGCTGCAGCGGCAATTTAGTTCGAACGCGGTGCTCAGCGTGAACTACGTGGGAACGCAGGGACACCACCTGATCACCGAGCGTGAGGCAAACCCGGGCAATCAACAACTCTGCTTGCAGATCACCCAGATCCTCGGCTCAACAAACGGCTGCGGACCGTTCGGCGAAGGCGGACAGTACACGTTGCCAACCGGTGTGAACTACCCCGCCGCGGCAACGCCCAACGTCGAAGCCATCCCCGCAAACACGTGCGGAACGGCAGGCCCTAACCAGTGCGTTGTGAACACCACCTACACCGTGTTGGGTCCGGACTTCGGCAACAACCCGTTTGAAGCGACGATTGCGCAGTCGTCCTACAATTCGCTGCAGGTCAGCCTTCGCCAGAGCGGAAAGTACGGCAACTACTTGCTCGGCTACACGTACAGCAAATGTATCGATGATGCGTCGGGCCTGCAGGAAGGCGTCAACCCGTTCGATCCGAAAGCGAGTCTGGCGTGGTGCGCATTCAACGTGACGCACAACTTCGTCGCGAGCTACGAGGTCCGTGTGCCGTTCAATCAGTTCTTCCACACGACGGAGTGGTGGTCCAATGCGATAGCGGCGGGCTGGTCCGTGTCCGGTATCACGACCTTCGCGACAGGTCTTCCGGTGAGCATCAGCGAAAACGACGACAACTCGTTGACCGGCACGCAGAACACGGAGGCGCCGTTCGACCTGCCCGATTACACGCCGGGGCCGCTCCTAACCCACAACAATCCCCGGAAGAATTTGCAGTTCTTTAATTACAATAATTTCTCGGCTGAGCCGCTCGGATCGTTCGGCACTTCGCCGCGGCGATTCTTCAGCGGCCCCGGCCTCAACAACTGGGATCTCGCTCTGTTGAAGGACACGAAGCTCACCGAGTCAAAATCGCTGCAGATCCGCTTGGAAGCGTTCAATGCGTGGAACCACACGCAGTTTGGCGGCCCAAGCGGCGCTTTCAACTCACGCTCCTATGACCAGACCACCGGAATTCAAAACGGCGGATTCGGGTTCATCTCCAGCGCGAATTCCGCACGCGTTCTGCAAGTCGGCGCTAAGATCATTTTCTAGCTTCTGAGAGCGAGGGAGAATCGCGGCTGCGTTTGCGGTGAACCGAATGAAGCAAGATTCCAGAGGCCCTTCTCGACTGCGGTGGAGAAGGGCCTTGGTATTTGCAGGCTTTGTGATCGTCGGCACGGCTGGGGCGGTTTTGGCACTGGTTTCGCTTGCGGCGGCGCGGCCTCGGCCCCAGAAATCAGCGAACGATGGCGATGCGCTTGGGAAGCAAATTTGGGCGGGAAACTGCGCGGGCTGCCACGGCCTGGACGGGCGGGGCGGCGAGCGCGGCCCGAACATCGCTACAAATCCTGAAATCGCGAGGCTCAACGACGAGGAACTGTCGCACATTGTGCGCGACGGTTCGCCCAACATGGCGATGCCTGCGCTTGGCCGAACGCTGAACGCGCTTGGCCGAACGCTGAACGCCGCGCAGATCGCCGGTGTTGTGAAGTATCTCCGCACGCTGCAAGGCGATCAGCACGCGACGGCACTGCCGGGAAATCCAAAGGCGGGGCAGGCGCTTTTCTACGGCAAAGCTGAGTGCTCGAGCTGCCACATGGTTGAGGGGCTCGGCGGCTTCCTCGGGCCGGACCTTTCGGATTTTGCGAGCACGCGTGCGCCGGAGGAAATTCGCGGGGCGATTGTCCATCCTGAACCCGATCCGCGCGCAAAGACGGCGACGGTGTACACGCGCGACGGCGCGAAGTATCTCGGGATCATCCGCAACGAAGACAATTTTTCGCTGCAGCTGCAAACCACCGATGGCTCGTTTCATCTTTTCGATCGCAAGGAGATCGAGCGAGTTGAGCTGCGGAAACAATCGCTGATGCCCTCGGACTTCGGCACTCGCCTTTCACCGGCGGAGCTGAATGACCTGGTGAGTTTTCTGATGGCCACCAGCCGCGCGCGCGAAGCGACGAAGCGGGGCGGCGAACATAAGACTTTGGAAGAAAAGGACGACGACTGATGAATTCGAAATGGATGAAAATCGCCGCCAGTTTAGTTGTGGCGGGTGGGTTGTTGGCCGGAGCGTACCGCGCCGCGTCGCAATCGAAAAAGCCGCCGCGCGAGGTTGCGTTGCAGGCGGAAGCACCGGAGTTCTGGAACCTGGTCGACAAAAACGCCAAACTCGAAAAATTCGCGGGAGGCTTCGGCTTCACGGAAGGGCCGATGTGGGATCCAGCCGGCTTCGTCTACGTGAGCGATGAAGAGAAGAACAAAATTTACCGCGCGTATCCCGATGGACATGTGGAGGAATTGATTTCGCTCGGCGATCCCGACGGCAACACGTTCGACCAGAAGCACCGCCTGATCACCACCGCCAGTGAGTTGCGCTCGATTCTTGCGATCACGCCGGACGGGAAATACAAAGTTCTTGCGGACCAGTACGACGGTAAGAAACTCAACACGCCGAACGATGTGATCGTCGGTCCAGATGGCGCGCTGTACTTCACCGATCCCACGCTGGATTTCACCGAAGGCGAGAAGTCTGAATTGGG
>JBEKJW010000347.1:0-4079 GCA_050011035.1 Candidatus Acidiferrales bacterium
CGTCCAACGATCTCCCGTCACGCCCCCTAAATCACGCGGCCCCCATCTCGCAACCACGGCACGCCGCCGCTTTCGCCACCACCCACAACGCCCCTGCAACGCAGCCTCGTTCGCCACCCACGCGCCTACCTCCGCCCTTCCGGGTGCCGCACCCTTTTTCCGTCAAAAGGGTGCGCCCTCAGCGCCAACACACACCCGTCCGTCAGCAAGCGGCACCCACCGCACACCTGCCTAACGCCTTTTCAACTCTTCAGAAATTTCCAGCCGGAATGAACCGCCTAACTCATCCTCACTGCACTCTCGCCAAATTCCGCACCCCCACCTTCACCATCCGTAGCGCCAACGTCCCCTCCGCCAACACACCCACCGTCTGCGCCCGATCGACGTCCACCGGCAGCTCCACCAAACAAAACGGCTGCGATCCCCAACGCAATCTCAAACTCTCCTGCTCCTCCGCTTCTTCGCTCCAAATCTCGCCCGCGCCCTCGCGCCGTCCGAAGCACGTCCCAATCCACGGCCACTCTCGCACCGTATCCGCGCGCCCGGCTTCCGAATTCCATTCCAACGCATCAAGCGCCGTCGCCGTCACGCCCTGTGGCGCAAACTCCTGCGCGTTGAGAACCAGCAACCACCTTCCTTCGATCGCCACGCAGACTTCAGCGCTGTGCTCCCCATCCACACCCACCATCGCATGGACGAACTTTTCAGACTCGGCCACGTCGACCCGCATCTGAAAGCCCAGTTCCTGCTGTGCCGCCAGCCAGTCTTCGTTGTCCTGCCCACGCTTGTAACCTCGCGCCGCGTACTTTTGATAGGCCCGCCTGGCCACTCCGTCGTACGCCTGCAGCAGACACTCCGCAAAATCGGAAAGCACCACGCTTTCGCTCAGCAACGCCGCCTTCGGTCGCACCACAATCGGTCCGCTGTCTCGCCCCGACTCCGTTCTTGTATCAGCCATCTCAAATTCCCTCTGCCGCGCCGTGCGCTGGCTCTACTGTTTCCCGTGCGTGCCTGCCACTCGGTCGGCCGTTATCTCCGTCGGAAACTTCCTCGTTCCGCGCATCGGTGGCATCAACGTCTTCGAATCCATCGCGCCCTTCTGTCCTCTGATTCCATCCGCCAACTCGCCTTTCAACACAGATCCGGTCGCTATCTTCGCCGTGCGCTCCCGTGCAGTCCGCGTTCGTGCTTCGTCCGTCCGCGTCATTAGGTTCTCAATCTCGCCTTCGAGCATGATCGGGTTCAGGGCGCGGCTCCCGAGTGACCGCTCACCCGCCTCCACAACCGGGAGCCACAACAGTGTGTCCGTCAGTTGTAGTCCCACCATCAGCGTCAACTCTTGCTCCGTGGCCCATTTCGTCAGCTCGTAGCCGGTGCCGTCGTCAAGTTTTTCCGACGCCAGCACCAGCGGAAACCGGATTGTCCTCAGCACGATTTGTGCTTCACGCAATGTCGCCACCGCATGCGTAGCCCATCCGCGGCGCTCCAACCTCTGCGACATTTCACCGGTTGCTTCTGCTAGGGGGCCAATGATGAGGATTCGTACTGCGCTTGCAGGCATACGTGCCCCTCTCTTGTGGAACGGGGAGGCTGATGGTCGTGAGGCGCAAATAGTTATCAGAAACCCCAGCAAATACGATGTTTCTTAGAACTCGGCGCCATTTCACAGAATTCGTTTTACAGGCATTTAACAGCCGGATCGGCCTTGTCTCACTCGACACAACACCTTATCGGCTGATTGGCGGGAAATATCAGAGGGACAATTCAGCACGCAACGAGACGACTTGACGCGTCTTGTTCGGCGGGAGTATGTTCCGGCCCATGACTCGGAAATTAAGTCCTGAATGGATTACCTCAATCTTCACCGCAGTCTTGGCGGTGACGGGCGCTGGCGCTCTCTGGTACGCACACGAACAGATCGCAGAGGCGCACAACGAAGCGCAGATTCAACATCTGCTGTCGCTCGACCAGCAATACAACAGCGAGCCGATGGTTACCTATCGAAAGGCGTGCGCGCAAAAGCGGCTCGCCGGAGAGGATTACCCTGAAGAGGAAGATCGCATTCTGGGGTTTTTTGAGAATGTCGGCCTTCTGGTGAATCGCGGCTACTTGAACGACACGGACGTGTGGGAAGACTTCAGCACCGATATTTTCTCGTACTACGCCGACTCCCGCGAGATGATTGAGCAGGACCAGAAGGACGACAAGCCCGAATTTTCTAACCTCGTTTCATTGGTGCAACGTCTTGAAGTTATAGAACAGGCGCACGGCGGGACGCTCGCGAAACCGTCAAAAGACGACCTGAAAGACTTCTGGGACAGCGAAGTGTCGATTGGAACCGTTTCGCCCAACAAACATCGCCCGTCAAAACGCTGAGACATCGCGCTGAGCGGACCGGGGAGCTATTGAAGGAAACGGCCAAGAGCGGCGAGCGGGCCGATAGTAGGGGCTCGAACAGGAAAAAGCAGGTGTCGAGTAAGACGACACCTCAAACTAAACTGGCTGACCTCGGGCTATCCCGCGACCAATCCTCCCGCTACCAGAAGCTCGACGAAAGCCAGCGGGCGCTGATCGCCGCGCGGATCGCGAACCGGAAAGGTCCGGGCCAGCCGAAAAAGTATTCCGCAAATTTGCGGAATACTCCGGAACTGTCGAACGCTCAAGCTGCAAAACAGATGAATGTTTCAACTCGCACGGTAGAATCCGCCAAGACCGTTCTCCGCGAAGGCGGTCCCGGTCTCAGACGCCCGCCTGCCACGCTTCGCCGCGCGCCGTGTCGTGAAAGTTTTTGATCGCGAGCCGAACGTCCTCCGCAGACAGCAACCGCGCGTAAACGGATAGAATCGGTCCGTCTTTCGTCGGGCGAAACTGAATCAAGTCACCCGTTCGCGCGCATCCGCGCCGCACTCCCACAAAAATTCCGCCCGCCTGTTTCACCACTTTGCGATAGTCCATGACGTTGACGCTCCTCTCGAATCAGCTGCAGAAACGCACGCTCGACATCTAACCGAAAACGGATGTGCTGTTCCGCGATTACTTTTGCTCCGATAGTTTTCGCCGAGGCCCTCAGCAGTTCTTTATCCCGCGGAGTGAGCCGGATCGTTGCAAGCACGCTCGCAACGGATTCGCCGCTGCCACGCGCAAGGCGCCGAATCAAGAGTGCTTCGTGCCGCGCATCCGGCCCGAGTTTGTCTGTCTCGATTCGTTCCGATGTTTTAGTCTTCGGCACGAAAACGTGTTCGCAGAATGCAATTACGTCGTCGGCAGCCCAAATGAACTTCTTTCCGCGTCGCAGACTTGGGCCGCGCGCGCCTCTCGCGATTCGCCGGATAATCCCCGTGCACGACATGCCGAGAAGTTTGGCGAGCATCGGCGTTGTCATCCCCTCCGGAAACACGATGCGCTCGAAAGCTTGGATGTGCGCCTCTGTCCAGCGCAGCCTCTCCCCGCGCACAGCGGAGGGCGCGATTGAGCGATGACAGACGATGTGGTGACGCAGCGATGCAATCGACATGCCCAGCCGCGCCGCGACTTGCCGTGTCGTGAGTTCCATCGCTCCAAGATCCTCTGCGCGGGACCGCGTTACGAGTCACGGCCCCGCACAATTGCCGCCACGGGTATGAACGGCAATCTCAACAAAATGGGAAGCGCAAGGCCGATTGGACGGCGGCCTCGCGCTCAACCCGGTTATCCGCGATGGCAATCGCGGATATTGTTGCTCGCTGCGGGGGAGGCCCGACGCGCGAGCAAACTCAATTTCAAACCGCTGTCCACGTTCCGGTTCCGCCCGAAACGGTTGCGCCGGTTTTCGAATACAGCGAAGTGGAGCTGCTCGGCGCATCCGTTCGCAGGAACAAACTGCCGACCGTCGCGCGTTGCAGTGAACCGTTGCCGTCGTCGTTCGCGATTGAATTCGGATCGCCCGGTCCCGACGCGATGATTACGCCGTTGCTGCCAAGACTCAAACCTGAAAGCGGTGGAACTATCAAGAATCACCTCCGAGAATGCGAGCCAGGTCGTAGTCCGCGGCCGATTTTTCTGCAGGTTGCGGTTGCAGCGAACGCGCGCACGCAAGGCAG
>JBEKJW010000348.1:0-4079 GCA_050011035.1 Candidatus Acidiferrales bacterium
TTCCCGCATATTTCGACCAATTGAAACTGATGCGCATCGCAAGGACGTGTTCGGGAACAAAGCCCGGATTCACGCGCTCGAGATTCAGAAGGCTGCGCAGCATCAATCCAGCGCCGACCAGCAGCACAAACGAAAACGCGACCTGGCAAACGATCAGGGCGCTCCGCATGCGGTTTCGCGAACGGCCAAGTCCCGCACCGGAGCTTCCCTCTTTCAATCCACTCGAAATATCCGCACCGGAGAACGTCGCCGACACCGTGCCGAAGACGATGCTCGTAAGCAGTGCGGCGGCAAACGTGAAGACGAGCACCCCTGCGTCAATGTGAATCTCACGCGCGCGCGGCGTGAGGCGCGCGGCAAAGGTGGTGAACAGTTCCAGGCTCATGTTCGCAAGCAACAGTCCAAGTCCTCCGCCAACGATCGCTAAGATAAAACTCTCAGTGAAGAGTTGGCGGAGCAGACGGATTTTCCCTGCCCCGAGCGCCGAGCGCACAGCCAGTTCCCTTTCGCGGCGTGCGACGCGCGACAGCGTGAGGTTCGCGACGTTCGCGCAGACAATCAGAAGCACGAAGCCAGCAGCAGCGAGAAGCGCCAGAAGTATAGGACGCGCCGTGTCCGTCAATTCGGCCTTCAGCGGCGTCGCCGTCAACGCAAATCCAGCGTCAGGCGGGTACGAAACGGGATACGAAGCGCTGAGGCGACCCGTGACTGTCGCAAGGTCTGCGCGCGCCTGATCCAGCGTGACGCCAGGCTTCAACCGGCCGAACAACTCCATCATGCGCATGTCGCGGCCCTGAATCATGTCATCGCTCGAGCGATACGGGCACGCGGACGTCGGCATGTAGACGTCGTCTTCGTCGGGATATTGCGGAAGCCGGGGCAGGACGCCGACGACGGTATGCACCTTGTCGTTCATCTGAAATGTCTTGCCCACAATTTCCGGATCTCCGCCGAATTTATCGTGCCAGTATTCGTAGCTCAGCACCAGCACAGCAGGCGCGCCGTGCTTTTCGTCCTCGGGCGTGAACGTGCGTCCGAGAATCGGCGTAACCCCGAGCATCGGGAAATAGTTCGCGGAAATCACGCCGGTCCGTACGCGGTCTGGATCACCGTGCCCAAAGAGGGTGAACGACATGCCGTGATACTCGGCGATGTCCGAGAAAGTCTGGTTCTGCGCGCGGTAGTCGTTGATCTCGGGCACGGAGAATTGCGTGTCGTGAATGCCCATTTTCTGGGCCGGATGCCGCAGCATTACCAGGCGCGCACTATCCTGATACGGTAGCGGGCGAAGCAGCACGGCGTGGACGACGCTGTAAATCGCTGTGTTCGCGCCGATGCCGAGAGCGAGGGTGAGGATCGCAGTCACCGCAAAGCCGGGCGCCTTTCGCAGGGTGCGGACGGCGTACGAGACGTCTTGCGTGAGAATGTCCCACTGGTCGCGCGGCGAGGTGGTCACGAAGTCTTTCAGTGCGGCGAGCCAGAGGCGTAGAGCATTCATGCGAGTCCTTTCGTGAATGCGAGAGACTACCAACTAAACTGTGGCACGCGGGCGGCCAGTTTGTTGCGACGGAAGTGGTTGCGACAACGCGACTTGCGAGCGCGCGCCGCGACTGGGGTGTCCGGTGGTGGGACGTTTCATTGCGCCACCGGACACAGACGCGAACATCTTTGGGTGACTGAATATGCGCAGCGAAACGGGTTAGCGCAGGGAGGTCAGGTCGAACGTGGCTTCCACGTGTTGGCCGTCTGGCGCATCGACGGAAATGGTGGTGAGGTCCGAGTCGATCTTATCGGCTGAGTACTCGAGGTCGACGCGGGCCCCGACGGGCCCGTAACTGGCGGCTCCCACGTTGGGGCCGCCGCTAGCAACATTGCTGTCACTTGAATAGAGAAACTCACCGTTGACGGAAATTGGGTGGATGGTTTGACGTTGCGCAACCTCGATTTTGAAATCTTGCCAGAATGGCCGATACGACGGGTAAATCGAATTACTGGAGTCGGTTTGTTGGATCTTGTAGTCGTTTGCAACGAAGATGAAGACGTGCGCGAAAAACTTCATCGGCTTGTCCTGAAATTGCTGGACGGCGGAGGGCGCGTCGTAGTTTGCGGTTTGCGAAGAATACGTGACGATCTGCGTAAAGGGCGTCGCAATGGCAATATCCGAGATGTACGCCCCGCTCGAAGGCTTGTCGAAGTGGCGCGTGTATTTGAGCAGGAAGTCGGAGGTCACTTCATCGTTGCGGCGGCCGATGAAATACGCGTCGCGGATATCTGTGGACGAGAGTGGATAAGTGTATGTGAAGGCGAAAGCTGGCGCGACGAAAGCTACGAGCAGAGCGAAACCGAATGCGACGGCAAAGCGCGGGCGCGTACACGTTTGAATGTCCATGGCAGCCTCAGGGTGCGGCTACTGACTGAGACGGATTGTAGCGCTGGCCGGGTACAACGAGATATACGAAATGTTACGTCAACGAGAGCTACTTCGTCGCCGCACCTGCTTGCTCAAACACGTGTGAATGAAAAGCGAGCGACGCGGGAAAGTGGCGCGAAAAGTAGTCCCAATCGTGCCCGCCGGGATACAGGTGAAACTCGTGTGGGATTTTTCGCGAGACGAGCAGATCGTGGAATTGTTGCGCACCTTTGTAGAAGCCAAACTCGTCGTCCGTGCCACAGTCGAAATAGATCGCGAGGCTTTCGGGTCGCGGCATCGACTTCACGATGGTAAATGGGCTTTGCCGCTGCCAGAAGCCGCGGTCGATAGGATCGCCAAACGTGCCGCCGAGTTCGGCAGCGACGCGTTCGCTCTGCTCGTCTGAGATTTCGATGTCCGGAAGTTTATCGACGATCGCGGGGCTGTGCGCGCTCACAGATCCGAACTCGCCCGAATACTTAAACCCAAAGCGCAGCGCGCCGTAGCCGCCCATCGACATGCCTGTGATGCCGCGGTTCGCGCGGCCCGGCTTGATGCGATAGTGCGATTCGATGTACGGCAGAAATTCGCGCATGAAGAAATCTTCGTAGTGAACTTTCCCGTCTTTGGAGTTGATGTAGAAGCTGCGGCCACCGTCGGGCGCTACAACGATGAACTCGCCGATTTTTTTCTGGTCGATCAAGTCCTGCAGAATGTTCATGCCGCCGGCACGAAGCAGAATCTGCTCGTTATTACCGAGCCCGTGAAGATAGTAGAGCACCGGAAATTTGGCGGAAGCGTTGGCGTCGTAACTCGGCGGCAGGAACACGCAGTACTTCACCGGATGGCCGAGGATTTTGCTGGGCACGGAGCGGCACTCGGCGCGCACTTGCGCGCGCGCGGCTGGTGCAAAGATACCGAATAGCAGCGCGATCAGAACTACTGCAAGAACGCGCAGCTTCCCTGCGACTTCCTTACTCATACCGCAGCGCCTCGACCGGATCGAGCTTCGCCGCGCGCGAAGCCGGATACATCCCCGCAATCAGGCTGACGAAAAACGAAAAACCAATCGCCGAGCCAACCAGCCACAGCGGCACCGACGACAGATCGATGGGCGGCAATCCCTGGCGTTTCAGATAGACGTTTGTCGCGAAGTTCAGCGCCCGGCCAATCGCCCACCCCAAAATCACGCCAGCGATTCCGCCGAAAAGACCCATTGCCCCCGCTTCTGCGAAAAAGAGGCGACGCACATCGCGGTCGGCGGCGCCGAGAGCTTTGAGAATACCGATTTCGCGACGGCGCTCGAGAATCGCCATCACGAGCGTGTTGATGATGCCGAGCGACGCGACCGTGAGCGCGAGGCTCCCGAAGATCCCGAGCAGCGAATCGAAGACGATGAATACGAGGCGCAGATTTTTTGTCGCGTCGAGGATCGAGAAAGTACCGAATCCCATTTTCTTGATCGAATCTTCGACAGACTGAACGGCAGCAGGATTCTTCACACGGACGGTGAGGCTGTCGTAGCTGACTTTGCCGCTCGAGCCCCTAAGCATCTCGCGCATGTCCGTGGGCTGCGCGATTTTCAGAGTTTGCGCGATGGCCAGCGGGATCAGCAGCCGCCCGCGGCCAAAACCACCAAACCCCGCAGCGGGCTCGGTCTCAACGATGC
>JBEKJW010000349.1:0-4053 GCA_050011035.1 Candidatus Acidiferrales bacterium
ATTCCACGCACCGCCTGACGCCGTGATAAATCCCGTAATCAAGAACGGGAAGATTCCCGGCAGAAATAGCTCCCGCCAGCGCTCCGTCCGACCGAACCGAAACACGCTCGTCACTTCCTTCAAGTCAGTGGGAATAGACATTGCTCCGGCGATGATGTTGAACAGCAAATACCACTGTGTTCCAAGCAACAGCAGGACGATCGAGCCGATACCGAGTCCGCCGCCAACCCTGATCAGCAGAAGCAGGATCACCGGAAACAGCGCCGTCGCCGGCACTGATGCGAGAATTTGAACGAGGGGCTGCGCGATCGCGGCGAGCTTCGGCTTCAGGCCAATGAGCACGCCAATCGGCACAGTCCACAAACCCGCAAGAAATAGCGTAAACACGACGCGCAAAAAAGTTGCGCCCGCGCCCCAGGCGATGCTGCTCACCTCGCCGCGAGTCAGATGCGAAAGCAACGCGACGATTTTCATCAGTCCGTAGAGTATTCCCACGAACACCGCGAGCGAAAAGAGCCGCGCGACCCAAGTTCCAAGCTTGCTGGGCTCGGGAACGCCGACCTCGGCAGATCGCCGTTTGGCGAAAAACAGCGTGATGTGCTCCCGCGCCGGACGCGTAGTAAATCTCGAGAGCCAAGAAAGAATTTTTGAGCTACGGAGAAAATCGAGGACGGGTGAACTCGGCACGTCCGACGATTCCACTTGCTCAAACTTGAATTTCTCCGCCCACGCGATCACCGGCCGCCAGATCAGTTGGTCGATTAGAACGATGATCGCGACCATCGTCCCCAGCCCCCAAAGGATTGCGCGTGTGTTGCCTTCGTTCGCTGCGGTTTGCAAATACGACCCGAGTCCGGGCAGCCGCAGGTCGCGGTTACCGAGCGTGAACATTTCGCACGCCATCAGGAAGAACCAGCCGCCCGCCACGGACATCATCGAATTCCACACCAGGCCGATGGTCGCGTACGGCAGCTCCATCTGCGTGAAGCGCTGCCACCAACTCCAGCGGAAAACCACCGCAACTTCTCGCATCTCGCGCGGAATACTTTTCAGCGACGAGTAGTAGCTGAACGTCATGTTCCAGACTTGTCCGGTGAAGATCAGCAGGATGGAGCCGAGCTCGACGCCGATCTGTCTTGTGGGAAAAAGCGCCACCATCGCGACCATCACTCCCGGCAGGAAGCTCAAGACCGGGATCGACTGCAGCGTATCGAGCAGCGGAATCATGAATTTTTCCGCGCGCGCGTTATAGGCGGCGATGTACCCGTAGACCAGAGTGAATCCCAAGCTCAACAAGTATGCGATCGCGATGCGCAGCACGGAATACATCGCGTACTTCGGCAGCGCCGAAGGCGAAAGGTTAATCTGCGTCTCGACGCTGACTGGCGTGAGCCAGTAGTGCGTAAGCGAGAGCAGCGCATAGAAAAGTGCGAACGCCGCGAAGATCACTGGCAGATCGCGAATGATGGAAGGGACTGCGGCGGGAATCGTGCCCCACGTCAGCGGCGCGGAGGCAGGCGCGTTACGTCGCGGCATCAGCCAAGCGTACGGGTTTCCGCGACGGTCTCGGGCTGCCCGGCTCCATGAATATGTAACGTGTCGGTATCAGGATCGTACGTGAAAAGTTCGGCGTAACGGCCCCAGCCAAGCGCCGTTTCGATCTGCTGCTCGACTTCCACTTGCGCGAACCGTTCGTCGAGCAGGTCGCGGAAAAATTCGAGCGGCATTGTGTGGTCGGATTTCTTGTGCAGCGCGGAGTGCATCTGCTGCAGCAGCGAGACGTGTTCGAGCACTGCATCGCGGAACAGGGTTTTGCGCGTATTAATGTCGGCTTCGGCGAAGGCCTTTCCGGCGGGCGTCAGGCGAACATCGCCTTCGTTCGCCGTCGCGAGCCCGAGCATCTGCGTGGCTTCAAGAATCGGAAGCAGATCGTCGACCTCGAGCAACAGGTCCTCAGCGATGTGGTAGATGTCTTCCTCGCCGCCGCGGTCATTGAGCAACTCGATCAAACCGGAGATGCCGCCGGGACGTGCGTGGGGGATGAGCTGCGCGGGCGCGCGTTCAACGTGGCCCGCTCGCGTTGGCGGCGCGAGCTTCAGCTCCGGCTGCGTCATGACCTTATATATGTAGTCGACGTAAAGCACGAAGGCGGCGGACTTGCGGTCGCGCGGGTGCTGCAACGGAACGCGAAAATCGGCGCGGATTCGCGCGGGATTGCGACCCAGAACGATGATGCGGTCAGCGAGCAAGACCGCTTCTTCAATATTGTGCGTGACAATGAAGATGCACCGCGTCGGGATCTTCTTTGCGAGCCACAGTTCGAGTAACTCGCCGCGCAGGGATTCGGCCGTAAGTACATCGAGCGCCGAGAACGGTTCGTCCATGAACAGAATTTCTGGCTCGACGGCTAGAGCGCGGGCAAAGCCGACGCGTTGTTTCATGCCGCCCGAGAGTTCCTTTGGGAACGCGTTCTCAAAGCCCTTGAGCCCAACCGACGACAGCGCGCTCAGCGCTTTCCGGTGGCGCTCGAAATGCCCCGTCCCGCGCGCCAGCAACGGCGCTTCAACGTTGTCGAGGACGGTAAGCCACGGAAACAGCGCGAAGCTTTGAAACACGATCGCCACATTCGGCTGGCAATTCCCCATCGGCTTGCCGTGCCACAAAACTTCGCCCGAAGTGGGTTGTGCGAGCCCCGAAAGCATCCGTAGCAGCGTCGACTTGCCCGATCCGCTGGGACCCAGCAACGCTATGATCGTGTCCGGCTCGATTGTGAAATCCACTGGCGCAATCACCTGAATGCTGCGGCCATCGGGCTGCGTGTAGCTTTTTTCGATTTGCCGCGCTTCCACAATCGGCTCGGGGGCTGCGGGAGCGGCAACAGTGTCAGGCGATTCCTCAATCGCCACCGTGCCCGATTCGGTGAGCGCATCCGGTACAGCCCCGGTTTCGCTCGCGGCGCCCGGAATCCCGTGAGTTTCGGTGACGGCTTCGGGCTCCTCTACCGAAATGCTGGCGCCGCTCGTTGATGCGGAGAGCGTCTCGGGCGTTGCGCTTGGTGCTTCCGCCGCCTGTGATGGAGCGGTTGCCGCAGGAGCCGACGCAAGCTCGTCGTGCAAAAGGTTCCACGCCTCTTCCGGCAGCGAATCCAGAAAATGACTGCGGTCGCCCGGCGACATCGCATCGATGATCGCCTTCATTTCCTTCAGCGGGCGCGAGTGAAGCAAAACGTAAGCGTGGTAGTACGGCAGATGAACGATCAGTGACGCGGAAAAATCGACATGCATCCTGTGAAAAAATTCGCGCTGCCGGTCGAACGGAAGGCTCATGAAGAAGTCAGCCGCTGCGGCGATGTCGAGCTTCCGTAAGTGGTCGATCGCCGAGCCCCAATGCCGCCGGTTCACCAAGTTGCGAATTTTTTGTGTTTCGGTTTGCATGAGCGCAGGCAAAAGCCTACTAGCTTTTGAAAATCGAGAAAAGCCGGAAACTCCTATAGCGGCGGTGAATGTTACGGAATTGTAACCACGCTGCGTTATTCGACGCGGCCTTTCGATCGTTCGCCGATCGCGAGCGTCATTACTTCCCGAAGAGAATTTGGGGGCCGTGCGGCACGGTGCTGCCGGCCGACGGCTCGTCCGTCACGGCGACCGCCCCAAATCCATGGAGGTCGCCCGGAGCCACGTATGCTATACCTCGGCCGCGCGAATCTACCTGCACGGTACCGGCGCTTACCATCAAAGGCCGTCCCGTCGCCATGAGCCAAAGTTGATACACGTGATTCTCAGCGAGTTCAGGCAGGTCGTGAGCGAGAAGCATCAGCCCGCTATCGTTGTCCCACACGACGCGGGCGTTCGCGTCACCCGCCGCTGGGCTTACGGCGGCCAGCGAAAACTGTTGCAGCCGCGGCGATTCCAGCAGCTTCATCATCTGTTGATTCTGTGCCGCAAGAGTCGCTGCGCGGTGCGCGTCGTCTTGCGCCTTCGAGAGCTGCATTCGGATCGAAGCCGCGTCCGTCTCCGCTTTCACCCGCGACTCTTCCGATCCCCTCACGCCGCC
>JBEKJW010000350.1:0-5880 GCA_050011035.1 Candidatus Acidiferrales bacterium
GGCGGGTCGATCATCATGAACGGCTCGATCGCCGCGGTGAAAGGTTTGCCCGGCATGGGCGTGTACAACGCGAGCAAGGCCGCGGTGCGTTCGTTTGCGCGCACGTGGACCAACGATTTGAAGGACCGCAAGATTCGCGTGAACGTGCTAAGCCCCGGCACGATCCAGACCGGCATATTCGACGGCGTACCGCAGGAAGTGATCGACGGGTTTAAAGCACTGATTCCGATGGGCCGCGTCGGCCAGCCACGCGAAATCGCCACCGTCGCACTGTTCCTGGCCTCCGACGATTCTAGCTTCGTCACCGGCATCGAGCTGTTCGTCGACGGCGGCACCGCTCAGGTGTAGGACGCTCTACAGCTGCACACCGGCAAGATTGCCCATGCTGCTTCCCAACTCCTCTATCGCCCGTGGCATGGGCATTCTTGCCGGTGTAGGAGCGGCGGCCTTCAGCCCGCGTGTGGTGCGTGGACCGGTCGTCACGGAATCATCTCGCGGATCTTCGCACTCGCATAGTCACGCTTCTTCGGTGTCAGCGCCGGATCGCGCTGCTCGAGAGCGGTCTGGTAGTCGCGCATCGCGTCCCGTGGCCGTCCGTTCGCTTCAAGCACGCGCGCTCGATTGAAATAGACCCACCCGTTCTCAGGACACAGCAGGATGGACTTCTCAAACTCGGCCAGCGACGCAGTCAAATTGCCGCGTGCTGCGAACGCCACTCCGCGGCCATTTCGAGCATAAGCCTCAACATCGTGTCGCCATTTTTGGAGATCGTCGCGTTCATTGTGCGGCATTTTGACGAGTGCTATCAGCAGGGCGTCGAGATGTTTCATCGCGGCGTCAGCGTCCCCTAAATCCGCATATAACTGGCCAAGTCCGAGATGCGCGCCGGGTTCCTCGGGGTTCAATTGAAGTGTCTTTTGGAAGTCGGCGACGGCCCGTTCGATCTGCCCGTCGTACCAACAGAGCACGGCCCGACCGTAATATGCCCAGGGGAAGTTGGGATGAAGGGTTTGTTGGTCGGTGAAGTACGCGATGCCCTCCGCAAAATGTTCATTCGTGAGCCAAGCGTGAGTCGCGGCGCTCGCGAAATACTCTGTGAATTCGGGATTAGGCACCCGAGCGAACCGGCTTAGCGCGGCTTGCGCCAATTCGAGTGCGTTCGAATAGTCCTTTTTTTTGAGAGCGCTGTATGTCCCTGCCGCGATTTCCTTCCACGCCCTCATAAGAGCGCTGGATTCTTCGTCGCGGGCTTTGGCCCGTCGTAGGCGCCTAAAGAACATGTACTAAGGATAATCCGAGATGCGTCAAGCTAAGGCGAGGATTGTGGTGAAGTTGTGTCGGTGCAAACCGTGTGTGGGCGGGATGCGTTAATGGACTGGCACGAATTTCGCGTCGGGCGCGGCGTGGCCCCAAGTGATGGCGCGGCGGGTGGCGGCCATGGAGGCAGCGTCGTTGAAGACCACGTGGTCGCCGTCGCGCGCGACGCCAAGTTCGCGCCACATCGCATCGAGATCGACCATGTGGTATTGATTGCCCATCTGCGCGTACGTGTCTTCGAGCACGTGCGTGCCTGTCGCACGATCGCCGGTCTGGAGCGCGCGCTCGAGCGACCAATCCTCATTAATATTTCCGCCCGCGGCGAGAATCCCGCGCAACGCGTCGTCGAGTCCTTTCGCGTTGTGCGTCGCGCGATGAATCTCCACATCGCTCACAAAACAAAACAGCGCGCCGCCCCAATACGTGTTCGCCCACGTTTGCGTGCGGTCGAGCCCCTGCTCGCCCTCGCGCGGCAGCCCTTGATGCAGATCGCGAACGAGTTCGAACCACATTTCATTTTCGTCGAGGTGATGCGCGCGCACGCGGGCGATCGGCTCGATGTACGTCGCGATGCCTTCCTCAATCCAGTGGTGCTCGTCTGGCATCGACGGAAACGCCAGATGCGTCATCTCGTGCGTCAGCATCCAGTCGTCGGCGAAGTCGTGCGCCGTGGTGTCCGCTCCGACGCGAATTTTAATCAGGCCCCCGCCGTGATCGGGCCAGGTCATCCCGTGTCCCACGCCCGCGCGCCCGCCGGGCGACGGACACATTGAATGCGCCATCGCCCACGCTCGCGTCGATTTTCGCGGAACCTTGCTCAATGATCATCGATTTCTCTGGCCGCATCGCGGCGTGCAGCCCGTGCACCGCCATCAGGCAAAACAGTATGCCGAGACTCAGGCAGAGCGCGGCGAGGATCGCGATGATGATGACCTTGGCGGCGCTGACCGGACTCGGCTCGGCATTCGGGCGCTTCGCGGTTTGGGGGCGGCGGTTTCGGCGGCTCATGTGTGCGGGACTTGCAGTTCCATGGTGTCAGATGCGGTGACCGGCGCAAAGTGGTGTATCGAGATTTCGAGTGCGGTCGGCTGGTGAACTCGCGATACTGGCAATTTCGAAGGCCTTTCATCCCACACGATGGGCGGCGGGTTGCGTGGAACAGGCTGGTGTTGCCTGTGAGCCTTGCGCAGTGGGCGGGAATTCGTCACAGGCAACACCTGCCTGTTCCACAAGCGGCTCGCCTACGCTGGTAGAGCAAGGACGTGGATGCTGCCAGTATCGCGATTCTAACGCCGTGCAACTTTTCATTGCCCCACGGGTTCGAAATGAAGACGGCTGTTGTCTGTTCAGCGCCCGGGCAGTGGCACGCCGCGGTCGCGCAGGGCTATATTAAGGATAGGAAGATGCCGATGAAAAAGGGAATCGCAGCAGCAGCTGTCGCAGCCGCGCTATTGGTCAGTGCGCAACTCGCTACCGCGCAGACGGCTCCGGCAGGCCCACAAGCCGGCTCGCCCGTCGCGTCGCTCGCGGCGCAATATCCGATTCACGATTATGTGAACGACTACGCCGGCGTCCTCGATCCCGACACGCACGCGCAAGTACTCAACGCCGCGCGCCAGCTCGAAGCCCAGCACAGAGTGCATCTCAATATCGTGATCGTGCGCACGCTCAATGGCCAGTCGGCGCAGGGCGTCTCAACCGCTATCGCGAACAACTGGGAATCGCGCCACACCGCGAACCAGCGCAGCGTTCAGATCTTTCTCGACATCGATGAGCGCAAGATGCGCTTCGACATCTGCCAGAATCTCGAAAAAATCATCACCGATCCCGACGCAGGAAATTTTCAGCAGGACATGACGCCGATGCTGCACGAAGGCGACTACGGCCGCGCGCTGCTGAGCGCCGCGCAAAATCTCAGCGACCTGCTCGCACAAAAAGAACAAGCGCCGCCCACAGCCAACGCTCCGCGCCCCGCACCTGCTCCGGCCACTCCGCCTCCGCCGCAGAATCCGCCGCCCGCATCGAACTGACTTATCGCCGCTCGCGGTACTGGCAACGTGTGTGGTCTAGCAAAATCAAATTAGGCGAGCCCGCTTGTGGAATAGGCAGACTTGCCTGTGGCGTTGACTTTTTTCTTTGCATTCACAAAACCAAAGACAGGTCTGTCTATTCCACAAGCGTTCGCGCCTGTGCTGATTGTGCCAAGTACGTGGTGACTGCCAGAATTGCGATCGCGGGCCTCGGTGCTACTTTCCGGCCGCGCTGCCAACCAGCGCTTCGACATCCGCCATTTCTTTGGGGATAGCGCTGGACAAAACTTCCGGCGCGCCATTCGTGATCAGCACGGTGTCTTCCACGCGGAAGTGCATGTGCTTGTCGGGAAAATCAATGTAAGGCTCGACGGTCACCACTTGCCCGGCCTTCACCGGGCCTTTCGTCGCGCCCACGTCGTGCGTCGCAAGTCCAACGAAGTGCCCTGGAAATCCGAACCACTGCTCGCCGATGCCGGCCTTCACGAAAACCGCTTTGCCTGCGTCCGAAGCCTCTTCATAGGTATGTCCCGCCGATAGCATTGCGAGCGTCGCCTTCTGCGCTTCGAGATCGACGGCGTACCACTTGGCCTGCTCCGGCGTGAATTTCCCGCTGATGTTAAACGTGCGCGTGATGTCCATCGTGAGGTGATCGAGCGAGCCCGCGAAATCGAACACCACCAAGTCGTTCGCCTGAATCTGGTGGCGATCCGCGAAGTAGTGAATCACGTTCACGTCGTTGCCCGAGCTGACGATCGCGGGATACGCCGCGCCCTGCGCGCCTTTATCGAACATGTCGTAATACGCGAGCGCTTCGATTTGATATTGATACATGCCGGGCTTGGCGTGCGCGACCGCGTCCTTATTTGCTTCCGCGCTGATTTTGCCGATGCGGCGCAGCACTTCGATTTCTTCCGGCGTCTTGATGTTGCGCATCGCGTCGAGAAACGGCGTCACGTCGCGGAAGTGCAGCTCCGGGTACCGCTGCTCGAGCAAATAATTGTCGGCGATGTTCCCGGGAATCGGCTCGTGGTAAGGATTCGAGAATTTCCAGCCGTTGTCGCGGCCCACCTCGGCGCGCGCGCCGTCGGCTTTGTCGGGAAAATTCAGGCGCACCCACAGATCGGCATTCGGCGAATCGCTACCGGGCCGCGTGATGCGGCCGGAAATAAATTCGTCGAGCGTGGTGATCGGAAGGACGACGGGGTATCCCATCGCGGCGCGGTCTGCAGCGCTCAACGCGCCCAGATTCGGACCGTACACCTGCGCGGTGCGCGGCGCCTGTTGCGCCTGGAAAATGTAGGTCTTGCCGCCCACCACGTCGATCAGCATCGCCGAGCCGGGATCCTGCAGGCCGGTGAAGTAGTAGAAGTCGTTGTCCTCGCGGTAGTGCGTCGCCTCGGGAATTTCGGTGCGCGCGAAAAGCAGGATCCAGCCGGTCTTGCACTGCGCCGCCAGAGCCGCGCGCCGTGCCTCAAAAGCTTTCGCGCCGCCTAGGTCCTGAATGGCTTGCGTGTCGGTGTATTGCGCGGCGGCGGTGAAGGTGCAAGCGAGAACGAGTGCGGCGATGGTGATTGCGTTGCGAAGATTCACGAGGCGGCCTCCTGAGGGCGTGCGTGAAATTCCGCGCAACGTTGTATCACATTTTGGCAGGCGGCGACGGGCTACAGAAAAACATGGAACATTTCACAGAGAACCTCGAGAAGAGCGGAGGGTACGGAGACACAGTGCTTGGCGCCGAAGTCTCCGTGCCCTCATGCAGTTCCCGGTTTTTTCCGTGAAATGTTCGACGTGCGTGTCTTCCGTCACACTTCTTCGATCGCGTCGCCGACGTGCTCGCGCGGATTCAGCGCGATGACTGACCCCGTGCGGCAAGGCGCGACTGCGCGAAGCGTCTCTTCGACGGTGTCAACGTTGGGTCATTTTTCGCGAGAGCAGTCTTGTAGTCTGCGAGGGACTTGTCGGTTTCGGCGCCCGCTTCGAAAAACTTCGCACGATTGAAGTACACCCAGGCGTTCTCGGGCCACATCGAGATCGACTCTTCGAATGCTTTCAACGCGCCAACGCTGTCACCAGTCGCACCGAGCGCGACGCCCTTGCCATTCAGGGCGAAGGCATGAATGGCCCTTCGGAATTGGCCAACGGAGACGTCCGCCGACGGCGGCAAACTCGAAATCACGGCGATCGCCGCGTCCAGGGTCGACAGCGCTTCTTGTGAGCGGCCGATTTCCGCCAGCGCCTGGCCGTAACCCGAAAGAGTGTTGAAATTAGAGGGGGCGAGCAAATCGGACTGCGCGTAGTCCTGCACGGCGGCGTCCAGCTGATCGTTGTACCAGCGAAGCGCGGCGCGGATTCGGTAGGCCGCAGCCTCGTTCGGATACGTGCGGATGGATTCGTCGAAGTATGCGATACCCGCTGCGTAGTTGCCGGTATGGAGCCAGCTTGAGCCGACTGCGTCCAGCAGGAACTCCACAACGCCGGGATCCGTAAACTCACTTCTCCGGCTCAAGGCGATCGTGGCAGCTTCGCGGGC
>JBEKJW010000351.1:0-3973 GCA_050011035.1 Candidatus Acidiferrales bacterium
GCGCCCGCATCGGCGGTAACGGTAACGCTGGTCTGGGCGGTCTTGAGCGGCATCACCACGTCGTAGTTCAGTGACGCGCCCACCGAAACCACGATTCCTTTCACAGTGGTCTCGGCGAAGCCGTCCGCGACGGCCACGAGCGTGTATTCGCCCGGAGGAACGTTGTCGAAGGCGTAGGATCCTTCGGCCGAAACGGTAAGCTCGCGGCGGAAGCCGGTGGATGGATTGCTGAGGGTGAGGGTCGCGGTGGGAACGACGGCGTGCGTCGTGTCATAGACCGTGCCGCGAATCGCGCCTTCTTGGAGGTTTTGCGCGACGGCGCTTGTAGGCGCAAGCAGCAGACACGCGAGCGAGAGCGCAATCGCGACGGCGAGGATCAGAGTCTTGCGAATCGTCATCTTGTTCAGTCTCCCTTACAAACGGAGCGGCTGAGCCGCGAATGGATGCGAACCGGCAAATCGCCCGCCGGATTTACTTACCGGCAAGCCGCGAATTAAAAAGCTGAAAAAATTTCTCGGGATCGACGTTGACCGCGACGCGAGCGTTGGACGGGACGTTGTCCAGGCCCTCGATCACATAGCGATCGCCGTGAAGGACGTTGCGTTCGATGGCGCCGCGGCGATTGGCAACGGTTTCGCCGCGCGTGAAGTCGCCTCGCGTTTCCACGTCCACGTGCATCGGGACCGTGGTGAGCATGGTGGGGTCGATTGCTTGAGCTACGGCCAGCGGATCGTACATCGGCGTGCCGCCGCCGGAGCCGTATTTCACTTCGAGGCCGAGTAGAAACTGAAAAACGCCGGCGATGAAATCGTTCTGCGGGCCGTGCGTTTTTTGGAGCTGTTCGAGTTGCGGTTTGCCGTAAAGGGTTTTGTCGCCCACGTCGAGGCCGACCATGGTGAGGGGCCAGCCGGCCTGGAACACGACCTGCGCGGCCTCGGGATCGTTATAGATGTTGGCTTCCGCGGAGGCGTTCACGTTGCCGCCCGATATAGAGCCGCCCATGAGGATCACTTCTTTTACCAGCGGCACGATCGACGGATCTTTTTCGATGGCGAGCGCGATGTTGGTCAGCGGGCCGATCGGCACCAGCGTGATCTGATGTGGCGACTCGTGCACCATCTGAATGATCAAGTCCGGCCCGAAGCGCGGGTCGGCGGTGCACTTCGATGGAGGAGCAGGCACGTCGGCGAGGCCGTTCGCGCCGTGCCAGAATTCAGCCGTGATGAGCTTTTGAAAGAGCGGGTGCTGCGCGCCGCCCGCGACGGGAATGTCGCAACGATTGGCGAGCGAGGCAAGCGTAAGCGCGTTCTTCAGTCCTTGCGCCGCCGTCACGTTGCCGGGAACCACGGTGAGCGCGCGAACATCAAGCTCGGGGGAATTCAACGCGAGAAGGATGGCGATCGCGTCATCGGTGCCGGGATCGGTGTCGATGATGACTTTTCGAGAACTGGCGGACTGCTGAGGCGGTGCGGACGCTGCGAAAGCGGGGGCGAAGCTACAACAGGCCAGGAAAAGCGCGAAGGCGCGCACCACGATGCGAGCGGGAATCGAAGCGTAGCGCGAACAAACGAAGCCGTTTTTCCCGTTTTCGCACACGCCAGCCGGACTCGGAGACACACATGGCGTCCGGTCCGCAGCTGTGAAACTAAAAATGGATCCCTCCACCCCGAGAATGAACGGAAGGCTATCGTTCGGTTTCAGCCGAGTCAATACCAAAGTGAAACAACGAACGATGTTTTCCACAGAACTTGTGGAAGCTTTGTAAGGAAATTCTAAAATTCGAATCGACGCGATTCTATTTTTCGATTTCGATGTCAGCATCGTTCCGTCCCCGCCAGTGAATGGGTGCGACGGGATGCAATTTGATGGCCCGCGTTGACAGAATTTCCACAGCACAAACGAGCCAGGGCGGACGTGGCGCGCGAATTCGCGACAGCGCAGAGAAACTTGTTAGAATTCTGATTCATATGGGGACAGGTCGTTTGGCGGCGCGCACACTTGCTATCGCGGGCGCCGCAGCGCTCATCGCAAGCACGCTGGATGTGTCGAGTGCTGCGATCCTGTCGCGCGTGCACGGCTGGCAAGCGGCGCAACAGCAGGGCTCCACCAAGAAGTTCGCGCCGCTCCCATCGGACGAAGACACGATTCATCTGCAACACCGCAGCGAGCATGCCAATCCCTACCACGTGCAGTTCCGCGATGTAACCTCAGCAGCGGGAATCCACTTCCATCACGAACGCGCCGCATCGCCCGAAAAGTTGTACCTCGAAACGATGGGTGCGGGCGTAGCCTGGATCGACTACGACAACGACGGTTATCTCGATGCGTTCTTCGTGAACAGCGGCGACACGCCGTACTTCCATCCCGCGACGCCTCCGCAGCCAGCGCTTTACCATAACAATCGGGACGGCACGTTCACCGACGTGACCGCGAAGAGCAAAATTCACACCGACGGGACGTTCTATTTCGGCGTGGCGGTGGGCGACTACGACAACGACGGCTACCCGGACATCTATATGACCGGCTACCGGCACTCGGTGCTGCTCCACAACAATCACGACGGCACGTTCACCGATGTTACGGAGAAAGCCGGCGTCGGAGACGACGGCATGTGGGGAACTGCAGCCGGCTGGTTCGATTACGACCACGACGGGCTGCTCGACCTGCTGGTCACCAACTACGTCCAATTCGATGTCGATCATCCCGTGCATTGCGGCGACGACCGCCCCGGCTTCCGCGCGTATTGCCATCCGGACAGCTTTCACGGCTCGCCGGCGCGTCTCTATCACAACAACGGCGATGGAACGTTCACGGACGTGACCGAAAAGGCCGGGCTCACCAATCAGGACGGCAAGAGTCTAGGGGTAGTGCTCGCTGACTTGAACAGCGACGGCTGGACCGACATTTTCATCGCCAACGACACGCAGCGAAATTTCGTTTACCTGAACAATGGCGATGGCACATTTCGCGACGACACTTACAAATCGAACGCGGGATTCAGCGAAGACGGTCGCCCCGAAGCGGGAATGAGCGCCGACGCGGCCGACGTGACGAACAACAGCCTGCTCTACTTGTTCGTCAGCCACCTGGATTTCGAGTTGAACCGCCTCTACCGCAACAATGGCGACGGCACTTTCACCGACTACACGATGGCGTCCGGTCTGGGACAAACGAATATTTTGAATAGCGCGTTCGGCGCGCGGTTCTTCGATTTCGATAACGACGGCTGGCGCGACCTGCTCGTCGTCAATGGCCATATCCTCGACAACATCGCGCTCTACCATCCCGAAGTGAAATACGACGAAGAGAAAACTCTGTACCACAATTCAGGCCAAGGACAGTTCGTGGATGCGACCCGGACGCAGGGCCCGGACTTCCGCGCGCCACGCGTGGGACGCGGCCTTGCAGTCGGAGATTTCGACAACGACGGATGGCAGGATTTTCTAGTGAGCAACAACGGGGAGGACGCGCAGCTTTTCCGCAACGAAGGCGGTAGCTCCCAACTCGCGAAGAACAACCACTGGATCGCGGTAAAGCTCATCGGTGAGAAGTCGAATCGCGACGGCATCGGCGCGACCCTCAAGCTGATCGCCGGAGATTTGACGAGTTACGACCAAGCCAAAGGCGGTATGAGCTACTGCTCAGCGCAGGATCCCCGCATTTATTTCGGCCTCGGACGCCACGATCACGCCGATTACCTCGAAGTCCGCTGGCCCTCAGGCTACGTCCAGCTACTCAAGAATATCCCCGCCGACACAGTCGTCTACGTCACCGAAGGCGTGAACGCGATCGCCAAGAGATACCCCCCGCCAAAAGTAGAGTGAAACCCTCGAACTAAACGAAAGCGCTAGTCGCATCCGTCTGCCTTAGTCGCGCGCAGCGCGCTGTAACATAGACTCTGGAGTCTGTGCGGGACCCACTCTCAGTGGGTCGCGGGTTGAGCCATCCCAATTCTGGCAATCACGCCACATTC
>JBEKJW010000352.1:0-3928 GCA_050011035.1 Candidatus Acidiferrales bacterium
ATCCCGTCCGTATAAAGGATCAGTACGTCGCCCGGAGAAAGCCGCACGGCGGATTGCACGTAGTTGGTCCCGGGAATCAGCCCAAGGGGCAAACCCTCAATATCGCGAGCCAGCGGCGAACCGGAATCGAGCCACTCCCAATCTTTCACCGCCGCGCGATACCAGAGAGCCGGCGGATGTCCCGCGTTGGTAAAAACCAGTTCGCGTGTGGGCTGGTAGTACGCAAAAAGCATAGCGCTCGCATACTGGCTGTGCGTGGTTTCGTTGCGCAGCGATTCATTGAGCTCGCGCATGAGCTGCGACTGGTCCCAGGTGTCGATGTGTTTGCGGATCAGCCCGCGCAGCGTCGTTGCCACCGAGTCCGCCGATTGACCGTGGCCGGCAACGTCGGCGAGGGCAAGCCGGGTAAGTACGCCCTTCGAGCACACGGAAACATAATGAACGTCGCCGCCCTGCGCCGACGATTCCACCGGATCGGAGTGCAGCCACCCGATCAGCCCGGGCAACTCCAAAGCGTGACTTACCCGATGATTCCCGCCCCAGATCTCCAGGCACTGCAGCGCAAGCGCCGGCTTTGCGCCCTGCGATGTACCTTCCGAAAGTGACATTTCAATTCTCCTCCACGCGTTTGCGACAAATTCAGCTGTGCGTGTTGCTGGTTCCGGATTGGATGCGCCGCCGTTGGGGCCGGTAATAACTATTTTGTCGAACGAACGTCCCGGGCTCGCGCGATCTCAAGATACAACGCGAGTGCCTGCCTTCTGACACGACGGTCCCGTGGACCTACTTCACACACGGCACTTAACCCCCTCGAGTGGCGCAGTTGGCTACGTTTCTATATCAAAAGGTAGTGTCGCGCGCGCGAATGGTCTTAATATTGAACGAAGCGCCCGTAGCTCAGTTGGATAGAGCGTCTGCCTTCTAAGCAGAGGGTCGGGGGTTCGATTCCCTCCGGGCGCGCCACTTTTCCTAACCTGACGCCAACTGGCCCAGGAATATTCCCGTTCCGAGACTTTGACCTTCCTCGCCGGAACTTCCGTCCTCGCGGTGGTGTCCAACCGGACAGGCGTGCCTCGTCCATGACGTGGCGCGCGAGCGGAACGAGGAGGTTCATGGCCACACTCGAAGCGCAAGGACTGACCAAATGCTACACGGCGGTGCCGGCGGTAAGCGATGTGACGTTTTCACTTCGGTCCGGCGAGATCCTGGGTTGTCTGGGACCGAACGGCTCAGGAAAAAGCAGCACGGTGAGGATGCTCATCGGGCTGTCGGAACCGACGCGTGGGCGAGTGCTGTTCGACGGGAAAGAAATCTCGGCGGACCTGGTGGGTTACCGCAGGCAGCTCGGCTACGTGCCGGAGGAGGCCGACCTCTACCCGTTTCTGTCGGGTTGGGAATATTTGGAGCTTGTCGGGACGTTGCGGGGAATTTCCGCGGTACGGCTTCGAAAGAAAATCGATTCGATGTTGGAGCTGTTCTCGCTTCATTCCCACCGCCACACTCCAACCGGTTCCTACTCCAAAGGAATGCGACAGCGAATTCTGCTGATCGCGGCGCTTCTCCACGACCCGCACCTCCTGATATTTGACGAACCGCTATCTGGCCTGGATGTTACTTCCGCGTTGATCGTCAAGAACCTGATTCGAGGGCTTGGAGAGCGCGGGAAAGCCGTCTTCTATTGCTCTCACGTGCTAGAGGTAGTGGAAAAAGTTTGCTCGCATGTGATGATTCTGCGCAACGGCCGTGTGCTGGCGTACGCACCAACGGAAGAACTTCAAAAATCCGTTGGACTGACGAATCTGGAAGCGGCGTTCGTGCACCTTGTCGAAGATCGCGACGCTCAGACCGTCGCGCGCGAGATCCTCCAGGAAATGGACGCAGCTTGAGCGAAATTTACAACGAGCGCCTGGAGCCGGTACTGCGGTCAAGATTCAATGGGCCGTTTTTACATCTCCTGAGGCATGCTGCGCAGAGAATCTTCCATGGCGGCGAGGGTTCGACTTCAGACGATGTGGATCTCAGCGTTGGCGCACTGCTCGGACTGCTCGCATTTCCTGGCATATTCGCTTCGCTGTTCCTAATCGACAAATATGGGTCATTGTTTCAGGTGCTCCGCGGCGATCTGAATTTTGATCCTTACGCTGCCTCGCTGCCGGACGAGTATTTTTTCATTGTGCTTTCGATGGTGGTGACTGCGGCGCTTGCCGTGTGGAAATGGGACACTCTTCTTCCCGACCGACGAGACTACAAAAATCTAGCTCCGCTTCCAATTTCGGCGCGAAGCTTCCTGCTCGCAAATCTTGGTGCTCTCGTAATTCTTGCGACGATCCTCTCGATCGATGTCAACGCCGCTTCAACCATTTTATTTCCGGTTGTCGTGGCAAGCTCGCGCTCGTCGTTCGGGTTTTTCTCCCGATTTCTAGCCGTTCACTTTCTGTGTGTGACCTTGGCGAGCTTGTTCGGCTTCCTTGTCGTGCTCGGTATTCTCGGCACGCTCATGTCGATGTTGCCGCCCCGCATGTTTCGGCGTGTCTCAATGTACGTTCGTTTTGCGATTGTGGTTGCGTTGATGGGATTGGTCGCGACCAGCTTCGCGGTCGCGCCTCTTATCAGCGCGGCAGGATTTGCGTCGCGCCCGTGGCTCCAATGGACGCCGCCAGTTTGGTTCATCGCACTTTCCCAGGCGTTGCTGGGTCGTTCGAGTCAAAGCTTGGTCGATACGGCCCGACTCGGGATTGTCGCGACGATTTTGACCACGTTCGTCGCGCTGGCGACATACCTATTGAGTTATCGTCGACATTTTCTTGGCAGCACCGAGACTCTTCAGGCGGAGAGCGAGGGACAAAGTGCGATCGCTCACGCAGTCTTCGCGTTAGCGGACTGGTTGTTGTTGCGCAGTTCATTTGAGCGCGCTGGGTTCCGATTCGTTTTTCGAACTTTATTCCGGGCTTCCGATCCATCGCTGGCGCTCGGTTGGTTCTTGGGGTTAGGAGTTGTGATTGCATCTCAGTCGGTGTTCTCCGCGGTTCGCGCGTCCCCGGCCATGCCGCGAAGCCTTCCTTCAGCCGATGTACTTGGAATCCCGCTCATCCTCTCGTATTTTCTAATTTTGGGGCTGCGGAGCGCGTGCGAGGTCCCGGTTTCCTTGCGGGCGAACTGGATCTTCCGGATCACTGTGGACCCGGATGCAAACGAATCCGTTACTTTAACGAGGAAAATAATCTGGGCGATTCTTGCGCCGGGATTGATCCTGACCTGCCTGCCCGCATACGGTTACTTTTGGGGGTGGAAAGTCTCGCTGATTCACACCGCGATCGTTTCCGCGATGTCCTTAGTTCTAATCGAAGTTTCGCTGATGCGAATTCGAAAGGTCCCATTTACCTGCTCGGTACAAAGGTTTCGCAGCACAGCAATTGTCACGATCCTGGTGTATGTGGCGGCATTTTTTGCGTACACGAACTTGACGGCCACCATCGAGCAATGGGCATTCGTTGATCCGGTTTATTGGCTGGTCTTTGCGTTCGTGTTTGGGATCGCGTGGGCGGCGTTGCGGCAGTGGCGGCAGAGCCAAACCTATCTCGATAGACGAATCATTTTTGACGAAAGCCCACCCGCGACAGTCGAAACCATGAACCTCAGTTTCGGCCCCTAACGCCGTCGCAATTTCGGCCGTAGACCACTCTCTCCGCCCTCAGGAAGGCGTTCGCTCGCAGTTTAATAAGTGGTTCTTTTTACGGGCGAGAGGTATACACTGGCCACATCTAACTAGCATCCTGCCGTCGCATTACCTGCCTACGACGTCCCCTTGCGAAATCAGATGATTTTCGGCAAGGGGTACAAGCGACTTTCGCTGACTCTTCTCGCAATCTGAATTCGGGCGAATGTACTCCACCGTACTTACACGATTCCGCGAAATCAGTACCATCCG
>JBEKJW010000353.1:0-3902 GCA_050011035.1 Candidatus Acidiferrales bacterium
CGCGCCCTGGAGCGCCACAGCAGGGTCACGCCAACGATCAACATCGCCAGCACTCCCAGCGAGAGGAGCGGCACGAACGGCATGACCTTCGATCCGAAGGTGTGCACGAAGAAAATCAGCGCGGCGATTGCGGCTCCGGCCACTGAGAGCGCCAGCAATGCAATCTTCCGGTGCGTACTCCGCAGATCAGCGTTAGGACCAATTGTGTCGGGCATGGCGTCAATACTCCTCGTTGGGACGTACTGGAGTTCTTAAATAGGCGACGATGAAGAGCACCAGCCACGCCAGATCGACGCTCGCAATGTAAGCGTCGCCAATATGTAGGCGGCCCTGCGCGTAGAGCACCCACGCTGCGACGCCGTATGAGAGCTTTTCGAGGCACGCGGCGATCATCATCGGGCGATAGCGCACCGGGCACGTCGCGATGATCATGAAGGCCGCTTGCCACACCAGCCCGAGGCCGGCGAAGCCATAGTAGAAGAGCGGATGCGTCACCGGCGGCGGATCCTTTACGCCGATCAAATTAAAAATGAAATAGAGTGGCGTAAGCACAAGCACGCCGTAAATGCCGGCGGCCCAAAAGACGATCTTCGCGAATTTCACGCCGGAGTTTTCAGCTGTAACGGGCGCGGCGGTAGTCGACATGTCAGCGCTTCCTCCGATTCGCAAAATAGTATGCGAAGTGCGCGGCAGTGGCTAGTGGCGAGTGAATAGCGGCGCTATTCGAGTGGAATTTTGTAGAGGTTACGGCGGACGACGTTCTCGGTGTAGACGTAGGTGTTCACATCGAGCGCGTCTTCGACGGGGCGTTTGATCAAAATCGTGCCCTTTTCGCCGAGCGCATCTTCAGCCGCGCTGAACGGCTTCCCGGGCATCTGTGGATACCCGGTGGCGGGATCTTTCGGAACCGCGATGACGCTGCTGGGGTGAAGGCCCACTCCCATGAGCACGTACTTCCCAGTTCGTTCCCAGACCATGCTGCAAAACGCGCGGCACATCACGATCGGCTCGCTGCCGTCGAGCGGCTGCAGCACGCCGTAAGCGGGAATATTCGGGTCGGTGACGGCGAGATAAACGTAGGCCCACTTGCCGTCCGGCGATCCTCCGTAATATTCCACGATCGGCTTGTCGAGAATTTTGCGGCGCCCGGAACCGTCCTGCTTCTCCTCAAACAGGTAGTTCTTTCCGTTTTCATTGCCGCGCACCAGAATATCGCCGCTTGGCAGAAAGAACGGGCCGTCCTCGATGCGATCGCCGGAGATTTTCACCGGCGGTCCGCGACGATCGGTCGGCGCGACCCACACGCTCGATGAATGCCGATCGCGCTGCACGAACGCGACGGTTTTATCGTCTGGGGAGATGGTATAGAACTCCATGCCGTACCCCGGCACGACGGGATCGGTGTGGTCCGAGTGAATCTCTTTCACCCACAACTCCGCGTCGTGCGTCTGCGGGTTCACTTGCAGGAAATAAATCTTCTTGCCGTCGCGAGAAAACCTCGGCAGGTAAGTATTGCCGATAGAACTGAGCGCCGTATCGCCGTCTTTATCGTGAAAGTAGGCCGTGGATTCGCTGTTGCCCACCGAAGTGACCAGGAATTTTCCGTCGTCCGCCATCGCGATGTTTTCCTGCGTGGTGGGACCCTGCGTGATCTGTTCGAGGTTCCCGTCGGGATACCGCATGCGGTAAATGTGGAAGCCGGAGCCGGTATCGTAATCGAAATACATCCACTTCCCATCAGGCGACCAAGCCGTATCACGGCAAACACTGCCAGGTGGCGTGAGCTCGCGCGGCTGCGTGGCGTTCTGAAACGGGATGATCGAGCATGGACCAACCTGGCCCGCGCCGTCCATGCTGACGATCAGCACCCATTTTCCATCCGGCGAAAGATGCGAGTGATGGACCATGCCGCGCTCTTCAGCGGGGGCATAGACCACACGGCGATTCCCTCTGGCGAGATCGCTGGTGACGAGCACCATGTGCAATCCGCCGCCCACGATTTCGCTGTAGAGGAGCGATTTTCCCTTCTCAATCCAGCTCGGAGACGACGCGTTGGGCAGCATCAGGCTGGGCTCGCCGGCGCCCAGCACGCTGGCCTGATACACGTTCCACGGATTGACGGTGCCATAGGTGATCAGAGAACTGTCAGGTGAAAATGCGAGCGCGAGTTTCGTGGACTGGTCGTGCGTCACTTGCACCGGAGTGCCGCCGGTGAGAAGTTGCACGTAAATCTGTCCTCCGGACATCCAGGAACTGTCGCCGCGCAAGTAGGCGAGCATGCGGCCGTCGGGTGAGAGCGCGGGATAGACCACTGAGTCGTTGAAGAAAGTGAGCTGGATCCAATCTTTCGGATTGGCGATCGGCGGCGGAACTCTTTGCTTCCACACGTAGAAAGCCGCGGCGGCGATGGCCGCAAGCGCGACAACGCCGATGATCAGGCGGCGCGTAATCCCTCGCCTGGCGCGAATTTTGTTCGCGCTGATTTGCTCGGCGCGGCGCTCGAGACGTTGTTCGAAGGTGACTGCGTGCGTGAGAGGCGACGTAGCCGTCGATTCCGGCGTGGGGCGCGGTTGCGCGGTGCCGCTGCGTGAACTGGGCGGCGGTGTGTATGCCGGCGCGAGTATGGTGTCCGAGCCGGGGCCCGCGGTCGGAACCACTTGCGGACCATGCGGTTCTTGGGGCGACTGGTGGATAGCGGAGTGGCCGCTGCTGCTGTCGCGCTTCAGGCGCTGCAACTCGGCGTGAAAATCGGATGCGTGCTGGTAGCGCAACGCGCGATCTTTTTCCAGGGCGCGCGCGATGATCGCTTCAAGCTTGGGCGAAACTTCTGGATTCACGCGCGATGGCAGCACGGGCTCGCGATTCAGAATCGCGTCGAAAATCACGCCGGGCGTTTCGCCGCGAAACGGCATCGAGCCCGTCGCCATTTCGTAGAGCACCACGCCGAATGAAAAAAGATCGGTGCGCGCATCGAGATCCTTGCCGCGCACTTGCTCGGGCGACATGTAGGCGACGGTGCCGACGGCCGAGCCCGGGCTGGTCATTACCTCTTCAGGAGGATGCTGGTCGGCAGTCGGCGCGGCGGTGATTCCGGAATTTTGCGACGCGCCAACTTTCGCGAGGCCGAAGTCGAGAATTTTTGCGTGGCCGCGCTTGGTGACGAAGAGATTCGCGGGCTTGATGTCGCGATGAATGATGCCCTTCGCGTGCGCGGCTTCGAGCGCTTCGGTGATTTCCAGGCTCAACGTGAGCAGCTGGTCGAGTTCGAGCGGGCGGCCGTTGATTTCGTGGCGCAGCGTTGAGCCTTCGAGAAACTCCATGGCGATGAAAGCGCGGGCTTTGCCGTCCACTTCGCTTTCGCCGACGTCGTAAATCGTGCAAATGTTGGGGTGATTCAGCGCGGAGGCGGCGCGCGCCTCGCGATCGAAACGCGCGAGCGTATGCGCATCGTCGGCGACGGATTCGGGCAGGAATTTCAGCGCGACGTGGCGGCCAAGGCGCGTGTCCTCCGCTTTATAAACGACGCCCATCCCTCCCCCACCGATTTTCTCCAGGATGCGGTAGTGCGAGATGGTTTTGCCGGGGAGGGAGTCAGAGGGGGGCATGCACGAAAATTCTAGGTTGCGCGTGAAGCCAAGTCAACGCACGCCACAAATGCGTGTGTACTCGTGGGATAGCCGACCCGGCTGTCATCGTACGAGCACCCAAGCTGAGCTACGGGCTGAACGCTATCGGATCGATACGAAGTCGATACGGCAAGTCACTGAACTAGCTGGCATTAAGATAAACCATCGCAGGCTTTCACCGTATGTTTCTGGCGCCTCGGCTCGGCCATCAATCCGTCAGGGTTGCGATCCTAACGGTGGCGGGTATTCGTAGGATGACAGCCGGGTCGACTATCC
>JBEKJW010000354.1:0-7834 GCA_050011035.1 Candidatus Acidiferrales bacterium
TTCTCGTCGCCGGAAACGCGTGCAAACGCGTACGCCGAGTCGTCCCAAAACAAGTTCCACAGCTCACCGTTGCGCAGCGCGCCATGCTCGCGCCTCAGCGCCAACAGCTTCTGGACGTGAGCAAAAATCGCCTGCCGCTCCGGCGTCCGTCCCATCTGCATAAACGCATTCGCCGTATCACCTGGAAACCCGCCCGGAAAATCGCGACGATTGTCCGGGTCGCCGCCGCCCTTCATGCCAATTTCGTCGCCGTAGTACAGCTGTGGAATTCCGCGCAGCGTGAGCACCAGCGAAAACACCAGGTTCACCTGCTCCGGCGTGATGCCAGCCATTCCCGCGAGGCGCGGCACATCGTGATTTCCCACGATCGTCACCAGTTCGTCCGCGTGCGGATACAAATGGTCTGCCGCGAGGGTTTCGACCACGCGCTTCACACTGCCCTTCTCCACCACGCCCTCGCGCTCCGCAAAAAACATCGGATAGTCGAACACCGTTGTCACGCCTGAATCGATCCCGTCGTTTTGCGCGCGCCCGCCCGCAAAAAACGAGACGATCGGCGGCTCGCCGTTGAACACTTCGCCCACCGTGGTCATCTGCGGATACACCCGCCGCAGCGCGGCGTGCCAATCGCTCCAAAATTTCCGAGGAACGTAGGGAAACGTGTCCAGCCGGTAGCCGTCGATGCCCGTCGACTCCGCCCACCACAGTGCGTTTTGAATGTAGTAGCGCTCGACGTCCGGATTGTCCTGATTCAAATCCGGCAGCATATTCGCGAACCAGCCGTCCAGCACGTTGTGCCAATACTTCTCCGGCGCATGAGGGTCGGTGACGAACTGAAAATCGCCGGTGGCTTCGGTGTGATGCTCGCGCGTGCCGTGAAACCACTCGGACTCCGGAGGCAGCGCAGCCCACGGGTGTTCCGGGCCCACGTGATTCGGCACAAAATCCAGAATCAATTTCAACCCGTCTTTGTGAGCCGCCGCCACAAGGGATTGCAAATCGGCCATGGTGCCGAGGTGTTCCTCGACGGCGTATTCATCCACCGCGCCGTAACCGTGGTAATCGCGCCCCGTCGAATCCGTGTTATCCACGATCGGCGTCAGCCAAATCGTCGTCACGCCAAGATCTCGCAAGTAATCGAGGTGCTGCTCGATGCCGCGCAGATCGCCGCCGTGATACGCGCGCGCGTCAGCACGATTTACAATTGTCGCTGGCTTGTCGTTCGTCACATCGCCATCGGCGAAGCGGTCCGGCATGATCAGGTACATCACGTCGTTCGGCGAAAATCCCTGATACTTCCCCTGAGGCGACGAACGCGCTGCGATCGGCAACTCGAAAGAAGTCTCCCCGCCATTCGCCGCACGCACCAAAAATTTCTCTGGCCCCGCCGCCGGGCCCCCATCCTCAAACGTCATCCACACGAACAAGTAGTGCCCGCCCGCGGTCGCCTTCGAATCCGTGATGCGTACACCAGGCGTCGAACACGAAACCGTCGCGCCCAAAAATCCTTCAGCCCAGCCCACCAATTCGGCGGCTCAACCTTCGTGACTCGAGGCGCAGGATCACTCGCCGCCTCACCAGCCGGACGAGCACCAACCGAGACTCCCTCCGCTCGCGGCGCCTCAACCGCTGGGTTGCCAAAACACACCACCGCCGCACACGCCCACAAACACAGCAAGCGTCGCAACGGCCGAGATTCGAAGAAGGGCGTCCGATCCCGCACGGGGCCATCCTGGCAGATCAATTTCGGAACAGGGAGGCGGGGGGTGGACCGCCTCCCTGTTCCGGCCAAACTAGAACGTTACGCGAAGGCCCAGTTCCCCCTCGCGGTTGCTGTTTGGCAATACCGATGTGATCTGTCCGAAGTCGGACGTCGGGTTGAATCCGAGAACACCGCCGTTGTTAAAGTAACTTCCGATGTTTGCGACCGGCTGGCCGAAGTGCGGCGTGTTGGTGATGTTGTAGAACTGCACGCGGAACGAAACGTTCACGCGATCGTTCACGTGGAAGTTTTTGAAGACCGCGAAGTCCAAGTTGGAAAGCCCGGGCCCAAGCATGACGTTTCGTCCCGACGTACCCGGCCGGTCGAAGCTGATGCTCTGGTTCGCGCCGTCGATATAGAGCGTCGCCGGCGAAGGAGTGAACGCCGCCGTGTTGAAGTAGTCGATGATGTTTCCGGGATTCACGCTCGGCTTGGTAACGATGTCCGGTCGGATCGTGCCTTGCGCGCCGCCGCCTTCGCTCAAGTCAAACGGCATGCCCGACTGCAGAGTGTAGATGCCGTTGAATTGCCAGCCGCCCAGCGCGAGTTCCATCGGCCGGTTCCAGTTGCTGCCAAACTTCTTGCCGCGCCCAAACGGCAAGTCGTACAGAGCGCTGATCACCAACCGGTACGGCACGTCGAGGTTCGAAAGCCCCTCTTCGAGCCCGAGGTTACGGAAGTCCTGCGGCTGTTGGCAATCGTAAGCGCCGCAAGAATTGTCGGTTTCCTTCTCCCACGTGAACGAGCCGGTTACCTGCAGACCGTTCGTCATGCGCCGCTCGACTTCCGCTTGCAGCGAGTGATAGTTCGACTTGCCGTACGTGTTGTAAACGCTGACCGTGTTCAGCAGTGGGAACTGGCGCGTGTCCGCCAGGTTCGTGTCCACGCCGAATTCATACTCGTTCTGGTTGTAGTAGCCCGGCATGCGCGCGCCGTGGTCGCCCACATAGCCGAGGCTCACCACGGTGTTCGTGCCCATCTGCCGCTGGAATTGCAGGTTCCATTCGGTCACTTGCGGCGTGACGTTCGTGTTCAAGTACGAAACGACGCTCACGTTTTGCGGCGCCGATAGGTTCAGGTTGGCAAACGCCGCCGCGCCTGTCGGGACCGGAGCCGTCGCTGTGGTTGAGTTCAGTTGCGAAGGCGCGCAGTTCGGCGAGCACGGGAGTGAACCGGATAGCGTGATTTCGTAGCCCTGGTTCTGCTGGAAGTTCGCCGCGCCGCTAAACGGCGGGTTCTGCGCCAGTTGGTTGTCGATGCCGCCACGATCGACGAAATAAAACACGCCGATACCGCCGCGAACAACGGTCTTCCCGTCTCCCGTCAACTGATACGCAAAGCCTGCGCGCGGTCCAAAGTTCTTGTAGTCATTGGGCACCAGCGCGCGCGAAGCGCCACCCGCGCCGGCAATGATCAGCGCGCCGGTCGTGATGTCAAAGTTCGCCTGCCGGTTATCCACTTCGATCGGCTGCGTGAAGAGATCCCAACGGAATCCGAGGTTCAAAGTGAGCCGGTTCGTCACGCGGTAATCGTCCTGAATGAACACGCCGTCTTCCCAGCTCCGCGTTCCCACCGTCCCGTAAGGCACGCCATCGCCGTAGGCGCAAACGAAGCCGGCCAGAATGTCTGACACTTCGTAGTGCGTTGCGCTGGTGCCCGATCCGGTGCTGCCGCCATTGCCGCAAAGGTTGAAGAAGCCCTTGCCTTCCGTCGGTCGGTAAAGGTTTAGCTGCCGCCGAATCAGGTTCGCACCCATCTTGATCGTGTGCTTCCCTTTCACTTTCGTCAGCGAGTCGTTCCACTCGAAGCTGGTCTGCGGCACGAGGTACGGCCCATAGTCACCGGTGTACTCGATCTGAGAACCGTTGCCGCCGATCAACGCGATGCCGCCCAGATCGGAGCTGTTATTGCAGTTCGGAATTCCGAGATTTTCGCAGATCGGCACATTGGCAAACGGCGGCGTGTAGCCGTAGGTGGTGCGAACATAACCGTAGTGCATTTCATTGATCAGCTGCGGGCTAAACACGTGCGTCCAGCCGACTGACGCGCCGTTCGGGTGATTGAACGTCGTGCCGGTGCCAAACCCCGACGGCAGCGTGGTCAGGAACGGCGCCTCGTCGTTATCGTCCTTGCCCCAGCTGTAACGTGCGAAAAGCGTGTCCGCCGAGCTGAGCGTGAAGTCCACGCGCGCGTCCATGTCGTTCCAGTCTTCTACCAGATTCGAGGCGTTTCTGTAGTTGTTGATGATCGTGCCGCAGCGAACGTCGACCGTCGGCGAGCAGTTCGGCTGTGGGAACGCATTCAGGTAGGCAAGGCCGACCGAATTTTGACGGTTCGTCGGAATCACGTTCGGTTGCGCGCCGGTGCCCATGAACTGCGTGCCCGTCAGCGGGTCGAAGATTTGTACCGGCGTACCCAGCATCGTGCTCGCTGGACAGCTCGTTGCGCCGCCGCAAAGCAATTCAGAAAAATCGCCGGTACGCATCAGATCCGTCGGCACCGTGCCCACTGAAGTGCCTTGAGGCTGGTTCAACCGCAATCCCTGGTAGTCGATAAAAAAGAACAGCTTGTTCTTGATGATCGGTCCGCCGAGTGTGCCGCCGAACTGGTTGCGCGCGAAGATCGGCTTCGGGAGCCCAGTGTCGAAGAAATACTTCGCATCCAGGTTTTCATCGCGGTGGAACCAGAAAGCGCTGCCATGGAATTCGTTGCTTCCTGAGCGCAGCGTCGAAGCCACGACACCGCCGCCAGCGCGCCCGTATTCGGCGGGTGCGACGTTCGTGATCACGTTGAATTCCTGCAACGCGTCCGCAGGCGTGAAGAAGATGATCGTGTTCACCAGCGTTTCGTTGTTATCGATGCCGTCGAAAATGAAGTTGTTCGCCTGTGGAGGCAATCCGTTCACAGCGAGTGATCCGCCGCCGCTTTCGCTGTAGCGAAACGTCTCGGTGTTGTTCTGCGTTCCGGTCGCTGCGCCGGTAGGGATGCCGCGATTCACGCCGGGAACCAGTGTCGCCAGCTGCGTGAAGTTCCGTCCGTTCAGCGGCAACTCGGTAATCTGCTGACCTTCAATTACGGTGCTGAGCGACGAGTCGGCCGCATCCAGCACTGGCGAGCCGCCCTCCACGTTCACCGTCTGGCTCACGGCGCCGATCGTCAGTTGGAAATCCACTACCGCGATCTGGGAGATTTGGAGTTCGAATTCGCGCGAGGCCTTCTGAAAGCCGTCCTTCGCTACGTCCATCTGATAGTGGCCGGGCGGCAACGCGTTCACCACGTAGAAGCCCTGGTTGTTGGTGGGCGCCGTGCTGACGCGCCCCGTGTCCACGCTCGTCACCGTTACCGCAGCGCCAGCTACAGGCGCGCCGCTCGGATCGGTCACTGTTCCCTCCAAACGCGCGGTTTCCGTCTGTCCAAACCCGGCACCCGCCGTCACCAGAACCAGCAAAAATGCAAGAAGCGGCACCCAAATTCGGTTACCCAAAACTTGCCGTATATTTCAGAATCTGAATCGAAAATCGAGCCAAGTGCCGTTCCACCCCGGTTCAGTCAGCCCGAACCGGCATCGACGCGCCACTCGCACCGCGCACTTCAGCCTGTGCGTATCAGTGCGAGCGGCGGGAATTAATGGTTTGAATTTCAGCTACTACTCACGAACCGCCACCCCATGAAAATATGCGCGGATACTGAATCTCTGATGATTCAAATAGATAGTTTCAATGGGTTTGATACTGTTACAGGGCGAACTCCAAGCCCTGCAACAACTTCTGAAAGTTGTTACTCGCGGTTACATTCATGTAACATCGCGTAGTCATGGTCGAACGCGAACGCAACCTCCGCCAGATCGACCGTCTGGTCACCAGCCAGACGCTTCATGGCTCGGAATCGCTCTGTAAACTTCTTCGATACCTGGCCACCCACGCGGTCGAGCAGCCCGGCGTGCCAGTGAAGGAATACCAGATCGCCACAGAAGTCTTCGCCCGCCCGGCGGACTTTGACCCTCAGGTCGACTCGACGATCCGTGTTCAAGCGGGGCGATTGCGAGTGAAGTTGACCGAGTATTACGCCTCGGAAGGGACCGAAGACCCGATCGTGGTTGAGCTTCCGAAGGGCACCTATGCCCTGGCCTTCCACCACCGGGTAATCCCATCGAAGAACCACGACATCGACGAGGCCGACCGCGTGCGCACCGAGCCGCCAGTCCGCTCGCGCTCCTGGATGATCGCCACGTTTCTGATGGCAGCGTTCCTTATCGTGGCTGCGGTGACGATTGCGGCGCTGCTCGCTTCGCGCAAAGCGAGCGCTGGCGGCACGGATATGGCGCAGAATGGCGCTCCCGCCGCGCTACAACATTTCTGGAGGCCTTTCGTCGGCGGCAGGGACGAGCCCTGGGTGATTTTCAGCAACGCCGCCTTCGTGGGGCGTCCGGAAATGGGTATGCGCTACTACGATCCGAAGCGCGATTCACGCGGCGTGATCTTTGACCACTACACGGGTGTCGGCGAAGTCCTCGCCGTGCATGATCTCGACCAGGTCTTCGCCGAGCAGAATCGCCAGATCCGCGTGAAGCGCGGTAGCCTGTTCTCTCTCGACGACGCGAAGAGCAACAACCTGATTTTTGTGGGATCGCCCTCGGAAAATCTCACCCTGCAGGAAATCCCCGGCACAAAGGAATTTGTGTTCCAGCGCGAGGCCGACGGCCCACGCAAAGGCGATCTCGCCATCATCAACGAGCATCCTCAGTCCGGCGAGGCGTCGAAGTTTCTCGCGTCGCCCTCGAGCGAGCCCATCGCGGAAGACTACGCCGTCGTCGCCTTCATGCCGGGACTCAATCCGTCGCAATCCGTCCTGATTCTCGCCGGCACGACGACGTTCGGCACGCAGGGCGCAGTCGAGTTTGTCTGCCACGATCAGAATGTCGCCGACCTGCTTCTCCGTCTCTCTTCGTCACCCAGCGGGAACGTGAAGCCCTTCGAAGCCGTCCTTCGCGAAAAGGTCGAGCGCGGCGTGCCTGTGAGCACGCAGCTCGTCGCCGTTCACGAACGTAATCCCTGATTTTTCGAGTTGAACTACTTCGAGGGGTGGGGTTTAAAGCCCTTGGCGGAAAGTTCTTTTTGCGCCTCGGCCATGTCGGTCGAACTTGTGAACGGTCCCACTTCGACGTGAAACGTTTCCATCCAGAGGTGCGATTTCTGCACCGAGAACGCGTGCAGTCCGAGCTTGGAGATGTTCGCGACGGTTTCGTCGGCTAGCAGCTGGTCTTTATACGACGTCACTTCGAGATACGGCTCGGCGAGCTCTGACTTTGTTGCCGTGTTCGTCGTCATAGGCTGCGCGGGCTTCGCCGCTTCTGGCGCCGGAGCGGGGGCAGGTTCGAGCTTCGCAGCATCCGCCACCGCGCGGGCCTGATTCGGATCTTCGATCGGCAGCGAGGTGTTCATCGACGCGAGAACCGGATGCACGCCGGCCGCGTTTTTAGTGGAGCGCAAATTTGAACGCGTTGGACGCGCATGCGCGGCAGCGTTGTTGTTCGGCTTCAGGCGTAACGCCGAGCTTCGAGCTCAGGTCCACCGCCTGGGCCTTCACCGCTTCTGCATCGCCCGCCACTTCCGGCGCTCCCGACGGCGCAACCGCTTCGTTCGCGCTCTCAGTCGGTGCAATCGATGCGACTGCCGAAGCAGGCGTCGCGTTGCTCGCGTAACTCTTCTTTGATCCGCGCGCGAACGCCGCCACGCCTACCAGTAAAAACCCAACGACCACCGAAGCCGTCACCGCCTGCGCCCTCGGCGAGAATCCCAGCCAGCGCCGGTAGTACGCGCCGCAAAACGCAAATGCATCGAGCGCGCCCAGTCGCGCCTTCTTCGCGGCGCTCTGCGTGAAGCTCACAACCACAGGCACCGCGGGTCGTGCCTTCTCGACCCCACGATGCACCAGCGCGTGGAGATTCTGTCCCGCGCGCCTCAGATCGGTCTCCATTGCATCAGCGAGCGTCGCGTTCCGCGCCGGCACGATGCTCGCAGTCAACGCCGTTTCAAACTCATCGATATTCTGGAAGCGCTTCGCCGGATCCTT
>JBEKJW010000355.1:0-3869 GCA_050011035.1 Candidatus Acidiferrales bacterium
ACGGTCGGTGCTGGATCTGAGGCGATCGTCCTCAGCGGTATTTTGTGTGGACGTTTCGGACTTCGGGTCCGCTGCCATGGATCATCCTTCGAAATGGGAATCGGCTGGCGTCGCGGCGGGCGTGGAAGGATGCCCGAGGGCGCCGAAAGACTGTACCCATATGCGTCGCGCGTTGGCAAGAAGTCGCAGAATGTCGTATCGGCCCGCGGGCGGGAAACCGTAATCCCGAGTGGCCGCGGGCGGGCGCGATTGAGTATTCTCGATGGCCAGATGACGGCGGCATGACGGACTCGTTGACTTCTGTGAACAGAGCGGCGGCTGATTTCGCGCGCGGGCAGGCGCAGCGTGGTGGCATTCGTGTGTTCGTGTTTTTAGCTCTGGTTGCGACCGCCGTGACCATGCCGATGTGGTTTCTCGGGAACGCGTCGGGGCACGATTTCCAGTTTCACATGGCGTCGTGGCTGGACGTGTCCGGGCAATGGCGCGAAGGAATTCTTTACCCGCGGTGGGCGGAATGGGCGAACTTCGGATTCGGCGAGCCGCGATTCATTTTCTATCCGCCGCTTTCGTGGATGCTCGGTGCAGCGCTGGGACTTGTGCTGCCGTGGAAGATGGTGCCCGGGGCATTCATTTGGATCGCGTTGGTTCTCGGCGGGTGTGGAATGTGGCGGATGGCGCGCGAGTGGCTGACTCCATCGCAGGCTTGCGCGGCTGCAGTGCTCTACGCCGTAAATCCGTATCACTTGATCGTGCTGTATTACCGGAGCGATTTTGCGGAATTGCTGGCCGGGGCATTCTTTCCGTTCTTGATTTGGCGGGCGCTGCGCGTGATGCGGGATGGATGGAGCGCGGTTCCGGCGCTGGCGATGGTGTTTGCGTTGATCTGGCTTACGAATGCGCCAGCGGCGGTGATCGCGACGTACTCGCTCGCGCTGGTTCTGGCCGTGGGAGCGCTCGCGGGGCGAAGTGTGCGGACGCTTACGGCGGGCGGTTCGGCGATGGCTTGCGGATTCGGGCTTGCGGCGTTCTACATCGTTCCAGCGGCGTGGGAGCAACGTTGGGTGCAGATTTCCCAGGCGCTGGTGGCGCTGCTCGAGCCCAAAGACAATTTTCTATTTACGCACGCGAACGATCCGGAGTTTCTGCTCTTCAACTGGAAAGTTTCAACGGTCGCGATGGCGGTGATTCTGATTGCCGCGATTGCGGCTGTATTTGTGTCGCGGCGGGCCCGGCAGATTGGCGCGGCGTGGTGGGTGATTCTCGCGCTCGGAGCGGCGAGCTTCTTCTTGATGCTTCCGGCAAGCGGGATTTTCTGGCGGTTGCTGCCGAAGCTGGCGTTCGTACAATTCCCATGGAGATGGATGGGGCCGCTTGGGTTCGTGTTTGCGTTTGTGACGGCCGCGGCGCCCGTAAAGCGCGTGACGCAAGTGGCGGCATGGGCGACGCTCGGAGTGATGATCGTCGGACTTGGTGCTGCATTTGTGAGCGATTGCTGGTGGGACAGTGAAGACATCCCTGTGCTGAGCCGCGGAATTCATGCGGGCAACGGTTACGAAGGAACAGATGAATATCAGCCTGTTGGCAGCGATCGCTATGCGCTGCCCGGCGCGGATATTCCCTACGGCGATCCTCCGGGACCGCCGACACTGCTGATTTCGACGCAGAATACTGACTCGGGGAAGATCCTCGCGACGCCGGTGGGAAAAGCGCGCGTTACGCTCTGGACTGCGCAGCGCCGCGAATTTTCTTACGACGCGGGCTACGATCCAGATATCGCCGGCGTACGTTTGCTGAAGTATCCCGCCTGGCGCGTAATGGTCGATGGCAACCCGGCGCAAACTTCAGCAGCTGACGACACGGGACAACTGCTGGTGCAAGTGCCGGCGGGTCGCCACGAAGTATCCGTTGAGTTCGTGCGAACGCCGGACCGAACGCTCGGCGGCGTGATTTCGGTTTTCTTTTTTGTCGGTGTAGGTGGCTGGTGGATAGTTGACGACCGGCGACGACGAATCGAAGGCGCCGCCAGTAATGTGGGCGCGGGCTAACTTTGCGAGAGGATCACGATCAGCCGCTTCGGGCCGTGTGCGCCCATCACGAGAATCTTCTCGATGTCAGCGGTGCGGCTCGAACCAGTAATGAGGCACAGGTAGGAATTGCGTGACGCGGGATCGTAAGCCCGCTGCATTGCGGTTTCGAGGTCCGGCACAAGTTGATTTATACCGGCCAGGACAATATGCACCGGCGCGGCCACCGAGGCGCCGCGTCCGCCACACGCGGATGAGATCAAGACAGATCCATACTGCGCTACGAGAAGCTCGGCCAGTGTGATCGTGACGCTCGTCGATTCGAGCGGACCACCGGCGCAAGACCAACGCAAAGAGCGGCCGGCTCCAAACTGAGTGGCAACGCGACGAAGCTCCGGCGCATCCTGCACGAAAACTTCTCCTTCGTGCGATTCTGAAAGAACGGATGACGCTGCCGCGATGCTCGCGTCAAAGCTCGACGTGACGATGAGCTCCGTTTTATTCCCCGCGCACTCCAGGCGAAAGCGCTCGAGCGGATCTCCGATCAGCGGAAAAATGTCGCCGGGGCCGGCGTGAACGTGGCCCCGCGAATCGTGAACCTTCGCCGGCGTCTTCAGCCCGGTGCGAATCCGATTCAGGATCGCGGCGCGACCGGAGTTTTCAGCGGCCGGCATTTTGCTCCTTCCATTGCGCGCGAAATGACTTCGAAGGCAGCGGCGGCGCAGCGCGATACTTCGTCCACGGATTCAGCGGATCGAGCGCGGAGCCCTGCACACCGAGAGCGTAGAGCGCGCGCAGCAGAAATTTCCCAATCACACCGAAGAAAGCGAGCCGCCCTGCGCTGCCCATCGACCAGCGCCACATATTGAACGCGAGGCGCTCGGAGGTGGGGCGTTCGGCGAGATTCACAGCGTTGCGGCGATTCTGCAACAGGTGATGATGCAGGTCGATCTTCACCGGGCACACCTCGGTGCACGCGCCGCACAGAGACGAGGCGTAAGAGAGGTGCTGAAACTGGTTCAGGCCGCGCAAGTGCGGCGTGAGCACGCTGCCAATGGGGCCTGAATATGTTGTGCCGTAAGTGTGGCCGCCGATGTTGCGATAAACGGGGCACGCGTTGAGGCAAGCACCGCAACGGATGCAGTGCAACACTTCGCGCTGTTCAGGATCGGCGAGCAGGTCGGTGCGGCCGTTGTCGAGCAGGATGACGTGAAATTCCTCAGGCCCAGCGCATTCGCTCGTGCCGCGAGGTCCGCCCACGAGCGTGCTATACACCGATATGGGCTGGCCGGTTCCTGAGCCCGCGAGCACCGGCCAGAGAATCGCGAGATCTTGCAAGCGTGGGACGACTTTCTCGATGCCCGCAATTACGACATGAATTTTGGGGAGCGTGACGCCGAGGTCCGCGTTGCCTTCATTCGTGGTGATTGCGACGAGTCCTTGATCGGCCACGAGAAAATTTGCGCCGGTGATACCCATTTCGGCAGTGAAGAACGCGCGGCGAAGCGTGACGCGCGCGGCGTCGACGAGCTTTTCGGGATCGTCGGTGTCGATGCCTCCAAGTTTTTCCTTGAAGAGCTCGGCAATCTGGGCGCGGCTCAGATGCATTGCCGGCGTGACGATGTGATACGGCGGTTCCTTGCGAAGCTGGACGATGAATTCGCCCAGATCGGTTTCGAAAACGGCGATGCCCTTCTCTTCGAGCGCCGGCGCAAGATGAATTTCCTCAGCGACCATGGACTTCGATTTCGAAATCGTGCGGACGCTGTGCTTAGCGGCGAGATCGACGATGTACTGGCGCGCTTGTTCGCCCGTTTCCGCCCAGAAAACTTTCCCGCCACGGGC
>JBEKJW010000356.1:0-3864 GCA_050011035.1 Candidatus Acidiferrales bacterium
CCGGCCGTCACTGTGCAGCCGGTGGACTTCATCAAGCCCATCAGCCGCGAAGCTCAGAAAACTTCGCTCCAGTTTTTCAACATCTTGAATTTCATTCTCCAGTACTGCCCAACCGATCCTTCCGAGACCGATCTGCTGGCTCGCTTCGCCAAAATTGGCGTCGGCGCCGGCAAGACTCTCGACGTCGCCAAACTCTCTCCCGAAATTCGCACCGCGATGCAGCAGGGAATGGCCGACGGTTGGGCGGACTTCAACAACGTTTTCGCGCAGTTCAATCAGGGCAAGGTTCAATCCGGCGACGTGTTCGGCACGCGCGCCTACATGAAGAACAATTATTCCTACCGCATGGCTGCCGCCGTACTCGGTATCTACGGAAATTCGAAAGAAGAAGCGATGTATCCGCTCTACGGCGTCGATTCTACCGGCCAGAAGCTCACAGGCGCTAACAAATACACGCTTCACTTCGCCGCCGGACAACTGCCGCCCGTGAATGCTTTCTGGTCGCTCACCATGTACAAAATGCCTGCAAGCTTGCTCGTCGCGAATCCGATCAACCGGTACCTCATCAATTCGCCGATGCTGCCTGACCTCAAGAAAGACGCCGATGGCGGTCTCACGATCTACGTTCAGCACGATTCGCCAGGGAGAGATAAAGAAGCCAACTGGCTGCCTGCACCGAAAGGCCCGTTCATGATGTACCTGCGCCTTTATTGGCCGAAGGATGCGGCGTTAGACGGCGAATGGACCGCGCCAAAAGTCGACCGTGTACAATGACACGCTCATTGGTTCGCATAAACGCATCACGAAACAGCATCGCGAATTACGGGAGAAGAGAATGAGGAAAGCCGCAAAAAGAATCGCTGTCGCCGTGTCCGTTTTCGCCTGCGCGGCAATCTCGTGTCACGCGCAAACGCGGACGCCGCCGAAAATGAAGATGACGACGCCGATCCCAGAGTCCATCACTACTCCGGATTCCGTGGATACGAGCATCGGCACGCTCAAATTTTTCGACGGCTTTCCCGACGAGGCCACCGTCACCAAGGTCTACGACAACCTCGACCGCGACCGTGGCGTACAAGCGTTCCTGGTCGGCATGCCCGGCGCGTCGCTCGCCGCCATGCGCGCCGGTTTTACCAAGCTCGGCGCCGAGAACAGCAATGTTTTGCTCTTCGAGAATCGTCTCGACTCTAAATCGCTCTTTCTTACTGGCAACACCGACTCTGTTTACTTCAGCACCTGGATTAATTTGAAGGACGGGCCGATGGTGATTGAAAGCCCTCCGAACGTCCTGGCGTTTCTCGACGACGCCTGGTTTCAGTACGTCACTGACATCGGCAACGCCGGGCGCGACAAAGGCAAGGGCGGAAAATATCTCGTCCTGCCTCCGGGTTACAAGGCCGCGGTGCCAGAGGGTTATCTCGTCGCAAAATCGCGGACCTTCAATCTGTGGCTCATGGGCCGCGGATTCAAAGTGAACGGAGATCTGAAGCCTGCCGTGGACGGCATCAAGAACAACCTGCGCATCTACCCGCTAGCACAGGCGAAAAATCCGCCCGCGACGAAATTCATCAATGGCTCCGGCGTCGAAGTGAACACGGTTCACTCGAATGACTTCAGTTATTTCGAAGAGCTGAACCATGTCGTGCAAGACGAACCCGCCGACGCGCTCGACCCCGATCGGCTCGGCTTGTTCGCCTCCATCGGCATCGTGAAAGGCCAGCCCTTCGCGCCCGACGAGCGTATGAAGAAAATCCTCACCGATTCAGTGGCAATCGGAAACGCGACGGCGCGCGCCATCTTGTTCCGTACGCGCGACAAATCGGCCTACTACTATCCGAATAGCGCATGGCTCACTACCTTCAGCGGCGGCTACGAGTTTCTGTTGCAGCCCGGCGTCCGCAATCTCGATGCGCGGACGATGTTTCACTACTACGCAACTGGAATTACTCCCGCGATGGCTATGAAGATGGTGGGCGTCGGCTCGCAATACGCCGCGGCGTTCGTCGATTCCCAAGGCAAGCCGCTCGATGGCAGTAAGACGTACAAGATTCACTTGCCGCCCAACATCCCAGCCAAGGTCTTCTGGTCTTTCGTCGTGTACGACAACCAAACCCGCTCGATGCTGCAAACCGACGAGCAGTTCCCCAGCATCGGCAGCGAAGATGGAACTGTCAAACCGAACCCAGACACGTCCGTGGATGTGTGGTTCGGTCCCACGGCACCCGCAGGCCATGAAACGAACTGGGTTCAAACCGTTCCCGGCAAAGGCTGGAACGTCCTGCTTCGTCTCTACGGCCCGCTACAACCTTGGTTCGACAAAACCTGGAAGCCGGGCGAGTTCGAACTCGTGAAGTAAGCAGCTGCACCAGACGTCATCGGAGGCAACACCATGCACCGCACATCCTACTTCGCAGTCGCAGCACTCACGTTCACCGGCGCACTGGGCATCACCACGGCGACGGGCCAAACAACGCCGGCTGCCATTCCGTTGTCGACCGCGAAGACAATCTCCACGCCTGACAAACTCGACACGCCAATCGGCAGGCTGACGTTCTCGGACGGCGTGCCCACAGGTGATACCGTCAAAATCCTATACGACAACCTCGACCGCACGCGCGGCGTCACCGTTTATCTCGATAACCTGGGTGCCGTGGCGATTCGCGCGTTTCTTTCGGGCCTTGCGTCGCAGGGCGCTGACGCTCCAAACCATGTCGCGATTTTCGAGCAGCTCATGGACTCCCAGTCTGTCGTACTGACCGCGAACACTTCCACGCTCTACGCCTTCTCCCGCACCGACCTCGCAAAAGACGGCCCGACCGTCATCGAGGTCCCGCAGGGCATGCTCGGATTCCTGGACGACGATTGGGAGCGCTTCGTCGGAGATCTCGGTGTCACGGGACCGGACAAGGGAAAAGGCGGCAAGTATCTCGTCTTGCCGGCGGGCTACGATGGCCAGATTCCCGACGGATATTTCTTGCTGAAGCCCCGCACCAACAAGAACTTTCTATTCTTGCGCGGCGGAATTGCCAACGGCCTCGAAGCCGGTGCCAAGAACATGACTTCGGGCATCAAGATTTACCCCTTAAAAGACGCGGCCAGTCCCGCTCCCACCACCTTTGTCAATTTGTCCGGCAAATCCCTCAACACGCTTTTCCCGAACACGCTGGATTACTACGAATTCTTAAACGCTGTCGTTCAGGATGAGCCCCTCGATGCGATCGATCCTTCGCAGCGTGGCGCGATCGCTACCGTTGGCATCGTCAAGGACAAGCCGTTCGCTCCCGACGAGCGGATGAAAAAGCTGCTCACCGAATCCGCCGCGCTCGGCGCTGCTACCGCGCGAGCCATCACTTTCGACCCGCGCATCGACGGCGTGTATCTCTATCCCGGCACGGACAGCGTCTGGTCCGCCTTCTTCGCGAACAGGAATGCGACCTTTCAATTGGACGGAACGATGCAGCTGGACGCCGCCGCGCTCTATTACTTCAATGCTGGCGGCGTCACGCCCGCTATGGCGGATACAGCGGTAGGCGTCGGCTCCGATTATGCCGGCGCCTATCTTGATTCCAAAAAGCTGCCGTTCGACGGCAGCAAAACCTACAAACTCCATCTGCCGCCGAACGTTCCGGTAAACAACTTCTGGGCCGTCACGATCTACGACACGCAGTCGCGCTCCATGCTGCAGACGGGCCAGAAATTCCCAACCGTTGGAAGCCAGACCAAGGGAATCGAGAAAAACGCGGACGGCTCGTTCGACATCTACTTCGCGCCGAAACCGCCAGCGGGCAAAGAGAACAACTGGCTGCAGACCGTGCCGGGAAAGAGCTGGTTCGTCATCCTGCGCATGTATGGCCCACTTGAACC
>JBEKJW010000357.1:0-3843 GCA_050011035.1 Candidatus Acidiferrales bacterium
TTTCGCGCGTATCGTATTCTACTTGGACCGCACTCGCACGCCGGGGCGCCCGTAGCTCAGCTGGATAGAGCGTTTGGCTACGAACCAAAAGGTCGGGAGTTCGACTCTCTCCGGGCGCACCATTCTCTCGGTTGTCCTTGTAGTTTTTCTACTCGTTGTGATTTCTGGGTCGTGGTGTCGCCTGGCTGCACAGACGTGCGGGGCGCATGGTGTGGCGGTGCAGGTACTGGGGTCGGGCGGGCCGGAGCTGGCTGACAAGCGCGCGATGACCAGCTACGTCATATGGAAGGACGGACGTGCGCAGATTTTGATCGATGCGGGTGGAGGCAGCGCGCTACGTTTTGGCGAAAGCGGCGCGCGCATGGCCGACCTCGACGCGATTCTCTTCAGCCACTTCCACGTCGACCACAGCGGCGATTTTTCGGCGCTGATTAAATCATCGTGGTTCGGCGACCGCAACCGCGCGTTGCCTGTCTACGGCCCCGAGGGCAACGACTTTATGCCGTCGACCACCGAGTTCGTGGCCGATTTTTTCAGCGATAAGGGCGTCTACCGCTACTTGAGCGAACTCTACGAGCCCGCGGAAGACGGCGCGTACAAAATTCAGCCGCACAGCGTGGCCGGCACCGACAAGCCTACGCTCCAGTTCAAAACGCCCGACTTTACCGCAACGTCGGTGCGCGTGATCCACGGCGGCTTTCCTTCGCTCGCATGGCGCATCGACATCGGGGGCAAGTCGATCGTCTTCAGCGGCGATACGAATGGAGCGGGCGGCCTGGTCGATCTCGCCGCGAACGCCGACCTTTTCATTGCGCACAACGCCGTGCCCGAGGGTGTGACCGGCGTCGAGCGCAATCTGCACATGCCGCCGTCGGTGATCGGGCAGATCGCCGGCGATGCGCACGTGAAGCGTTTGGTGCTGTCGCATCGCATGCTGCGCACGCTCGGCAAAGAAGCCGCCACGACGGCTGAGATTCGCAAGCGCTACGCTGGGCCGCTCGATTTTGCGAACGATCTCGACTGCTACCCCGTCAACTAATTCGACGACTCCTCCACGCGCCTTCTACGCGCTGGGCTGAAGCTGCAGCGTCTTGTTCACGTCGGCCATGATGGCGAAAGCGGTAGGCTCGGTTAGGCCGCCGGCCAGGGTGGTGGGGACGCCGCGCGCTTCCGCGTCGACGCGATAAGAGATCGGCCCCAGCTTCTGCACGGCCCAGTTCATGCCGGCCACCGTGTTCTGCTGGCCACTGTTGGGGTGCGGGTCGGCGACGATGATCACGTCGCCCGCCGCTTTTAGCACGTGGTTGCGGACGATCACGCGATGAATCGCGTCGCGCGGGATCGTGTTTCCGTTCACCTGGATGGTGGACGGCGTGACGGTGAACTTGGCCGGCGCACGGTACTGCGTCGCTTGCTTGGAGTGCGTGAGCAGGTACATTGCGCCGTAAACGAAGCCCGCGGCGATTAGTCCGCCGAAGATGCTCATCGACAGCGCAAGCAGCACCAGTAGCGTCCCCGGGATCGCTACCAGCAGCCAGGGTTGCGGCACCGCTTCGGGCACCGTCGAAATTTCGGTTGAGTCGCCTACCTGATTGGCTATGTAGCCGGGCATCTGTTGTCTCTCCTTGGAAGGGAAGTGAGTCCTTACTTCCCAATGCGCAAAGGAGGGACGAAAACCGTCACCCGGTGCCGGGCCCCGTGCAAACGGCGCTCAGGTTCTACGGGCGGCGGAAAAAATTTCGACGAGGCGGGCGGCGATCATTTTGTCTTCGCCTTCCTTGAGTTGCCAGACGGGGAAGCCGAAGCTGTTCGGATCGCGTGATGGACGGCCCGAGTGTGCGTGAGCGTCGGCGCCAGACGGCGCGGCGCCCTGCGTAGCGCCCTGTGCGGCGCCTGGTATGGAATTGGGGTCGCGGCCGCGCATGCCGCTGGCTCCCGCGCCCATGCTGCCGATGCCGATCGGGCGCGTGTCGGCGAGTTTCTGCATCACTTCCTGCCCGGTGATGTTGAGTTTGGCGGGATCGATCTGCCAGCTGTAGCGCGGCGTCACGTTGCCGAGCGCCTGCGGATTGAACTGGCGCGGAAGCGCCACAACGCCAAACTTCGCGATCGCCTCGGTGATCACCTGCGCGCGCGCGTCGTAGATCCTCAGCATCTCGTCGAGATCTTCGCCAACGAACATCTCGAGCGCCTTGAGCAACCCGAAAATCGTCTCCTTTCCCACTTTGCAGCAACGGCCGATCCGATCTTCCTGCGGGCTCATGTTGAGCAGCGCGTAGCGAATCAATTCTTCTTTTCCGATCAGCACGCCGGAAGCCTGCGGCCCGCGAATATCCTTTCCGCCGCTGAAGGTAACCATGTCCCAGCCCATCGCGGGATATTCCCAAAGCCGTTCCTTCGGCGGAACGTCGGCCGCGGCATCGTTGAAGGTGTAGAGGTTGTGCGCTTTGGCGATCTCGATCGTCTCGGGCCCGCTGATCTGGCCTTTGTCCGAAAGAATGTTGGTGAAGTGGATCGCCAGCGTTTTCGGATTGATGGCGGCGATCATTTCGTCGCGAGTTTCCACTTCCACCAGCGTCGCTCCGGTCTGGCGAATCTGGTGGTCGAAAGGATAGCGATGGCTTTTCTGGATGATCACTTCTGTGCGCGGGAAGCCGGTGACGTCCGGCACGGCGCGCATGCGCGGCTCGAGATCCTCGGTCATCATTCCCGCGTAGCCGACCACCATCGCCGCAGCCGCGCCGCCGGTGACTAGGCCCGTATATCCCGCGGGCGACTTGCAGACCCGCGCGATGAATTTTCCCGCCGCGATTTCGAGATCATCGAGCAGGACGAAGTGCTCGTTGCCGCGCCGAATCAGCTCCATCACTTCGGGCTTCATCACCGAGCCGCCGATCACCGTGACGGTGCCGTTGATGTTCACGAGCGGCGTGACGCCGAGTTCGGCGTAAATGTCGCCGGTGGAACCCAGGCCGCTCGAAATCGGGACAATCGGATTGCCGTCCACCGGCGGAGCGGCGGGCTTGTGCTTTTTTTCGAAGGCGGCCGCGGCCGTCAACTCCGGCGGCATCAGTAGCCCGCCGAGGCCGCCCGTCGCGGCGCCGAGCGCGGCCAGAAACCCGCGCCGGCTCCAGCCAAACTTCAACGGGGTACGCGCGCCGGGCACTTACTTCTCCGCCGCGGGCGTAAAGGCGTCCAGCACCTGTGCGCTGCCGACGATTTCGATCAGCGAATCGCCGGGAATCCATTCCAGAGCCATGCAGGCGCGCGACGGAGTTTTGCCCGGCGTGAAATAGGTGCCGTAAATCTTGTTGAGCGCGTCGTACTGCGCCTTGTGGGCGTCGAAGCGGGCTTTGCCGGTGGGCATCGGGATCGAGTCCGAGAGCGGGAGGCAGAGGAACACGGTGAGGTGGATGATGCTGTCCATGCTGCAGCCGGCGCGTTCGACGGTTTTCTTGAGCGCGTCCATGGTGCGGGTGACGTGCTTTTCGAACGGATCGTTGACGGTGACGTGGTCGGTGTCGGGATAGCCGTCATTCGCGCCGGTGCCGGAGAAGTAGAAGATGCCATCCACGATGTGCCGCGAGCCTCCGGAGCGGCGAGGCGTCTGTCCAGTCGCAGTGCTGGCAGCAGTGGCGGATGCGCCCGAAGTACCCGAAGTGCCGGAAGTAGAAGTTTGCTGCGCGAGTAGCGCCGGGGCTCCGGTGGCGAAGGCGGTGAGGGCTGCGGTTTTCGTGACGAGGCCGGTGACGAAGTCGCGGCGGGTGCCGGATTCCATGGGTGCTCTCCTTGGGACGTCTCTGCGGAGAGCAGTTTTAATAAAACTTTGGAAAAGAGCAAGGG
>JBEKJW010000358.1:0-3839 GCA_050011035.1 Candidatus Acidiferrales bacterium
CCGCCTTTACAGGCGAAAATGCTAAGACTGGGGCTCTTTTGTGGAGAGCTTTCCGCGGCCGCTCCGGCGGAGATCGTCGAGGGCGTGGTGGTGAGCCATGACTACGACGTCGCGGAGCGAAGTGGGATTGATGGTGGAGAGGCGGGCGAGGACCCACGGGTAATTCAGGTAATGGTCGGTGAGGAAATAGGTGTCGGGATCGGAATCGATGAGGGCGGCGCGATCGTCGATGGGGCAGCGTAGGACGAGGGTGTCGTCGTCTTCGCGGAGGCGGATGAAGAGGGCACCGCGGACTTTGAGGGCGGCGGTGCCGTAGGATACGGCGTCTTCGACGCCTTCGAGAGTGTGCGCGATTTGGCGGACGGCGTCGAAGCAGCGCGGCGCAGTGCGGTGCTCGATGGGTCGCGACGCGCGCGACGGTTTTTTGCGCGTTGCGGATTCAGTTGGGCGCTTTGATTTTTTGCGCGGCATGTGAGTTCCCTTTTCGCGGATTTTACGCGGAGTTGCGGACGAAGGCGAGAACTGGAACGCGAATGGAATTAAAGCCAGAAATAAATGCGGAGTTCTTTCGACGGGACAAAGTTTCGCGCACGCGCGGAAAGGCGGCCGTCGGAGAGCTTGTCGATCGGCCCGTTCCAGCAGAAGGACGGGGTGAATGGATTCTTGGGATCCGACGGATTGGCGGGATCGACGATCAGCTGAAAATCGGCAATTGGCGTCTTCCAAGTGTTAGCCGATGTGAGGATGTAATCCACAAAATCCACGACAGCGAGATTTTTAACGTTTTCAAACTTCCATCGCTGCCATTTAGTCAGGCAGCCGGCGTCAATGAACTTTTTTACGTTGGTGGCGTAGTCATGCGGGCCCGGATTCGACGGCTTATATTGCAGATCGAAAAGTTCGCCCGGCGGTTGCATCTGTCCCGTACCAGGAGTGTAGGTGTGGCGAATATGGACGACCTGATGCGCTGGAAAATTCTGCTGCCAATAGTAAAACTTCGCGAGCGTCCAGTTCGGCCAGAACTTTTGATTTCGGTCGGCGGAGACCAGGCCAAGGCTGTTTAGCTTGGCCAAATTATTTGGCGAAAGCGTGGCGAGTTGGCTCGGCAACAATTCGCCGTTGGAGTCGTAGCGTTCGCCGTCGGCAAGGTTGCTGAAATTGATGCCCATACCTTCGAGGAGCTTCGCGTAGTCGTGACCGGTGTGGGTGGCATGGATTTCGGTCTCGAACGAGACCGGCTGCGAATTCCGAAAACTGTGAAATCGTCGAACTTTGGAATCGGAGTGTCGGAATAGGGCGCGTAGCCTCTCCGCGGAATCGGAAACGCAACCGTGGTGGTGACGTCGGAACTGGAGTCGTTGATGAAGTCCAACTCGACGGTGACTCTGTCCTCGGCGATGGTGAGGATTTCTTTCTGCATGGTGATGCGCGGTTCTTTGCGGAGGACGATGCCGCCGGCGGCTACGGAGGCGGCGCCGTCGTCGGCGTGGAGGGCGGCTGTGAAGACTACGAGCGGAATCACGGCCGTTGGGATTGTGAGGTTGCGGGAGTTTGTGCGCATAATTCCATTTTGCGAATTGTACTTCGGCGTAATCGAGATGGTGAGGGGTGGGAGCGGGTAGCGTTCACAGACTGACGGTCTATGTTGCAGCGCGCTGCGCTCACCTGATGCATACACGCCTTGCTGAGAGGCATCGTGAGACTAGGAGACCACGACGGCGCGGAACATGCCGGCTTCGAGATGGTAGAGGAGGTGGCAGTGGTGGGCCCAGCGGCCGGGTGCGTCGGCGCTGACGAGGTAGCTCAACTTTTCGGCGGGCTTCACGCTGATTGTGTGTTTGTAGGGAAGGTAGGCGCCGTTGCCATTCTCAAGTTCACCCCACAGGCCATGGAGATGAATTGGGTGCTCCATCATCGTGTCGTTAATAAGGATGATGCGGAGCCGTTCGCCGAGCTTCATGCTAACGGGCTCGGCGTTTGGGTAGGCAAAGCCGTCGAAGCCCCAGATGTACCGGCTCATGTTGCCGGTGAGGTGCAGTTCGATTTCGCGGCTCGGCGGACGGCCATCGACGCCGGGGAAAAGCGCGCGGAGATCGGCGTAGGCAAGGACGCGGCGGCCGTTGTTCCGGAGTCCGTCTCCCGGATCCGCTAGTCGCGGCTGGGGATTTGCAACGACGGACGAGATGCTTGGCCCGATTTTGATGGGCACGGATTCAGTGCGCACCACAGGCACCGGCGTGCCCGGCGCTGGGACGAATCGCGGAGTGTGAGGACCGGGTTGAGGGAGAGGCTCGATGCCGAAAATATCCGGGCGCGTAATGTAGAACGGGTGGTGCATCACGCGCATACCGTGATTCCCAGCCGCGTGCATCGAGTGCATGTCTGGCATTGCGGGCATGGAAGACATTGGAGACGCGTTGCCCATCGGCATGCCCATTTCAATCATCGTGCGTGTGGGCACCGGATCCATCGGCGGAATCTCGGCGGACATTCCGAGTTTTGGCGCGAGAGTGCCGCGCGCGTAGCCGCCGCGCGAGAGCGGTTGCACGAAAATCGTGTAGGCGCGATCGGCTTCGGGTTTGACGATCACGTCGTAGCACTCCGCTGTGGCCATCCGAAATTCATCCACTTCGATGGGGACGATGGCATTGCCGTCGGCGGCGACGACGGACATTTTCAGACCCGGGATGCGCACATCGAAGTACGTCATTGCGGAGCCGTTAATGAATCGGAGGCGGACGCGTTGGCCCGGTTCGAACAGCGCGGTCCAATTCGCGAGCGGCGATTTTCCGTTGATCAAGAAGGTGTACACGGAGGCGCCGACATCGGCGAGGTCGGGACCGGCGGAGCTTTTGCTTTTGTCCGAGCCGCTTCCCTTCAGCAGGTTGGCGTAGATCGTGTCGGGATTTTCGTCGGACCAATCCGACAGCATCACGACGTAATCGCGATCGTAGGCGATGGGATCGGCGCTGTCGGGATCGATTATCAGCGCGCCGGCGTGGCCGAGCTGCTCCTGGAAATCGCTGTGGCTGTGATACCAGTAGGTGCCGCTTTGGCGGACGGGAATGCGGTAATGAAAAGTTTCGCCGGGCGCGATGCCCGCGAAGCTCAGGCCCGGAACGCCGTCCATCTCGGATGACGTGCGAATACCGTGCCAGTGGATGGAGCTGGATTGAGTGAGCTTGTTGGTGACGGCGATGGTGACGTCGTCGCCTTGGCGCCAGCGCAGCGTGGGGCCGGGATGCATACCGTTGATGGCGATCACGGGCGCGAGCTTGCCGGTGATGTTGGTGGTGAGGCGTTCGATCGTGAGATCGAAGTGAGTGCCGGTGAGAATTGTTGGCTCGCCAGCTTTTGTAGTTTTTTCAGCGGCGTGCGCGAGATGTCGCGGGAGCGCGGCGACGATTCCCGCGGCGGCGATGCCTTGCACGAAGCGGCGGCGGCCAAGTTGAGGTGCTAGTGACGGCTCGACGGCTGGGCGGTGTCTGCGAGACAAGGCTGTTTCCTTACGAGCGTGGTGAGTGCGGCGATTCGCAGAAAGTTGAAACGAACGCCGAGAGTATAAGCCAGGTTCGCGCGCGTGCGAACGGCGAACCGCGAAGTGAAATTCAATGCACGGTTACAAACGCGGATGCGAGCGAGTTACGCGCGCTCGACGGCGAGAGCTACGGCGTTGCCCCCGCCGAGGCAGAGGGCGGCGATGCCGCGCTTGAGGTCGCGGCGCTCGAGTTCGTAGAGCAACGTGACGAGGACGCGCGCGCCGGATGCGCCGATGGGATGGCCGAAGGCGACTGCGCCGCCGTTCACGTTCACTTTTTCGGGATTGAGGCGCAGCTCGC
>JBEKJW010000359.1:0-3798 GCA_050011035.1 Candidatus Acidiferrales bacterium
CGCGGATCTTAAGAAAATCGCACCGGATTTCACTCCAGGCGCAGTGATTGTCACCGCGACGGACGCGACCACAGTGGCCGAAGACGACGCCGTGATGGCGACGCAGGAACTGCCGTCACAGGTGGATGCGTTTGAAACCGAACTGCACGCCGACGAGCTGGCGTTTCAGATCGATTTGAAGCCGCATCAGACGCGCATCGTCACGATTTCATACGGCGAGGGCAATCGCATCTGGAAGTTGCGTGGCGATTACGCGAAGCGCACCGACGCGCTTTTCAGCCGCAAGTTTGAAGGACCGGGCTGGGAGAATGACGTCGACGCATTTCGAATCTATTTCGACAAACGCAATGGCATCGATCTCTACGGAAAAGTCCGCCCGTCGTTGCAACTTCGCAAGATCGGCTCGCCGGACTACCTCTACTACGACGAATCGCCCGAAGGCCGTGACATTTTCAAAGTGGGCGCGTCGATGGGCATCGCCGGCGTCGGCATTTTGGTGAACGGCCAAACCGTCAAGCCCGCCGACGTGAAAGACCGGCAGTGGCACGTGATCACGTCGGGGCCGGTGCGCTCGATTCTGGAAATGACGTATACAGGCTGGAGCGTCGATGGAAAGCTCGTGAATCTCCGTTCGCGATTCACCATTTGGGCGGGCGAGTACGGCTTCCATCATTCAATCAAGTTCGACGGCGACCTGCCCGGCACAGTGGTGACGGGAATTCCGATCAAGCCGAACCTTTCGGCCATTTCGTCGACGGCCGCAGACCACGGCGGTGACGGGTCGTGGGTTGCGCTTTGGGGAGAGCAGGTTGTGAGCCCGGGCGCGGCGGAATCTGGAACCGTGACGGGGCAGAATCTCGGCGTCGCTGTGATCAGCGCGCAGCCCGATGCGACCACCGGCAAAGACGACATGAATTATTTGCTCAACGTAAAGCTGACGAACGGAGCGGCGGAGTGGTTTGGAATGGCCGCATGGGATCAGTACGGTAAAGACCGTCTCGTCGGCGCCGGAGCGAGAACAAGCGTCGGATGGGAAACGAATTTCGTGTTGCCGCCGCACGGAATTCAGTCGGGTGACGGGTTCATCGCGAAGATCAAGGATCAGGCCGCGCGCCTCGCGCGTCCAGCGACGTACACGATTCTTTCCACCGCTCCAGTGGTGCCGTCCGACGCAATGAATGCAGGCGTCGCGCATCCTGCGCGCTCGTATCGCGATGCGATCGATTTGATTCAGAAGCAGATCGACCAGACCGCCGCGACGTGGGAGCCGATTCTCACGAAATACTCTGGTGACTTCGCGCCGTACACAGGCCAGGGATTCTTCAGCGACGGCAGTAACGCGACCGGCGAGTGGAATCCGCAGACCGGATACTTCTGGACCGGGTCGTTCTGGCCGGGTGAAAACTGGCTGATGTACGCGCGCACCCACGACGAGAAATACAAAAAGTGGGCCGAGCTTTGGGAGTCGAAATTCATCGGCCAGGAGATGACGCAGAACCACGACTCCGGATTTTTCTACTACTACTCGTCGGTGCTCGGCTACCAGCAGACGAAAGACGCCGCGTTGCGCGAGAGCGCGTTGCGTGGTGCCGCGAGGCTCGAGCAACTCTACAATCCAACCACCCACCTGATCGCGTCCTGGGGCGTGAATGGCAACGATACGATCATCGACACGATGATGAACTTGCAGCTGTTGTGGTGGGCGAGTCGCGAAACGGGCGACGCGAAGTGGCGCGATATGGCGACCAGCCACGCGCTGCGAGCAAGCGAATGGTTCGTACGCGGCGATGGTTCGACCACGCAATCCGCGCATTACAATCCCGGGAACAATCCTCAGGAATTCGAAATTACCGGCGGCCCTGGGCAGAAAAATTCAAATTGGATCCACATCCCCAATAGCGCTGCGCCCGGCGATTTGATTTTCACGCATACGCATCAGGGCTACGCCGCCGATACCACGTGGTCGCGAGGAACGGCGTGGGCGCTCTACGGCTTCACCGTGGCGTACAACGAGACGAAGAATCCGAAATTTCTTGCGACCGCGCAGAGCGTGGCGGACTACATCCTCGCAAACCTGCCGGCCGACGGCGTGCCGTGGTATGACTTCGATGACGAGGGCGTGCACTATCGCAATCGCGATAGTTCGGCCGCCGCGATTGCCGCCGACGGATTTCTGCGGCTCTCCGAAGCCACCAGTGACGCCGATCGTGCAAAGCGCTATCGAGCGGAGGGCGAGCGCATCACGCAATCGCTGATCGATTCGTATCTGACGCCGCTAAGCGTCGACGACAAGCGAGCGCCAGGGATGCTGCTTTACGGCTGCAGCATCCGCCCGAATTCGGGCCCGCTGGTTTACGGTCAGTATTACTTGCTGGAAACCCTGTTGTGGCTCGACTCGCACGGCGCCACCCGGCCCGCAACGACGGCTGCGGTTCGCGGCTACTGATTGACGCCGCTGGCGAGCAATCCGCCATCGACGACAAGTGTGTGGCCGGTGACGAATCGAGCAGCGTCCGACGATAGAAAAACGGCTGCGCCCGCAAGCTCTTCCACTTTTCCGAAGCGGCCCATCGGCGTGCGCATCAGGAATTCCTTCCCACGCGGCGAACTGTCAAGCAGCTTGGTGTTCATGTCCGTGCGAAAAACTCCAGGCGCGATCGCATTCACGCACACGCCGTGCTTCGCCCATTCGATCGCGAGTGACTGCGTCAGCGAGCGCACCGCGGACTTGCTGGCCGAGTACGCCGCAACTTCATAAAGCCCGACGAACGAGCTGAGCGATGCGATATTCACGATGCGTCCGTATTTACGGTCGATCATGTGTTTGCCGAACACCTGGCAGGCGCGCAGCATTCCGGTGAGGTTCGTCTCGAAAATTTCATTCCATTCCGTTTCGTTCACTTCCAGCGAAGGAGTGCGCTTGGTGCGTCCTGCGGCGTTAACCAGAATTTCCACACTGCCAAATTCAGAGACGCAAGCATCGAGCAGCGTCTCCAAACTCGTCCGGCTCGTTACGTCGCTGGAAACGTCGAGCGAGCGCCGGCCCATGGTGCGAATTTCATCCGCAGCGGCTGCGACGAGATCTTTGCGCCTGCCGGTGGCGACCACGTTCGCGCCGCCAAGCGCGAGGCCCTTGGCGATCGCAAGGCCAATGCCGGACGTGCCGCCGACAACCACGGCCGTTTTGTTTTTCAGGTCGAGCTCGGGATGTCCCATCTAGAAATGTCCTTTCGTTTACGGACGCGAAAGCACTGGAGTTGAGGTCACATTTAACCACAACCGCCGCGTGTGCCGCATTTCACCGGCGGTGAGTTTAGCCAATAAAATGAAACCGCGTTCGCGTGGCGTTTCCGCGGCGAACGCGGTAGCCTGCGAGGCGCGCCATCGTGTATCGTTTGGTGCTCACACACAAACGTCCATGAAAATCACAGACGCGAAAGTCATCATTTGCAGCCCCGGACGCAACTTCGTCACGGTAAAAATTATCACTGAGGATGGAATCTACGGCTTAGGCGACGCGACGCTGAACGGCCGCGAGCTCGCCGTTGCGAGCTACCTTACCGACCACGTGCTGCCGCTTCTGATCGGCCGTGACGCGCGCCGCATCGAGGATATCTGGCAATACCTCTACAAAGGCGCGTATTGGCGGCGCGGCCCGGTCACAATGTCCGCGATTTCCGCAATTGACGTAGCGCTGTGGGACATCAAGGCGAAAAGCATGGATGCGCCGCTCTACCAGTTGCTTGGCGGTGCGTCGCGAGATGGCGTGCTGGTGTACGGGCACGCGAGCGGCAAGGA
>JBEKJW010000360.1:0-3777 GCA_050011035.1 Candidatus Acidiferrales bacterium
CAACGTGCGTCTGCAGGCAGAATGGGCGCGGGCCGGCCGTTCACGCAACTCACTTTCCTTGGTCATTCTCGACCTGGACTTCTTCAAGCAATACAATGACCATTACGGTCACGTGATGGGAGATGAGTGCCTGAAACAGGTTGCAAGAGTCTTGCAAGACCGAAGCCGAAAAACTGACTTCGCGGCGAGAATTGGCGGAGAGGAGTTTTCGCTTCTACTTCCCGACACGGGCATTGAGGGAGCGATGTTGTTGGCCGAGACAGCTCGCTCCAACGTTGCGGCATTGCGCCTTGAACATGCGAAAAGTCCGCTCGGCGTTGTGACTGCGAGCTTCGGCGTGGCGGCTGCAACGGACGTTACGACAGAGACTGCGCGAGACCTGATGCAAGCGGCAGACAAGGCTCTCTACCAAGCAAAGGCGAGCGGGCGAAATCGCGTGGTGCGAGTCTGACGTTCGGCAGTCAGAAGGGAGCGGTATTTTGGGCCTGGGCCTGGATTCAACGGGAGCTTGCCTCGGACATGATCACCATCAGACGACGGAGCTGTTAAGATATCGGAACCGGACCAACTCGCTTGCGTCGCCATTCCGGTACGACGGTGGGAATCGCAATGCCAACCAAGGCTTTCAAAAGTCGTGCATTTCTGGTCAATTGCGGCGCTTGTACCAACAAGATCTACCAACAATCACTCAAATGCACGGACTGAGAGCGTTATTACGAGGCTTTCTTATGCAGGTACGCGACAACCTGCTGAATAGTCCTTTCGTCCGGGTCGCCTTCTCGAGCTCCAGCTCCGGACTTGCTTAGCTCAGTCAGAATGTCCGCCTGTCGATCGGACGTCACAGCACCGTAGCTGGTGAAAGTCGTCAGGACATTCTCGTGGGCAAGATTTTGGCTCCAGGCCTTGAATTGCTCGGGCGTGGTGCAGAGCTTCTCGCCTAATGCACCGAGGGTCTTCCGGAAACTGTGGGGGTTGAAGTACGGCAGTCCGACGCTCTCGAACGCTCGACGAAAGATGCGCCGGATGGCGGCCGCATTGCGCCAGCCCACGCGATCCAGGCCGGTCGGTTCGAAGAGCCCTGTTGCTCCAACTTCGATCCGAGTGGACGGAAAAAGGGGCTCGTCAAGCCCGAACAACCGCTCTTTCGCCAAGAAGGAAATCCACTCGGCGACGATGGTCTCGATGTCGGTTCCGACCGGGAAAAGTATCGACGTAAAGGTCTTGCGGTTCTTAGTGCGGACGTCTCTTGCGTCATGAAAGACGGTGCGCCGGTCCAAGTCGACATGACGAATCAACATCGATGCAATCGCGTCGTCTCGGGCGCCGCTCAAGATGGCGAACGCAACTACCGCCCGATCACGCTTCTCTATGTCCGATCGGGCAGGCATAGCGGAGAGAGCGCGGCGAATCTGTTCAAGCGTCGGCGCGGGCCTTTCGCGGGTCGCTCTCGCGATCCGGCCGTCGTTGTTGGACGGATTGAAATAGTCCATGTCGGAGTAGGTGAGACGAGACTTGTAACCCGGCTGACCGGCCAGCCAGATAAAGAACGCCTTCACCGACATAAGGCGCGAATAGATCGTGGCTTTTGCGAGTCCAGCTCCGGTAGCCGGATTGGTCGATTCAACAAGTACGCGCTTGAACTTGCGCGCCTGCTCGAAGTGGAACGCGGCAAAATCGCGATGCCCAGTTGACTCCTCGAACTGGGCTATCGCTGCCGCGACTTGGTCAACGCTCGACGGGTTCATCCGCTTCGCTTCCTCCAGCCAGACGAAATATTCGCGCTTGATCCGTTCGTTTTTCGGGTGATGCTTGCGCATCGTCTCAGGCTCCTTCAACAAGTGGTCATTTAGGGAGGGACGTTCTCACTTCTTTAGGCTTGGGACGGCCTGCGCGATCGTCACGTCCAAAACCGCGCGCAAAGGCTCAATCGCGTCGCATCGGATTCGCTTGTGCATGAGGCTTCCGCAGTCGGGGCAGATGCCGCGCAGGTTGCCGGTGGTATTCGTCAGCCGGACGAACTCCGCCATATCGCCTGCCGGCCTTCGAGGCGCCCGGCATTTGACGCAATAGCACTCATCGGGCTTGCACTTCATCCGCGACCGTTTACGTGCGGAGAGGAAGTGAAGCACATCTTCCCCCAAGACCAGCATCGGCTTCTGGTCTCGCAGCGCGGGCAGCCCGCTCTTGATCCAGCGCCTCACCGTTCCCTTCGCGGCGCCGACCGCGCGAGCCATCTCGTCGATCGCGTAGGAACGATGGATCTTGACCCGGCGAGGCGACGCTTCGCGCCCGCGGTTCAACGTCCGAACCGTCGCAGGATTTTCCTGAGCGCTCATTCGTCGCCGCGCAGCAGAAGAGTTTCCAGGGATTCCCGCAGGATCAGACGACGTCCGCCGATCTTGACCGCGCGAAGCTTGTGGGCTTTCAGCAGCTCATAAAGCGTCGAACGAGAAAGTCCCGAGAGGATCGAGGCATCGCGAATTCGAAGGGCGATGCGTTCGGTCGCGGGAATATTGGAAGTTTCGTTGCCCATGGCAGTCCATCTCCGGTTGAGATGGTGCGCGAGTATGGGCAGGAATCCGCGGCTGTCGAAATGTGCAATTCGGCGGCGACGAAAATATTACGCACGATTATCGGCACGATTTTTTCGGGGTCCCTTCGGCCCCGTTTTCTCGTTGCCGGTCAATTCTCTGACGAGTTGCATCGCCCGTTTCTTGAGGAAGCTCGGAAATTTGCTCCGCACGATTTTGGCGCCTTTCTCTTGGCTGAGGAAGCCGTGCTCAGACAAAGCTGCGCGAATCACCGCCCTCGCATCGTCGTCGCTGGCGCCACTCGGCGCCGTTATCTCAGGAGGCGCCTCAGCGGGAAATTCTCTCAGCACCTGGTCGCGCTCCACGCGGACATTCTCGAAATCGCCGGCTCCGGTGGTTCTGATCTGATCGAGGCGCCACACGCACATTCGGTTCCGAGTCCCACCAACGCCTATATCGAGGCCACTCCAATCCGAAGCGGTTATTGCGAGCGCCCTCGGGTCGTTCGGCAGGTTCCCCATTGCTTGCAGGCGGCCACTGCGAAACAGATGCTCAAGATACCTGACGGTTGGGAAGATCTCTCGAAAGAAGACGTTAGGAGGTCCATGCGCTTCCGGAGCGCCGATGTATGTGCGGACGTCAATCGCGAGGCCGGATGTGATCTCGACCAGTCTCGGGTCGGATAGGATTCGTGTTCTGTCGTCGTCATGGGTTGCAAACAAGTCCGTCGCTTTTGTCCGGTCGCTCGAGGCGGCATGCATCCATGCGCGCCGGAATGCATTTGCCGCGGGACTGACCGGTCGCACGACAAAGAGGCCGTCCTCGGAAAACACCTCGTAAGTCGGTCGCCCGGTTCGCTCGGCGATCTCGCTGACTCCGATCGGCGGCACGAACCCGCGTATGCTTGGTTTCCAATTGCTTGCTGCCCATAGTTCGCCCTCGACATCGCGGTCGACACCCAACACGTGAAGGGAAGCGTGCGGATAGTGAGCCAAGAGACTCAGCGAATTCCTCGGTCTGCACTCTTTCGGAATCGCCGCGACCCGCACAATCTCAGGATCGCGCGTTTCCGCCCAAACAACAATTTGGTCCAAATTCCAATAAAGATCGAGGAAAGGATCCATGGCGGAGGACGCTGTGGCTCATGCACTCTTGCGAAGCCGCGGTCCCTTAGAGCCTGTCCGAGAAAATAACGAATCGTTAGAATCGCTTGTGATTCAAGCAAGGCGGCCTGATTCGCTTGGGG
>JBEKJW010000361.1:0-3755 GCA_050011035.1 Candidatus Acidiferrales bacterium
CGAAGTGCCTACTAACGAGTCGTGAGCACGGGCACTTCAATGCGCCGCTCGACCGCAAGAAACGATGCGATAGGATGAGTGAGTGGAGAAGAGACTTTTCTGGGGAACGTTCTTCGTGCTGAACCTGACGGCGGATTTGTTTCTGCCGTTTTGGTGGGCGTTAGGTGCAACGGTTCCGATTCTGGCGGTCAGCTGGTGGATCGCTCATCGAGGGGACTGGATGTAGCGCCGGCGCGGAAGCGATCGCTCGGAAGCCACGCCAAATCTTGCTTTCGCGCCTTCTCAGAGCGGCAGGTTGAGTTTTTTCAGGAGGGCGGCCCAGCGCGGATCGGAATGGAGCGAATCGAAAGCCGGGAAGCGGATGACGGCGGTGAGTTCGTCGTCGTGCTGCGCGTACGCCTTATCTAAATATTCAAACGCCTTCTCGCGATCTCCGCCCAACGCGTACGCCACTGCGGTATTCGCAGCCAAGGTATCGTTTGGGCCCAGCCTGCGCATGATCTCCAGGAATCCCGTCGGATCGGGACTAAACGTGCCAGTCAGCTGCCCCGCGGCTGCGCCCTTGCGAAATGTGGCCACGGCCTCGGGCCACTTACCCTCGGTCGCCAGCACTTGCGACTGATAAAAAATAGCGGGCCCGAAGGTCGGATCGCGCTCCAGCACCTGATTGAACTGCGCATCGGCGTCCGAAAACTTGTGCGAAGCCGCGAGCGAGAGCGCGTAATTCGTCCTTACGATCGACGCTAACGGATCCAGCGATAGCGCCTTCAAAAACTCCTCGTGCGACTCATCCAGCCGGTTCATCGGCATCAAATAATTGAACGCATAAAAGTAATGCGCATTCGCGTTGTTCGGGTTCAATTCAATCGCGCGCTGAAACTCCGTCCCGGCCTCGCTCCACTTCCACAGGACGCCGAGCGCATTCGCGCGCGCCATGTGCGCGTCCGAACTCGAATCGTCCAGCGCCACCGCCTTCTTTGACGCCTCGTCCGCCATCGCTGCCGCTTCCGCCGGCGGAATCAACTGCCCATACCCGCCCGCGACCACGTAGCTGGTCGAAAGCCCCGCCCACGCGAGCGAATAATTCGAATCGGCCGCCACCGCTTGCCGGAAAAGCTCCACGCTCTTCAGAATTCCCGGTTTCGTGCGGCCGTAGAGTTGCGCCTGTGCCTCCAAAAATAATCGATACGCCTCGGGATTCGTGGTGCCGGCGTTGCCCATTTTTTCCTGCGCATCGCCGGTCACTTTAATCTGCAATTTTTTGGCGACGTCGCGGGTGATGTCGCTCTGCACTTGTGTGACGTCGGCCATCTTGCGTTCGTAATGGCCGCCCCACATTTCCGAACCGTCGGCTGCGTTGACCAGGTCGGCTTGAACGGCGACGGTATCGCCATGTTGCGTGACTCGGCCTACTAGCAGCGCGCCGACGTTGAGCGCTTTGCCGATTTTTTGCGGGTCGTCCTCATTATTTTTGAAGCGGAAGACGGTACTCCGCGCCATTACCTTCACGCCCGGAAGCTGGGAGAGCGTACCGATGAGGCTTTCGGTGAGGCCGTCGCTCAAGTACTCGTTGCTGGGATCGAGGGTTGCGTTGACGAAGGGCAGCACGGCGATGGAGGTGACTTTATCGCCGGGCGCGCGACCGCGCAGCAAGTAGTAGGCAGCTCCAGCCAGCGCGCCTGCGACGAGAGCCGCGACAACGACCCACACTATTTTTGAGGCTGACGGCGCGGGAGCGGCGACGGCGGCGGAACTGGCAGCGAGAGTTGACGCGGAAGATGTGGCTCCGGCAATCGCAGTGGCCGAGGAAGACGTCGCGCCGATCGGTGCGGAAGAAGCGGGGCCGGACTCGAGAGCGACAGAAGAACCTGACGCAGGATCTGTGACGCGCGAGGAACGGCCGGAGTCGAGTTCCCTTTTTAGGCGCGCGAGGTCGGTGCGGATGTCTTTCGCAGATTGGTAGCGGAGCGAGCGATCAGTCTCGAGCGCTTTATCGATGATGCGTTCGAGCCCTGCGGGAGTTTCCGGATTGAGGCGGACGGCGGGGATGTAAGTGCCGTCGAGGATCGATTTGAAAATGACGGCGGACGTTTCGCCACGGAAAGGCAGAGCGGCCGTGGCCATTTCGTAAAGCACTGCGCCGAAGGAAAAAAGATCAGAGCGTCCGTCGAGTTCCTTGCCGCGGACTTGCTCAGGCGACATGTAAGCGACTGTGCCCATGGTGCTGCCAGGGCTGGTGAGATGTTCGGCGGCCCCTTTGTCAGCACGTGTGGCGCCTTGCGTCGCGTCGGACTGGATGCGCGAGGCCGAGCTTGCGCTATCGGTGAACGTGACCTTCGCGAGGCCGAAGTCAAGAATTTTGGCGTGGCCGCGCTTGGTGACGAAGATGTTGGCCGGCTTGATGTCGCGATGGACGATGCCTTCGGAGTGCGCGGCTTCGAGCGCGTCGGCAATGTCTAGGGCGAGCGTCAGCAGGTCTTCGATATCGAGAGGGCGGCCCGCGATGCGGTGCTTGAGCGTCTGGCCGTCGAGAAATTCCATGGCGATGAAGGCTTGGCCATCCTGCTCACCGATATCGTAAATGGTGCAGATGTTGGGGTGATTGAGCGCGGAGGCGGCTTGCGCTTCGCGTTGGAAACGTGCGAGAGCTTGGGGGTCGCGCGCGACGTCCTGCGGCAGGAATTTCAGCGCGACGAAGCGGCGAAGGCGCGTGTCTTCGGCTTTGTAGACGACACCCATGCCGCCACCGCCGAGTTTTTCGACGATGCGGTAGTGCGAGATGGTTTGGCCGATGGGCAAACCCGGATCGGGCATGTGCGGTGGAGTTTAGTGCGCGAGGTGACGGCAGTCAAATCGCGCAAAGGCGGGGGCGTTGAGAAATAAAACGGGGCGGCGCAGGTGTGGACCGCCCCGCTCGAGTACTTGTATAGAGGTTAGAAGCTGATTTTTAGGATTTGGCCGTTGTTGCCTACGAACCAGCCGGCTTGTGGATTGGCGAAGGCGACGGCCCAATTGCCGCTGACGCCGGGGATGGTGTACCAGGTGTGGCCTTCGTCGGGCGACCACGCGGCGGGACCGGAAGAAAAATCAGGCTCGGTCTCGGCGGTGATCACTACGGCGTGTTCGAATTCCCAGTCCTGCGCCGAACCCCACTCGGTCTGGCCGGTGAAGAAGTCCCAATAGTAGCCCTCGTCGTTGAGGTGCTGGCCGCGGACGTAGGCGAGACAGAAAATCGCGCCTTCGACCGGCGGCTTGTTGGTGAGCGTCCAGGTTTGCCCGCCGTCGTCGGAGGTGGCAACGTCGGCGCTGTCGTTGGTGGAGAGATCGCCGCCGCCGACGATGCCGTGACGCGAATCGCGGAACGCAACGGAAACGGCGCCTGCGCTGGGATTGCTGACGAGCGGTGTGTCGTAGGCGTCCCAGGTATTGCCGCCGTCGCGCGTGGCGAGGATGCGAGCTGTGTCCGAACCGCCGGTGGCGATCCAGGCGTTCGAGAGGCCTTGCGTGGTGATGCAGGTTCCGCTCGCGGAGAACGACGCTTCGCCGGAAAGCGCGGGCGGCATGCGCGACGAAATGGATTGCCAGTTGTTGCCGCCGTTGAAGGTGCGGAGATCGGGGAAAACGCCGCTCACGGAGTCGCTGTGCGCGACGCCGCGTTCGGGCGTCCAGAACGCGAAGCAATCGTAGAACGCGTTCGGGTTTTGGTTTGTGAACTGAACCTTCCACGTAGCGCCGCCGTCTTCAGTTTTGTAGAT
>JBEKJW010000362.1:0-3745 GCA_050011035.1 Candidatus Acidiferrales bacterium
AACGAGATGTGTCACGAAGCGCCGTTTTACACGCTCGGCCCACTCGTCACGGACATCGCGCCCGGCTACGACCACATCACCAGCGCGATCGGTGCGGCGATGATCGGCTGGCACGGCGCATCCATGCTCTGCTACGTAACGCCGAAGGAGCATCTAGGCCTTCCGAACGCGGATGATGTTCGCCAGGGCGTGATCGCCTACAAAATCGCGGCGCACGCGGCGGACGTCGCGCGTCACCGCCCCGGCGCCCGAGATCGCGACGACGCTCTGAGCTACGCGCGTTTCCTCTTCGACTGGAACAAGCAGTTCGAGCTTTCGCTCGATCCGGATACCGCGCGTAAAATGCACGACGAGACCCTTCCCGACGGCTTCTACAAGGATGCGAAGTTCTGCTCCATGTGCGGCCCGAAGTTCTGCTCGATGAATACCACGCAGGTCGCCGAGGGCTACCAGGGCCTCGACCAAAAAGAACGCGAGCAGAAATTCGTGCAGCTGCTCGCCAAAGTCGAAGCCGCCCGTTAACTCGCGCATCGCACAACGCGTCACGATGATGCGGCCCTTCCAATTCGCCGCACTCACCATCCTTTTGCTATTTTCTTGCATCGGGCTGCGTGTGCACGCCACGACGGAAGACGCCGCCTACCGCGCCTTGGTGGAAAAATGGCGGGCCGACTACGAAGCCGACCTGAAATCCGACAAAGGCTGGCTCACCATCTCCGGACTTTTCTGGCTGCACGACGGTGAAAATCACTTCGGCACGGATCCAAAGAATGTCGTCGTGATGCCCGCGGGCTCGGCCCCGCCTGACGCCGGTTACTTCGATTACCGTGACGGCAAAATCATCGCGCACATCAAGCCTGCCTCGGGCATCACCGTTGGCGGCAAGCAAATCGAGACGCTCGAAATGCGCCACGACAATTCCGCAGATCGTCTCGTCGCAGGCGATGTGGCGTTGTGGGTCCACGCAAGCGGAGATCGCATGGCGATCCGGATGAGCGACAAAAACAGCAAGCTGCGCACCGGCTTCACCGGCTTGCGGTGGTTTCCCATTGACGAAAAATATCGCGTGATCGCGCAATACACGTCGTACCCCACGCCGAAACAAACGCCGATCAAAAATCTCGCCGGCGATTCGCTCGCGCTCCCGATTGCGGGCTACGTGACGTTCACGCTCGACGGCGAGAACCTTCGTCTCGAAGCCATGGTTGACGACAAAGGTGCGCTCTCGTTCGTCTTTCGCGACGGCACCAGCGGCAAGGAAACTTACGGCGCGAGCCGCTTCCTTGACGCCGATGCGGTGAAAGACGGCAAGGTCGTGCTCGATTTCAACGAAGCCTACAACCCGCCCTGCGCCTACAATCCCTATACGACGTGCCCGCTCCCGCCCCCGGAAAATCGCCTCACCGAGCGCATCCCCGCGGGTGAAATGGCATATCACCACTAAGCCCACGCCCGCTGTTCGCTTGCGGGACGCGTGGAACAAAACCGTACCGCCGTGCGTAATATGAAGTGTAAGGGTAGTCCGGCGGCGCCAGCGCCTGCCGCCGAGCGGAGGCTATGACCATGCTCACTCTGATTGCCATCACGTTTCTCTATTTTCTGCCGTCGTTTTTGGCGCGCGACCGGCACAACTTCGGCGCGATTTTCCTGTTCAACTTTTTCCTGGGCTGGACGTTCGTCGGCTGGATCGTCGCGCTGATCTGGGCGTGCGCGTCCGAACCGCGGCCGGGCGTTTACATCGCGGGCGCGCCGGTGCCGGTATATGCAGTGGCGGGGCATTCGTTGGCCCTGGCGCGCTATTGCAGCAGCTGCGGGACGCTCGCTCGCGCCGATGGGCGTTACTGTGCCACCTGCGGTCGCGTCGTCTGATCGGGTTGTAAACGGTGGTTCGCGCAAAAGATCCTGGTGCAACAAAAACGGCTCGACGCCCCACGTCGGGCCGTTTCCATTTTTAGCCCTCCGCGCAACACGCACGCCCGGTGCACGCCGCGTTTCAATCTTTCTCGCCGCGCCGACGTATGAGAAAGTTTTCTTGTCACCTCGAAGGGAGCCACACGTGTCGACGCCAGAACAAGATCAACTGCTGCGCGAGGAATTCAACCGTTGGGCCGATGCAGGCAAGGGCGAATCGATGGAGCACGACCACTGGCCGATCACGCGGCCCGTGCTGGAAATGATGCGCATCCGCCCCACAGACAATATTCTCGACGTCGGCTGCGGCGGTGGGTGGCTATCGAAAATTCTCGCGCGCGGAGTGTCGCAGGGTCGCGTGGTCGGCATGGATATTTCCGACGAGATGGTTCATCGCGCGCGCGCCGCGAATGCCGAAACGGAAAACCTCGTCTTCATCGTCGGCGGCGTGGACGAAATTCCCTGGGAGCCGAACTTTTTCACGCACGCGATTTCGGTGGAGTCGTCGTATTACTGGCCCGATCCTGCCCGGGGCATTCGCGAAATTTATCGCGTGCTCGCCGATGGCGGCCGGGCCTGGATCGACATCAATTTCTACAAAGACAATCCACACTGCCATCAGTGGGCCAAGGAATTGAAGATTCCCACGCATCTTCTCAGCGCCGAGGAGTGGGCGCAGCTTTTTCGCGACGCCGGATTCAAAGACGTCGCCCACCAGAACATCCCCGATCCCACGCCGAATCCCGAGGTCTACACCGGCCGTTGGTTCCGCGATGCCAAACAGCTCGCGGAATTTCGCGCCATGGGCGCCCTGCTCATCCACGGCAAAAAATAAAGGGGGATTGCCTACTTGGCGGAGACCGCAGCATCAGGCCTAACGGCCGGTGGCATCATCGATCGCTCAATTTCCAAATCTACGGCGCGCCCCGCGACTGTGAAGATGTCGTTGTGTCCTGCGCCGTTGATGATCTTGATCGATTTCGGATCGTTCGCTTTGTCGAACAGCTCTTGCGCCATCCACGGCGGCGCGATCTCATCGAGCGAGCCCGCGACAATCGTCACCGGAATGTGGATCTGCGGCATGCGATTCCGCGAATCGTATTCCCTGGCGAGGCCGAGCCAGACCATCGGCTTGATCAGTTTGCGATACGGCTCGACGTCCGCCGTGTTCGTCGTTGGCGTGATCAGAATCACGCCGCCGGCGTTCGGTGTTTCGGTTGATAGGCGCACCGCGACCGCCGCGCCGATCGATCGTCCCACGATCCAAATGTTGGAAGGCGCGATGCGCTGTTGGTCGGTCAGGTAGCGGAACGCAGCGCGCGCGTCGGCTGCCGTCGTTTCCGCCGTTGTCTTGATCGGCGAACTCGTGCCGTATCCGCGGTAATCCACGAGCAGTAGGTTCGCGCGGTTTTGGTAGAGCGTTGGCGCTTCTTCGCGTAACTCATCCTCGAGCGTGTAGCCGTTTCCGTGAAAGTACAGCAAGGTCTGCACAGTCCCGCTTTGCGACGGGATCCACCAAGCGTGCGCGTAGGTTCCACCATCAACTGGAATCTTCAAATCCTCGGTGCCGGGAAACGTCGCGGCCGGGTCGAGGTTATGCTCCGCAATGCCCGCGCCTGGGAATAGCAACTTATTGCGCCCGAAATAAATCGCCGTCAACAGCGCAGCGTACAAGACGACAACGACCACCGCTACGATCCCGATTGCTCGCGCAAGGCCGCTCAACGCCGATGCCTCAAGAAATCCACGTGCCGCAGCCTTCTTCGGAACGCACCCATTTATGATTCTTCTTTTCGAGCAGGATTGTGCCGCCGCTGCCGCATAGACGCCCGCA
>JBEKJW010000363.1:0-3730 GCA_050011035.1 Candidatus Acidiferrales bacterium
CTCCTCTTCGGAGTCGCACGAGCTCGAAACCGTCGGCGCCAACTAACCCTTCGCAGGCGAACGAAGTTCTAGGGCCAAAAAAAAAAGAGCCCCGCGGCCGTCCAGCCCGCGGGGCTTTTTAGTTCCTGCTAAAGCTTTCCAGTGCGATTACGTCTGCGATGCACCTGTGACCGGTGCCGACTGCGGCGCCGAGTTCTGCTGATCGTACGAGCCGCTCGGGTTCGCGTTCGACGGATCCGGATCGGGCTTCAGCTGGAAGTGGACGCCGCGCCGCGCGTTCTCATCCACGGTGCGCTGCAAGTCCACATCATCCATGCTGACGTTGCCCGGCCCGCCGTAATTCACGTTGTAGTACAGCACGCCGCCCTTCAGCCAGTAGTCGCTCGCGACGAACGTCGAACCGTCTTTCAAGTAGATCAGCACGCTCGGCGTGGACGAAGCCACGTTCGGCGTGTTGCGGTTCGGCGTCTGCTGCGAGTACGTCGGCGCCTGTTGCGGAGCCGCCTGGGTCGAAGGAGCCGATTGCGAGTTCATATCCGGCGCCAGCGAGTAGCCGCGGCTGGCGAAGTCGCCGTTGTTGTCCGCGCTGTTGTCGTTATTCGAGTTGTCGTTGTAGCCGTTGTTGTTGGCGTAGGTGTTGTTGTCGCTCGGTGCGAGGTTCGAACTGGAATCATCCGGGCTCGAGTACGTCACGCCGTAACCGGGGTAGCCATAGCCACCGTAAGGGTAACCCCACCACGGGTTATACCAGCCGGAGTAGCCCCAATATCCGGGCCATCCCCAGCCCCAGCCAAGCCCCCAGCCCCATCCCCAACCAATGCCCCAGTACGGATAGCCCCAACCCCAGCCCCATCCGCCACGCCAGCCGTAACCGCCCCAGCCCCAACCGCCGTGCCAACCGTAGCCACCGTGCCAGCCGTAACCGCCACCGTAGTACGCCCGCGAACCATACGCGCCATAGCTGTGGGAGCCATAACCGGTGCTAGCAAATCCATGCGAACCGTAAACTCCGGTCGACGACGAGAATCCATGCGTCTGTAGCGATCCGCCCAAACGGGGCGACATGCTGCTGGTCGCGGCAAAGTGCGTACCGCCCATCGTTCCGAATCCCGTGCTGTGCGTTGAGGAGAAACCCGACCGCGCCGACACGCTCGAACTGCTCGTGCTGCCGAAGTGCGAAGAGTTGATGCTGTTGATTGCGTGGTTAGAAGACACAGCCGAACTCGTCCCGCGCGATGCACCGTAGAACGAATTGCCCTGGCCCTCAAGCCGCGTGCTGCCACCCGTTGCGGATCGCGCCGTTGACGAATTCATGCTGGGCGAAGAGTTACGCGCGTACGTATTGTTGCCACCCACTGCAGGAGTTGCCCGGCCGCCATTCGGGAGCGGCGAATTGTTCGCGCTGCGCGAGCTGTTCGAGGCCGCACCGGTGTTTGCGCCGCCGCGCGCGGAATATGAATTCGACGTCGCGCCGCGTCCGGCGCTATAGCCGTAGCCATACGGCCGCGAGCCGCTGTTTGCGCTCATGCCGTTCGAATAGCGATTCCCGTTGTTGGGAGAAGCCGAATAGCGATTGCTGGCGCTGTAGCCACCGCGGTTGCTGTAAGCGTTCGAAGGCGAGGAACGGTACGTGTTGGGCGAACTGCTGTAGTGATTTCCGCTGTAGTTGCCGCCGCCTGAACGGCTGGGTGCGCTGTAATGCGCTCCACCGCCGCCATAGCCGCCACCACCATGGTAACCGCCACCACCACCGCCGCCGTGAAAACCACCGCCTCCGCCACCACCATGGCCACCTCCACCATGTTGGGCAAACGCAGGAGCCGGTATCACCATCAGCGCGAGTGCCGCGCTAACCACCAAGAATGCTTTCCAAAAGGAGGACTTCATTTTGATACCTCCAACCTGCAGAACCCCAGGGCGGCTGGATCGTCCCGAAACGGATTCTACACCATTTGACTCTTGCGGGCTGTCTCAGGTTGCAACTACGTAACCTGTCCGTTTTCAGTGCGTCCGCCGGGAACTGCACGTTTCCGCTACGTTTAAACCCCAAACCTTCGAGAAAGTTTCGTTTGTACCCATTCCTGTACCAAGGTCCAGCTAACTCCCCTGTCCTCAGGGTCCCAGGCGCCCGCGCCAGCGAGCGCTGTAACATAGGATGTCAGCCTGTGCGAACGCCGTACGCACCGTCACTTCTGTCCCCGCTCCGCCAACACCACCCCAACCATCACCAACAGCGTCCCGATCATCAGGTGTTTAGACGGATGATCACCCAAAAACAGCGCTGCCAAAACAATCACCACGACCGGCTGGAAGTAACTGATCACCGCCACGCGGGACGCGGACATGTATCGCAGCGCCCAATAAAAAATTGTGTAGGCGCCGACAGAACTTCCTGCGGCCATATAAAACATTCCCGCCCATCCCTGCCAACCGATTTGGGCCCAGTGGATGTGCGCGACCTGATACGCCGTTAGCGGCAGCAGCAGAATCGCGGACGCGACGCAGATAAATGTGTTCATCGAAATCGCGTCGTAAGCGTTGGCGAACTTCTTGCCCAGCACTGTGTACGCCGCAAATCCGATCGTGCCGCCCAGAGTGATCAGATCTCCGAGGAGCAGCGGCGAATGTTGCGGTGCGCCTTGCTCGGTTTCCAGCATGAGTACGCCGGCGAAGGAGAGCGCCATGCCGGCCACTTTTGCGATTGTCAGCGCTTCCTGGCCGAGCATCCGCGCGAGGATTAGGATGATCACCGGGCCGACGGCGATGATCACTGCTGAATGTGCGGTCGTCGTGTAGTTGAGCCCGACGGTGAAGAGGCCCTGGTTCAGGATGACGCCGAAGAATCCCAGGTAGGTGACGGCCCACCAATTTTTTCTCGCGAGCGGCTGACGATTCGGCTGCGCCCAGTACATCGCGAGCATGATTAGCGCAGCGACTTCGAGCCGAAAGCACGCCAGCGAAATCGGATCCATCGTGCGCATCGCCACTTTGCCGGCGATGTAATTCACCGACCACAAAAACAGCATGAAGACGAGCGATGCGATCAGCAGCGCGTGGCTAGGCTTGTGCGCGGGCGCAGGCGCGGCAGCGCCCGGCGGTGTGACGGCGGCGGAGGTCAAATTGTTTACTCGAGGATTTCGATTCGCTTGGTGAGCTTTTCGATTCGATCGATGCGGGGAGTGTATCCGATTCCGGGCGCCGTCGGCACCACGATCGTGCCTTTCGGCGTGACTTCTACCTCCGGTTCGATGATGTCTTCGGTCCAGTAGCGCTTGCTGGCAGAAACATCGCCCGGTAGCGTGAAATTCGGCAGCGTGGACATGGCGATGTTGTGTGCGCGCCCGATTCCCGATTCAAGCATTCCGCCGCACCACACCGGCACCGCTTTCGACTGGCACAGATCGTGAATCGCTTTCGCTTCACGGTGCCCGCCCACGCGACCGAGCTTGATGTTGATGATTTTGCATGCGCCGATTTCAATCGCAGCGCGCGCGTGTTCGAGATCGTGAATGCACTCATCGAGGCAAATTGGCGTTTCGATCTGTTTCTGAAGCTGCGCGTGGGAGTAGATGTCGTCGTGGCCGAGCGGCTGCTCGAGCATGATCAGGTAAAACGGGTCGAGCTTCTTCAGCTGTGCCGCGTCTTCCAGCCGGTACGCGGAGTTCGCATCATCCATCAGGCGGATTCGTGGAAAGCGCTCGCGTAGCGCCTTCGTAGGCTCCACATCGTT
>JBEKJW010000364.1:0-3726 GCA_050011035.1 Candidatus Acidiferrales bacterium
GCGGGTGTTAATCTAGTGTTTCCAACGGGGGCGACACGGTTTCGACGGAAGTTGTCGCGGCTCGAAGGCATGCCGGGCTCCACTTGCCCGTAATCGAGTGGAACAAAACAACTGGCAACTCTCAGTTGGCACTCGCAGCCTAACTTAAATTAGGCTACGCGCTCGCCCAGGCGTTACCTACGCGTTTGGGGTCGGGCGTCACACAGTAGGCTGGTCGCCGCTTTTCGGTCCGCATTGCGGCGGCGAGATCATCGGACTAGTTGGAGGCGCGTCTTGCCCGCTCTGAGCTCCTCCAGCGAAACCTTCGGATCGGGATAAGCATGTAGTCTTCGCGTCGCAAGGCTTCTCGGACGGGGGTTCAACTCCCCCCGCCTCCACCAGGTTTCCTTCCATGTATTGAAGCGCCGCGCCCGTGGGCGCGGCGTGATGTACACTCTCCGCGTTTTATTAAAACTTTGCGTGTTCGTTTCTTCCTGAGGTTTCGCGATGCGGAAGCGCGTGTGCGTACGTTCAGTTCTGGTTTCAGTCGCACTGATCGCTGTATCTGTACAATCGAAGGCGGTGCAGGTTTTCGGCGGTCGAGCTGGCTAGTTCCCGCCGCCGTGCGCCGCCGCGGAAGGAGTGGTCTTCAACGTCGCGCGAGCTTCGGTCGCTGCAAAAGCCGTTTCAGCGCGTTCGTCGTTAATGGATGCGAGGGTCTCGAGAGTCTTCTGCGCGTCGGCCGCCTGTCCGGCTTTCGTCTGGGCTTGGACGAGCAAGCGCAGCGTTAGCGGATTCAGAGCGTCTTCCTGCAACTCCGGAATCGCCCCGGCGTAGTCGCCCTTCGCGTAGAGAGCCGCGCCGTTCGCGGAGTGATAAGCCTTCTGGACCGTTGCGCTGCGGCTGGTCTTCGCCATCGTCGCAAGAGGCTTCGCGGCTGCTTCAGCGGCAGCGGACTTGCCCGCGCCGGCAGCAATCAACGCCCGCGTCTGGAGAATCGTGGCGAGTTCGTTGTCGCGATCGCCAGACATCATGTGGTGCGTTTCGAGAAGCACGGCGTTCGCGGCATCGAGGTCGCGCAAAGCGCCCGCCGGGTCGTCGTTGAAAATCGCCATTGTGCGGTGAATCTCGGCTTCCTGCGCGGGCAAACCTTCCGCGTGCGCTTGTGCGGCGAGCTTCAACATTTCTTGCCGCGCGCGCTTGTCGCTGCTTTCGCGGTAGTAGGTCATCGCCCAGAGGATCCGGTAGTTCATCTGGGTTCCGCTTTCTTTTGTGCCTTTGATCGCCACGAGGTACTGATCGCGCGCTTCGTCTTCCTCACCCATCAACGCGTACGTGGAAGCGACACCGACCTGCGACGGATTGAAATTCGGATTAATCGCCAGCGCTTTCTGATAATGATCGAGCGCCGCATGATAATCGCCGAGGTAGCGCATGATTTCGCCGTAGGAATCCTGCGGGTTCGGCTCATTTGGGAGCAGCGCGACGTAACGCTCCATGAGCGGCGGCGAAAGTTTTGCCTGCCCGCTCAACGCGTAGCAGTACGCCAAATTATTGAGCGCTGGGAAGTATCGCGGGTCGGCCTTTAGCTCGCGCTGAAGAACGGCTTCGCCCGGCTCAAAAGCGCCCTGCACCGAGCAGAGCCATTCGCCGTACAGGTTCACGAGCCGCTTATCGTTAGGGTATTTCGCGACCAGATCGTTCATCGCGGAAATCGCAGCCACCAGATCGCCGTTCTTCGTACCGTTAAAGAAAGTGATCAGAAGTTGCTCGTCTGGCGTCGCACTCGACTGGTACTTCGCCGCGAGCGCGGTTTCCCGTTTCGCTTCCTTGGGATCGATCGCGAAATAACCGAGCGCCGCATGGCCGAGAGCAAACTGGGGATCAGCCTTCACGGCCTGGCGGAAAAACTCGAGACCTTCGTCGACAAAGAGCCGGTCTTCGCGCTGCACCATGCCCATCTCATACGCCTGGCGCGCGATCGCGGAATTCGTCGTCATCGGCACGGTGTCGGACGGTTTCGCGGCCTCAGCAGCGGCTGGAGCGGTGGCGGGCGCGGAACTGTCTTGCGCTTGCGCGGAAATGCCAAGTCCAGCGAGCAGAAATGCGACGGCCATTAGCGGTGACGCAGTTCGGGTTTTCACGTTTCCTCGCATGGGAGCCTTTGTGATTTCTAGTGGCCCTTCAGGGCGTAGCCCGGATCGAAGGGCTGCTTCTCGTCGATCTTTACGACTTTCACGCCGCCGGTGATGTTGTAAACGTCGATCACGCCAATCGCGCCGGCGTTGCCTTCCACAATTTTGAGGATCTCGTCGTCGCTTTGAGCAAAGACGACCGGGACGGAATTTTTGCGCGCGGGATCGTTGAGCGCGGCTTTGCCGTCTTCGGCCGAACCCCCGAGAACTTTTTCAATGATGAATTTCGTGGAGGGGCTATCGGCGTCGCGCAAGACGATCGTGATGTTCTTGCCACCGGGCCAGCTGGCCGTCTTGGCCTTGAAAATCTTGGCGAGGTCGGCGAGCGTCATCTGGCGGACGGGGTTCGACGGATTCACGACAACCGCAAAATCCGTGCCGAACGCGACCGACGCGACGGTCAGAAGTACCACGCAGAGTGTGAGCAAGCGGTTGCGCATAAACGTACGTCCCCAAAATAGAATTTCCGAGGGCTCGCCTGATTACAAGGTAGCACTGGGACGAAGCGCAAATACGGCGGGATGAGCGAGCGGTGCCCGGCGCGATATTGCCAATGCGGTCACAAAAAATAGCCGTAGAAAAGGCGAACACGCGCCACGCCGACGCGCGCGTTTAATGAAAATCGACGGAATTCAGTGCGGCGGCGCTTCAGGCACGTATTTTGCGTCGATGAACTTGTTGGCCCACTCGATGAAGTACTTCACGTTGGGCGCGTCAGTGTGCCCGCCGTCGTGCTGCCGCCAGGCTAGCTGGCCATCGAGCAAGCCCACGTTCACGCCTGGCATCTTGGCTGTTTTGTAGTCTTCCGTCACGCCCAGGTCTTTCGCGCCGAGCAATCGGAACACAGGTTCTGCGGCGACGGCGGCCATGTAGCTGCCCTGATGGTCGAGCCACTTCGCGTCACCCATCTCCGGCACGCCGTAGCTGATGAAAGTTAGCCGCGGCGCGCAAAGTGCGATCAGCTCGTGCGAATCGACTGGCAGGTCGCTCGGGTTCTTGCTGCCGAACGTCGCCTCCGATGCGCCGTACTTTATGAAATTTCCGGCCATCCAGTGATATTCACCAGTGCCGGTGAGGCTTTCGACTTCCTCGCCCCAGTTGCGTCGGCTCAGCTTTGCTCCGCCCTCACCGGATGAACCGATCAGTCCCGTATAAAACCGCTGTTCGAATGCGAGCGTGACGAGCGCGGCCTTCCCGTATCGCGAGACGCCTTCGATGCCAACATGTTTCGCATCGACCGCGGGGTCTGTCTCCAAGTAATCGAGCCCGCGCGCCGCTCCCCACGCCCACGCGCGAAGCGAGCCCCAATCGTCGGGCTTGCGCGGCTGTCCTTTGTTTACCAGGCCGATGATGCCGCGTGTTAGGCCGGCGCCGTTGTCCGCCTGAATACTCGCGGGGTTGATCGCCGCGTAGCCCCAACCGTGCTCGATCAACACCTGCGTCGAAGGCGGCTCGGGCACGGGCGCACCGGGCGTGCGCATCGTGAACGGGCGGACTTGCGACGGCACCGGACTGTAGCCGGGATACTGCTCGAAGATCGCCTTCAGCGATG
>JBEKJW010000365.1:0-3712 GCA_050011035.1 Candidatus Acidiferrales bacterium
AACCTTCTCTACGGCCGCACCAACAACCCGTGGGATCTCGCGCGTACTCCCGGCGGCTCGAGCGGCGGCGAAGCCGCAGCCATTGCCGCAGGAATTTCCGCCGGCGGCATCGGCAGTGATGGCGGCGGCTCGATTCGCATTCCCGCGCATTACAGCGGCATCTGCGGATTCAAGCCGACCCCTGGCCGCATTCCCGCCACGGGCCACTACCCCGCGTCCGCCGGACCGTTCGCGCAGATGGGCGTCGTTGGCCCGATGGCACGCACCGTCGCCGATATCATCGCGCTCTTCGATGTAATCACCGGCCCCGACATCGGCGATCCCGCCTCCGCTCCGATCGCGACGCACCATCCGACTGCCACGGAAACGCGCAAGCTTCGCATCGCGTTCTTCGAAGACGACGGCACCACGCCCGTCACCGAAGAAACCGCCGCCGCCGTTCGCTCCGCCGCCGATGGTCTTCGCGCGCAAGGCTTCACTGTGAACACCTGGCACCCGCGCAATATGCAGCGCGTCTGGCAATTGTGGTGGAATCTCTTCGGCCGCGGCGTGCAAATGGCTTTCGAGCCCACCGTTGACGGACGCGAGGCCGAGCTGAGCCCGATCTACACCGCGTTCCGCGCGACGGTCTCCGCCGAACCGCGCCTCACCGCACAAGAACTCCTGAATACTCTCCTCGGTCGCGACGCTCTTCGCGCGATGATCCTCGAAAAAATGGAGGAGCTTCCCATTCTCATCTCGCCCGTGTGTGCGATTCCCGCGTTCCGCCACCGCGAGCGCGACTGGACCGTGCGCGGCCAGAAAGTCGAATACCTCAAAGCGATGAGCTACTCGCAGTGGTGGAACATTCTTGGCTTTCCCGCCGCCGTCGTCCCGTTCGCGCAATCGCCCGAAGGCCTCCCCATCGGCGTCCAGATCATCGGCCGCCCGTGGCGCGATGAAGAAGTTCTCGCTGTCGCGCGCGCCGTCGAATCCGCCGGTGCCGGTTTCCGCCGCCCGCCTGATTTGAAGTTGTAGAAACGGGCTTTTGCAAAAAGCCCGTCATCCAGAGGCCGGTTCATCGGCCGAAGGATCTCTCTTCGTTTTTCGCCTCCGCCTAGAGCGCTGTTATGCGCGTTGCGCTCCGTCGTCGTCGGTCGTCGTCAACTTGCGCTTTCTTTGGCGGAAGACCGTCTGGAGGTCTGCCCGACTCGCATTCCGCTTGACGCCGCCATTACCGCAATCTATAAGCTCCCCACACGCTGTATCGCCCAAGGAGCTCGATGTTCACCCCACAGACGTTTGCCACAGCTCTGATCATGATGATCGTCACCGCCGCGTGCTGGGGCTCCTGGGCCAACACTTTCAAGGGCGTCAAGAATTACCGCTTCGAACTTTTCTACTGGGACTACATCGTTGGCGTCTTCCTCACCTGCTTGCTCTACGCGCTCACGCTCGGATCGACCAACAACGGCCCCGACAGCTTCCTCCACAACGTGCAGTCCGCCGATCCCTCCAACATCGGTTGGGCGCTTCTCGCCGGGGTGATTTTCAACCTGGCGAATTTGTTGCTCGTCGCCGCAATTGACATGGCCGGCCTCTCGATCGCGTTTCCGGTGGCCATCGGGATCGCGCTGGTTGTGGGAACCGTGCTCAGCTACGTACAGCAGCGCCAGGGTTACCTGCCGATGCTCGCCGCCGGTGTAATCTGCGCCGTGGTCGCCGTGATTTACGACGGTCGCGCGTACGGCGAACTTGCCAGCGCCAACAAATCCGTTTCGCGCAAGAGCATCGTGATTTGCATCATCTCCGGTGTGCTGATGGGGCTCTGGGCGCCGTTTTCCACGCGCGCTCTCACGCACGGCCACACTCTTGGCCCATACAGCGTCGCTGTCTTCCTCACGCTTGGCGCGCTGCTTTCCTGTTTTGTGTGGAATATCTACTTCATGAAACATCCGCTGGTGGGCGAACCGGTCGCGCTCGCGGACCTTTTCCATGGCCCGACGTCCGGCCACATCCTCGGCCTGATCGGCGGCGCCATCTGGGCGACGGGCACCGTGTTCAACCTGGTCGCCGCGCATCTCACCGGCGTCGCCATCTCCTACGCGATTGGCCAGTCGGCTCCGATGGTTGCGGCGCTCTGGGGCATTCTGGTCTGGAAGGAATTCGATGGCGCCAACAAGAAGGCCCGCGCCTACCTCGCCTTGATGTTCATGTTTTACTTCCTCGCGATCCTGCTCATCGCCCGCGCCAACAACTTCTAGCCAACAACCCATTCCGACGGCGCTCGCGGTGTTACTGGGAAGCACGCAGCGCGTCGAGCGCGCGCTTGTAGTCAGGATCGTTGGGAGCGAGGCGCGTCGCCGCCTCGTACGCCTTGAGGGCTGCGGCGCGATTGCCCATCTGCTGGTAAATCTGCCCCATTTCAAAGAAAGCGTCGGATTCGCCCGGGTCGACTGCGACAGTGCGCTCGAAATCGCTGACCGCATCTTCAAGCCGGTTCTGCTTCTCCAGAATTTTCCCGCGCACGTACAGGAATTCCGGCTCGTTCGGGGCGCGATCGAGCGCTTTGCCAATCGCATCGGAAGCTTCGTCCATCTTTCCTTCTGAGTAGTAAATTTTCGCAAGCTGCGAATACGTCGGGCCGTACGTCGGATCGAGATCGATCGCCTGATCGAGAATTTTCTCCGCTCCATCCAGATCGTTCTTTTGCGCGAGGGCGTTCGCTTCTTCCACCAGATGCTTGGCCTGCGTCTGATTTTCTTTCGTGGCGCGGTCGTTCTTCGAGGATTTTTCGAACGCGGCGTTGGCCTCGGCAGCTTTGTCGGGTTCTCCCGAGCACTGGTACGCGCGCGCCATCAGAAAAAGCGAATCCGAATCGGGCGGATTCGCCGGATCGGCAGTGAGCGGTTCGAGAACGTCGACTGCGTGCTTGCAGCGTTCCACGCCCTGCGCCGGAGTTTCGTCCGCGGACGTCCGCAACAGAATTTTCCCAAGCAGCGCGCGTCCGCGGGCGTTGCGAGGTTGAAGTTCGACCACCCGCTCGGCATCTTTGCGTGCGAGCTCGTTCTTGTTCTGGTCCGCATAGATCTCTGCGCGCGTGAAGAAGGCCACCGCGTTCTTCGGATCGTGCGCGAGCACGGCGGAGGCTTGCGCGAGCGCGTCAGGCGCGTCGCCCTTCGCTTTGTAGGCGACCAGGAGGCGCTCGTGAATCTCCACGTCGCTCGGACGAAACGCGGCGGCGGATTTCAGATGTGCGATCGCCGAGTCGTAAGACTGCAGCTCGATTTCGAGATCGCCGAGAGCGGCAAGCGGGCGCGGGTCCGTGGGGCTTTCTAAGTGAGCTGCTTCGAGTTCGCGCCTTGCCTCACCGTAATTGTGAGCGCCGCGATAGGCCGAAGCGAGGCCGATTTCGGCGTCGACGCGATGCGGCGCGGGACCTTGACCGGCGGGGCGCTGCGGGATGCGCCGCAGGACTTCGCGGTACTGGACGATTGCGTCCGCGTAGCGGCGTCCGGTGAGGAGAAAATTGCCGTAGGCGATGCGGAGTGCGGCGTCGGTGGGCTGCGCGGCGATCGCGGTCGAGTAGTCAGCTTCCGCTCCGGCCAAGTCGCCGGATGCCGCCGCGGCGGTGGCTTTTTGGATGGTGGCCGCCGTGCTCCGCGAAGCCTGCGTGGTCTGAGCGGATTGCGAGCTTGTTAGCGCGACAAACGCGACGAAAAGAATCAGAGCC
>JBEKJW010000366.1:0-3679 GCA_050011035.1 Candidatus Acidiferrales bacterium
CCGAGACGCCGAACCTGATTGAGATCATCGATCCCGTCGCGGGCACCCGTTACACGTTGAATCCAAGCACTCACACGGCGCAATCGCTATCGACGTCGCAGCGCCCGGCACCGGGGATCGTGTCGTCGAGCGATTCCAGCACGCCGGTAGCCGTGAACGCTCCAACCATCAGGACCGGCGACGGCGCGCGGCCCGAGGTGACCCACGCGTCGCTGGGAACCGACTCGATGCTCGGCGTGGAAGTGACGGGTTCGCGCCAGACTTGGACTTACCCTGTGGGATCGCGCGGGAACGATCAGCCGATCACCGTTGTGATCGAGACCTGGCGCTCCAACGATCTTCGCATCGACATGCTGCGCAAACAGGACGATCCGCGCAGTGGAGTGACCGAGTGGCGCGTCACACAAATCGATCGCACCGAGCCCGACGCATCGCTGTTCCAGGTGCCTGCGGATTACACGATTACGGAGCGGTAGTGAATCGGAAAGCGTGAGGAGGTTGCGATGAAGTCTCGCCGCGAAGTGCTGGTCGCTATGGGAGTTCTATTTTCGGCCGGAGCCTCGGTGCAAGCGCAATCGAGCGCGTCGACCAGCGCGTCGGCAAACGAGCCGGCGAGCACGACCTTAAAACCGGCGCAGGGCATATCGGTTTCGGCTGGGCTTTCGAACGCGTTAGGAATTGCAACGACGTCCAAGGCGGGTGCGCCGTATTCGCTGGTCCAGGAAACGCATCGCAGCTCCACGCTCGCCGACGGCACGCACATCGAAGAAACCAGCAAAACAGCTCACATGTACCGTGACTCCGAGGGACGAACGCGCATGGAGGTCTACATCAGCATGCCGCACGGTAGCGAGCGCGCGCCGGAACTCGCATTCGTCACGATCATCGATCCAGTAGCGGGAAAGTCCTATTCCCTGAATCCGCACACGCAGACTGCCACGGAAACTGGATTTCCGTTCCGGGGCACGATGAGCCCTAGTGCGGCCACGCCGACAGTGGGAGCGGGAAGCGGCGCAGGGTCGCAGACGCAAGCGGCGTTGATGGCGGAGTCGATGCCACAAATGACGCACGAGTCGCTCGGCCCGCAAGAAATGGACGGCGTCACGGTGACGGGCACGCGATTCACGCAGACTTTTCCCGTCGGCTCAATCGGAAACGACCGGCCGATCGTGGTGGTGCGCACGATTTGGCATTCAGAGGAATTGGGAATCGACATGCTTGGGGAAGTGTCCGATCCCCGGACCGGCAACGTGACGACACGCGTGACGCAACTCGATCGAACCGAGCCGGACCCGGCGCTGTTTCAGGTGCCCGCGGACTATCAGATCACCGAAGCGCCCGCACGGCAGTGAGAGAGCGGCGCGAGCCCGTCGTTCTCTCAATCGCGAGCGTTGGCGGATTACACGTTCGCAGAACGGAACTGAGCGCAGCGGAGTGACTGCGATTTTATTCGATCGTGGTTTTCCAACGCCCTTGGTGCTTCTGATCGAAGTACGTCTTTCCATCGCGAGCGACGACGACGATCATCGCATCCTCGCGGCGAGCACCCGCCTCGTTGTGCGTATTTGCCGCCTTTGCCATGTCGACGCTGCCCCCCGGTCCTGCGAAGTTTGCGCTAGCTGCGTGCGAGATCGCTGACGGATCGCGATGCGATTTTCGCCGGGTGATGGAACTACACACAGGCGGCGTGCCAATGCCACTCAACCCGCCACGATCCCGGTGTGCTCGATCCGTGAGTGAAACTGCGGGTAGGTGAAACTGAATTCGTAGGATGACAGCCGGGTCGGCTATCCAGGCGGTGCGGGATGGACGGGCGCGGGAGTGGCGGCGGGATCGACGATGGCTACGATGGCGGCGCCAACGCCGCGCCGGATTTGTTCTTCTGTGCCGAGATGCATGCGCGCGATCGAGACGGAGCCGTGTTGCTGGTTGAAGACGCCGTCCTCGGATTGCGTGACGCGGTGAATTTTGTGTTCGTTGTAGGGCGCGCGCTTCATCAGGGTGACGGTGTCGGCCTCGTCGAAAAAGATTTGGCCGGTGTGCGAGACGTGGCCGCCGGAGTAAGTGGGCGGGTGCACGATCCCGCCGACTTCGCCGCCTGACGCGCCACCGAGATGCACTTTGAAGTGAATGTGATTCGTGCGGCCCTGGTAGAAGCCGGGAAAAAGTGTGTGGAACACCACGCCGCCGTCCGCGCCGGTGATTTGAATGCCGCGACAAAAAGTAAGTTTGTCGGTCTGCTGCATCGCGGGCGGGCCGCCGCCGAAATTCCCACCGGGACCACCGCCGTTCGGAGGGGCGCCGTTGGGAGGAGACCCTGGCGGAGGTCCGCCCGGTGGGGGACCGCCGCGAAAATCGCCGGGACCGCCTTCGAGTGGCGGGCCTAGTTTCATTTTCGTGAAGCCGGAATAGACGCCGAGCGCGTCGCAATGCCAGATGTCGACGGCGGCGTTGGGAATCGGCTTGCAGGTGCCCGCTTCGAAAACCAGAATGCGCAGCGTGAGCGGGACGCCGGGCTTTCCTTCCGCGATGTCCGCGCGCAGCATTTCTTCGGCGATGTAGAACGGGCCGGTTTCCTGCTCGGGCGTGGTGATGCAGGAATTTTCTTCCTGCGCCGCGGCGTGAGAGAGGCCGAGCGCGCGCGCGACGTGATCGGCCTTCAAGGCGGATGCGGCTGCGGCGGCGATACTCGCGCCGAGGAAACGGCGACGCGTGACGTGCGGCATGGTGTGGCGCTCCTTCGATACGGCTACAGGATAGACGCGTCGGCGCCAGGAGTGTTGGCAGACATTGTTCGGGAATCGCGGCGCGAAAGTTCCGAAAGATGGATAGTCGTGGGATAGCCGAACCGGCTGTCATCCTGAGGGCACTCTCGATGCTGGTTGCAGCTCGTCGGCGGATTGGCAAAGCTCGCGACGAGCAATGGGTGTGTGACTACTACTTTTTGCGCTAGCCTGCGCCAACGATCCCTCATTGACTCGTCATCGACCGCGCTCGCCGCATGCGAAATGCTTCGTAGGATGACAGCCGGGTCGGCTATCCCACGCGTGAGTTCGTGAGAGGCGAGCGCGGGTTCATTCACGGGCGCTCGCAGAACTTCGTTAGACTTTCATCGGGTGAGCGAGATTTTACACATCGTTGAATACGTCGTGGCCGGCGCGGTGGGTGCGGGCGTCGCGGCGTTTGCCTTTGTGTTTTTGGTGCAGCCGTCGTGGGCGGTGCCGGTGCTCGAGCGGCTCACGCCGCAGGTACTGTATCGCGTGAAGACAAGCGCGCCGCTGGTGGCGCTGTCATTCGACGACGGGCCGCATACCGAGAACACTCCGCGGGTGTTCGAAATTTTGCAGCGCTACGATGCGCGGGCGACGTTTTTCCTGATCGGCGATCGCGCCGAACGCCAACCCGGTGTGGTGGCGGCGATTCGCGCGGGCGGGCACGAAATCGGAAACCACTACCTTTATTACCGGCACGGTTTTGCGCTCGCGCATTCCGACGACGAGTTTGCGCGGCACTTGCGCGACGTGGAACGCGCGCTGGGACTGCCCGAGGGCCGCGACGCGAGACCAAAACTTTTTCGCGCGCCGGGCGGGTTGGCGCGAGCGAGCCAACTGCGTCGTGCGCGAGAGATGGGCTACACGCCGGCGCTGGGCAGCGCGTATCCGCACGATCCGGCGCACCC
>JBEKJW010000367.1:0-7390 GCA_050011035.1 Candidatus Acidiferrales bacterium
GCCGTGGCTGAAATTCGCGATTGGCGGAGTCGTGGCGGCGTTGGTGGCGGCGGGCGCGGGGTACTTTTTCTTTTTCAACAAGCCGAAGCTCACCACGAAAGACGCGATCGTGTTGGCGGACTTTGCGAACACGACGGGCGATCCGGTGTTTGACGGGACGCTGCGGCAGGGGCTCGCGGCGCAACTGGAACAGTCGCCGTACCTGAACATCGTTTCCGAAGACAAGGTGGATGGGACGCTGAAGATGATGGGCCTTGCTGCGGATGCGCGACTGACGCGCGACGTGGCGCGGCAGGTATGCGAGAGAACTTCATCGGCTGCGGTGATCGAAGGGTCGATCGCGAGCCTGGGAGGTTCGTACGCGGTGGGACTCGAAGCTGTGAACTGCAAGACGGGCGAGACGCTGGCGACGGAACAGGCGACGGCGCAGGACAAAGCACACGTGCTCGATGCGCTGGCGAAAGCGTCGTCCAGTTTGCGCGAGAAGCTGGGCGAGTCGCACGATTCGCTCGCGAAGTACGACACGCCACTGGAGCAGGCGACGACTCCGTCGCTGGAAGCGCTGCAGGCATTCACGCTGGGTCATCGCGCGATTATCGGTAACGACGCGCCGGCAGCAGTGGCGCACTTCAAGCGTGCCGTGGAACTCGATCCTAACTTCGCGATGGCCTATGCACGGCTCGGTACCGCGTACAGCAATCTGGGAGAAGTGGGCTCATCCAACGAAAATATAAGCAAGGCCTATGCGCTGCGGGACCGCACTAGTGAGCGCGAGCGGCTCTACATCGACTCACACTACAACATGATGGTAACCGGCGACCTGGACAAGGCCGCCGCAACGTTTCGCGAGTGGATCCAAACTTATCCGCGAGACGAAGGGCCACGAACGAACCTTGGATTCGTTTACTCGGCGATGGGCGATCCGGCGAAATCCCTTGGAATGTATCAAGAGGAATTGAATCTCGACCCACAAAGCAGGCTGAACTATTCGAATCTGGTTTCCGGATTTTTATTCGCCGGACGGCTCGACGAAGCGCGGCTCACACTCGAGGAAGCGAAGCGCAAAAACCTCGAATCGGCAGCTCTGTACGCTAACCAGTACGCGCTTGATTTCATGCGAGGCGATTCGGCGGGGATGGCCGAGGCTGTGGCGTGGGCCAACGGCAAGCCCGGGTTCGAAGACGTTTTGATGTATCTCGAGGCGGATACCGTGGCTTACGGCGGACAGTTAAAGAAAGCGCAGGGACTGGTGGAGCGTGCGGTGGCCTCGGCGGAGCATGCGGATGAGAAAGAAGCGGCGGCGGCTTATTCCGTGAATTTCGCGGTGACGCAGGCGCTGGTGGGCAATGCCACCGACGCCAAGAAATGGGCAAACGATGGTGCGCGAATCGCAACGAACCGCGATATCGAAGCCGCCCAGGGAATAGCTCTGGGCCTGGCGGGTGACGCGGTGGAAGCGCAGAAAATCGCCGATGACCTAAAGAAGAAATTTCCAGAAGACACGCTCGCTCAGTTCGTTTACGGACCGATGATCGAAGCGGGCATCGCGTTGCACGCTGGAGATGCAAACAAGGCGCTGACCGCGCTCGAACCGAACAAGCCCTTCCAACTTGGCGGTTTTCAGATCGATATCGCCGGCGGGAGCCCGTATCTGAGCGGGCAGGCGAATTTGGCGGCGAAAAACGGCGACGCGGCGGCAGCAGATTTTCAAAAGGTGATCGATAACAAGCCGATCGTGTCGAATAACGTGATGGGAGCGCTGGCGCATTTGGGGTTGGGGCGCGCGTATGCGATGCAGGCGGCGGCTGCGTCGGGCGGGGATGCGGACGCGCTGAGGGCGAAGGCGCGGGAGGCGTACCAGGATTTTCTGGCGCTGTGGAAGGACGCGGATGCGGATGTGCCGGTCTACATTCAGGCGAAGGCGGAGTACGGGAAGTTGCAGAAGTAGGCGTCGCGCCGGCGTTGAGGAAACCAAAAGAAGGTGAGATGAGTTGATGACTTCGGAGCGCACCCTTTGCGGGCAAAGGATGGGTCACCCGGAAAGGCGAGTGCAGGTTCGGCGGTGTGGGTTGCGCGTGGCAGCGTGAGTGGTCGTAAGACGACCGGCCTTTGGGCGTGTCGGACGGACGGACGGGCGAGCGATGCATCGTGCGAGCGCAGTGGAGGCGGGGCGCGATTTCTTGACCGGGGAGTGGGGGTCGTCTAAACTTCTTGTTTCGTGCGAGTGTGCGCCGAGGTGTCGGTTGGGCGCTGTTGAGCGCGAGGGAGAGTCCGCGAGAGAGTGAGGATCCGGGACGGATCAGAAGCCAGCGGACGTTAAAATTAAGGGAGATTTTCGTTGCCGAAACGTACTTTTCAACCCCATGTGCGCCGCCGTCATAAGAAGCATGGGTTCCGCAAACGGATGAAGTCGCAAGGTGGAAAAAAGGTGCTTGCCTCACGCCGCAAGAAGGGGCGCCACGCTCTTACGCGCGTCTGACCCGCCGCGGCTGGATTTTCCGCGTGAATGCCGGATTGTGCGCCGGTCGGAGTACGACGCGGTGTACCGGGAAGCGCGGAGAAAATCGAGCCGCCAATTCACGCTGTTTCTACGTCCGAATGGACTCCCGATCAGCCGATTTGGATGGAGCATCAAGAAGGCGCTGGGCAACGCGGTAGCACGCAATCGAATCCGCCGGCGCTTGCGTGAAATCGTACGCATGCACAGGGGCGAGATGGGTGCGGGATGGGATGTGGTGATCCATCCGCGAACGGCAGTGGCGACGGCGAAGTTTGACGTGCTCGTGGAGGAGCTGGTGAAGCTGGTTCCACGGGAGGCAGCGCCGATGCCGACGCCGGCGAGTGGCGGGCGCGAGGAAACATGAACGGCGCTTCGAACGTAGCATCTAGTGTGGGCACGAGCGCAACTTCGGGTGCGACGGCTGCGACGCGAGCGCGTTCGGCGGGCGCGTGGGTGCTGCTGGCGCTAATCCGCATGTACCAGATTTTTCTTTCGCCGTTTTTGGGCGGCACTTGCAAGTACCACCCGTCGTGTTCGCGCTACGCGCAGGAAGCGGTGCAAAAGCATGGGGCGCGGCGCGGCGCGTGGCTGGCGCTGAAGCGGCTGGGGCGATGCAGGCCTTTTGTGAAGGGCGGATTCGATCCTGTGCCGGAGCCTGAGGATTTGTAGGCGAGTGCGCGGACGCGTTTGGCGCGCGTGGCAACAGGCAACGAGCCGGCGCGGCGAGGAATTTTTCGGAGTTTTCTTTCCCCTGGGAAGCAAGGAGTCATAGCAGTGGATGAAATGTCGGACCAGAAACGCGGGATCGTTTTCGTTATTCTCGCGCTGATCATCCTCTTCGTTTGGCAGCACTTCTACAAGCCTGCGGCACCGGTGACGCCGCCACAGAGCGCGCAAAGTTCGCAACAGAATCCCGCAGCGCCCGCTGCGGGCGCGGCAAACACCACGCAGACTGCAAATGCCGGATCGGTGACCACGGCCGGTTCCAAGGCTGCGGGCGCGAGCCTCGGAGCTAAGGCCGTTGCGGCTGTGAACCCGACGGCGACGCAGGCCGGCGCCGAGCAGACGCTCACGGTGAACAGCCCGCTTTACACGGTGGAGTTTTCGAATCGCGGCGCGGTGGTGCGTTCGTGGAAGCTGAATAAATATTTTGACGATCAGAAGACGCCGCAGCCGACTGGGCTGGCCATTCTCGCTTGTGCTGGGCGACGCGAAGCAGGAAGCGACGGCGAACGCGGGGCTTTATGAAGTGAAGGTGACGAGCCTAGCAGGCGGCCAGGCCACACCGGCGACGAGCGCGACGCAGACGGTGCAGGCTCCGGCAGAGATTGAGTTTCATTGGAGCGATGGCCACCTGGACGTGAAGAAAAAGATCACGTTCGGCGACAACTACGAGCTTCACATTGCGCTTACGGTGATGCAGGACGGCGCGACGCAGCCGGCGGCGCTCGCGTGGCGCGGTGGATTCGGCGACAAAGAAGCGTATAACGGCGCACAGAATCTGAATGTTTTCTACAACGCCGAAGGCAAGCTGAATCTGCTGCCGGTGAAAAAGGTCGGCGTCTCGGGAAACCAGGCGCAGCCGGCGATTCAGTACGGGCCGCTCGCGTTTGCGGGAATCGAAGATCAATTTTTTACGGCGACGTTCATACCGGAGGCCACGGCGAACCTTTCACTGTGGCATTGGAAACAGGATTACAAGCCGACGTCGGACAAGACCGATCCGGAATTGCAGATGGCGGCGGGCTCGACGGCGCCCGGACCGATCGCGATGCGCGCGTACATCGGACCGAAGGATCTGGGAATTCTGGAGAAGATGCAGCCGTCGCTGACGGGCCTGGTGAATTTCGGATGGATGGAAGTGATCGCGAAGCCGCTGCTGTGGGTGCTGCAGACGATTCACACGAAAGTGCCGAATTGGGGCTGGTGCATCATTCTGATGACGCTGGTGATCAACATCGCGCTGTTCCCGCTGAAGATGAGGGGCTGGCGGTCGATGCAGAAGATGCAGCGCGCGGGTCCGGAGATCAAGCAGATCCAGGAAAAATATAAGAAGTACAAGATGAACGATCCGCGCAAGGCCAAGATGAATGAGGAAGTGATGGCCGTTTACTCGCGCGAAGGCATCAATCCGCTGGGGAGCTGCTTGCCGATGCTGGCACAGCTGCCGATTTGGTGGGCGCTGTGGCGCGTCTTGAATGGCGCGATCGAGTTGCGTCATGCGCCATGGTTGGGATGGATCCACGATCTTTCGGCGATGGATCCGTATTATATTTTGCCGATCGCGATGGCGGCGCTGATGTTCCTGACGAACCGGATGACGCCGCAGACGACGGTGGATCCGGCGCAGCAACGGATGATGTCGTTCATGCCGCTGATGATGCTGTTCTTTTTCTACCGGCTCTCGAGCGGATTGAATTTGTACATGTCGACGAGCAGCATTGTGGCGATTGCGCAGCAGTATTATTTGAACCGGACCGAGCCGCTGCCTTCGCGGAGTAAATTTAAGAATAAACCGGCTACATCAACTTGATGCGCGAATTTCGACCACATCACGGAAATCGGCCCACGGGGCGCGGGAATGGCGGACAGCGCGGAGGTTCGCATTCCGGAGGTTCGCACGGTGGCGGATCGCAGGGTGGTTCGCACGGGCCGCGGCGCGAACATTCGCAGCAGCCGATGCCAAAGTTGGACAGCGCGCGTGTGCTTGGCGAGTTGAAGCGTTATCTCGATCTAGCGGTAAGCGAGATGGGGATGGAGATTGCGTACGAGATCAGCGAACCGGCGACGGTGGATGGAGCGGCGGGCGACACGGACGTGCTGGTGACGTTCCACGGCGCGGATCAGGATTTGTTGCTCGAGGAACACGCGGACTTGCTGCTGTCGCTCGAGCATGTGGGGCACCGTTGGTTGCGGCTCGATCCGCGGCTGCATGATCGAGTGCGGTTTGATTGCGCGGAGTACCGTGCGACGCGGCTGGACGAATTGAAACTTTCGGCGCGCGTGGCGGCACAGCGGGTGCGCGAGACGGGGATGGAATTTCGGTTTAATCCGATGTCGCCAAGGGAACGTCGGTTGATACACCTTGAGTTGTCTGGGGCGGCTGGAGTGCGGACGGTTAGCGAGGGCGCGGGTGATCGGCGACAGCTTGTGATTTATCCTGCCAACAAGAAGTAATTCTTTCCTAAACTTCCAAAAGAAAGCCGTCGGTGCCGACGTTGCGGCATTGCGTGGAGCCTAGTGTGTCAGAGAGGCCGGCGGTTTCGTGGATGTGGCCACAGAAGAGAGTGGCGGGTTTTTCGCGTTCGACCCAGGCGCGCAAGGTGGCGCTGCCAGCGTGTTTGCCGGGGGCGAATTCGTCGAGCTTGGTATTGAGCGGGGGGAAGTGGACGACGAGGTTGAGCTGCGGCACGCCGTCAAATTCGGCGAGAGCCTTTGCGATTTCTTCTTCCGTATATTCGCCGGGAGTGTGGAACGGCGTGATGTTGCTGTAGCCGAGACCCGCCCAGTTGCTATTGCCCACTTTTAATTTTTTCCTGTGAAAATCCGTGAAGCCGAATTTCTCGCAGAAGGCCCCAGTCTGTTGGTGCGTTTCGTGATTGCCGGGAAGGATCCAGGCGCGTTCGCCGAGCGGCTTCATGATTTCGCCGCAGCGATCGAGAACTTTGCCGAAATTGGAAAGGTCGCCGGCGGCGATGTAGACGTCGGCGGGAGTCGCGACGAGTTTCTCGAGTTGGCGAGTGTTGCCGTGAATGTCGCTGAAGATGAGGACCTTCATTTGAGCTCCTTCCCGTGCGGAGGCAGGATTCGAGACATGCGGCGGACGTTGAGGCCGTCGGCTTGCCAGCCTTCCTCGATGACGTTGCCGGAATCGTCGAAGACGACGCGATAGGAAAACGGAGTGGGACCTTTGTCTGGATTCTGGCGCGCGATGAAGCGATTTTCGTTGAAATCGACAACGTGTACGCCCGGTTGCGACGAAGTGCGGATGACCGGGAAGCGCGCGAACTGCCAGTAGAGCTGAACTTCGGGAAGCTGCATGGCGCGCATGACGTAGTCGCTCGGCGGCGAATCGGGGACGAAGTGGAACGGAGGCGGATCCGGGTCGCGGAGATCAAAGCGCGATTGATAAACACCGTTGGGCGAGCGAACTTCGCCGCCCCAATCGAGGAGCGACGGAGGGAGCGGGATCGCGGCCTGGCGATTGGCGGTGACGCCTTGCGCGGAGCTGAAGGCTGCGACGCGATGAATGGCGACGTGGTGCGCGTAGGTGGCGACGAAAAGATACAGGAGCGTGAGAAACGCGCCGTTCTGGCACCAGGCCGGAGTGCCAAGAGTGAATCCCCAGCCGCGAATGGCGGGCGCGAAAAAGACCAGCGCGAAGATGGCGGAGGCGAGCGCAACGATCCAGAGATGGAACGGGAAGCCGACGTTGCGCGCGATAAACCATGCGCCGACGGACGCGACGGTGAAGACGGTCCACATCGCAATACCGCGCACGCGCGATTTCTCTTTTTTCGCGAATATCCACGCGACGATCTGCGGGACGAGAACCAGAGACGTGAAAACGAAGTCGATGATGAAAAGGATGTCCCAGGAAGTCATTCCGTCGAGCAGGATGTGGCTGGCCAGGCCGACGGCGTAGATCAGTGTGAGCGTGGCGAAGGATGGCGATTCGAGATCGGCAAGTTTTGGAATTTTGCGCTGAACGAACGGAAAGAGCGCGCGTGTGAGCCATGCGAGCGCGACGGCGAAAAACGGAAGTGCAATGAAAGAGTGCGTGATGGCGCGGTGATACTTGACGATCGCGAGCGGGTCGGAGGAGAAGGCGTAGCGGACGATGTCAATATCCGGGAACATCGCGCCGCCGACGGCGGCGAAGGTGGCTAC
>JBEKJW010000368.1:0-3613 GCA_050011035.1 Candidatus Acidiferrales bacterium
TCGACAATCGGTGTCTAATTCAGCTGGAGGCTGCGATGAAACTTGCGCTCGCATTCGCGCTTGGTGGGGCGTTCCTTCTTCAGGCTGGCGACAACCAGAAGGCGGTTCCGCACCGCGGCGACTACGCGACAGTCATCGACGGAGATTGGTACGTCAGCTCGGACTCCGGCAACTTGATCCGAGTCGCGACCAAGGATCATTGCAGCGAACTTCAGGGCACGGTCGATAACCAGACTCTGTTCTGCCGGGTCAATTCTCGCGCACCCGATGGCATGTTCGCCCCGACTCTCGAACTCGACGTGTACCGGCGGAACGGCATAACGATCGCGATCAAGCCGGGGGGAGAAATCGGCGAATGGCGCATTCAGAATGATGGCGCGCAGGTGGCGATCGACGTTTACAAAGCCGAGAAGCTCGCGCGTCACGAATTGTATAACGCCACAACTGGCGACCTCGTCGAAAGAGTGGATCAACCGGCCGACAAATCGACGCTCCCGAAGTGGGCGAAGAGCCGATCACAACTCGCGGACGAATCCGTCCCCGAGAGCGATACTCTGAATCAGGAACGTACGCAGTGGATCGCGAAGGTTATGCGCGATATCGCGCGAATCCAGCCCGGAATGACGCGGAAGGACGTGCTTCGCGTGATGACCACTGAAGGCGGAATTTCCACGCGAACCCAACGAACGTATGTTTACCCCGGCTGTCCGTACATCAAGGTCGTCGTTCGATTTACGCCGGTTGGCGCGGTTGACCAGTTCGAGGAAGGATCGGACGACAAGGTCGACAGCGTTTCGCGACCCTACCTCGAATATTCGATTATGGATTGAACTTTCTACAACTTCGCGCCGCGTGAAAAAAAGTGGCGGGCGGGGCCGGCCGCCCGCCGTGGTGATGCACTCAGGCGTGAGCTGCGGACGACTTGTGGTGTTCGATGTGCGCCTTCGCGGCCTCGGCGGCGTGGTGCGAAGCGTGCTCATGATGGCCGTGCGCGAGGTGCGCGTGATGCGCGGCTGCTTCATGATTGCCGTCTTCGTGGTGCTTGGCGGCTTCCTTGTGATGACGAGCCGCGTGTTCGTGATGTTCGGCTGCTGCGTGATGGTGTTCTGCTGCCACTTTTGACATGACTCCTCCAGGCCGATTGCGTTGAGCGCAACCGGTGCGATGCGTTCCTGCGAAGGCTACCGTGGCCCTGCGATGTTGCGGGAATGTGACCGCGGAGTGAAGAACCTTGCGTACAGTGTTTCCGATGGGATGAAGTGGGATAGCCAACCTGGCTGTCATCTTGCGAAAGAGCGCTCACATTAGGCCGAGATCACTCGCGGAGCGAGCACTCCAAGACGGACTCTCTTACGATGATTTCGCTCCGCGACCGGCGGCAATTCAACTTGGATCGTCGTTCGTCGGATGACAGCCGGTTCGGCTATCCCACTACTTCGACCACGGCGGCACGATGCCGTTCACGCGCGAGTAAGCGACGAGCTGGCCCATGTGCTCGTTTGCGTGGACCAGGATGCGGAGGTAGATGCCGTCGCGCGGGGCGTCGCGATCGGCGATGTGAACTTTTTTCGCGAGTGCGGCAGGCGTTTCCTTGGCGCGCGCCGTCTTCACCGCTTCGAGTGACTTCGTGAGCCAGTCGATCACTTCGGCTTTCGAGGTGATTTTTGTATCGATATCGTCGGGCTCGAGCGCCTTGGGGTACGTGATCGCGCCGGTCTGAGCCAGCAGCCAATAATTCGATACGGCGATGTGCATGAACACTTCGCTCACCGACCGAACGCCGGGCGCCGGCCGCCACGAATACTTGTCGGCGGGAATCGCGTTCGCCAGATCGACGAGCTGCTTCGATACGTGCTGCCACTCGCCATCATAGCCCTCCCAGATGCCTTCGGGCGCGGATTGCGCGTGAACGGCGCTCGCCGTGGAGAACAGCAGCAACCCACACAAAACGAAAAGCACGATTTTCATGACGCGACTCCTTGAACCTGCGGCGCCGGCAAGACTCCCTCGTACGTGTTCTTCACGCGACGAGATCGCAAGAAATATTCGTACCAGACAACAACGTATAACATCGTTTGTAGAAACGTGATCAGCGCTTTGCCGCCGGGCGAATTCCAAGCATCAACGCCGCCCGCAGGTTGAGATGTGTTTAGTCCGAACAAAAGATAGTGCCCGCCGAGCTGAAAAGCCGCGACCATCGCACAAAGCACCAGGAACCGCTTGGCCGTCTCTACCGCCCCTGGACGAACCTTCCAGAGCTGAAGCCCGGCCAAGATTCCGTAACCACGGACCGCAAGCCACGCGACGTGGCCGAGCACGTAAAAAATGTCCCGCGTACGAATCGACGGAAATTCTCGATGGATCGTCTTCATGTCGAGATAAAGATACTGCGCGTTGCCAAAGATAATGATCCCGCCGAAGACTAATGTTCCGAATATAAAGAAGGCGAGCCAGCCGCCCACACCCGACGGCGGCGGATCGGGCGCCCTGTATCGCGCGTGGGAAGGAGCGGGTTGGACGCTCATTGTTATCTAGGCGCTGTCCTAAGCTTGTGGTAACGGCTGCGACACTAACAAGAACTCGCCGCCCGCGCAATGCTACCGAAGGCGAAAGTTCGCGCGTCTATTAACATTCATCTTCGTGTGCGCAGCGTACTTGCGTTGACTTGCTCCATAGCGCGAACTACCATTTTTCGCTAGAGAGGCGCCCCGTTTCCATGCTCGGCCAAACTTTCGGCCAATACCGCATCATCGAGAAGATTGGCGCGGGCGGCATGGGTGAAGTCTACCGCGCGCGCGACGAGCAGCTCGGCCGCGACGTGGCGCTGAAAGTCCTGCCGACGCAGCTGCTTTCCGACGATTCCGCGCGCCGCCTCTTGATCCGCGAGGCGCGCACCGCCTCCGCGCTGAACCACCCCAACATCTGCACGATTCACAACGTCGGCGACACCGAAGGCCGCAACTTCATCGTGATGGAGTTGCTCGACGGGAGGCCGCTCTCGGAACTGATCGCCGATAAAGGCCTGCCGGTCGACACGGTGATCCGCTACGGCGAACAGATCGCCGACGCCCTCGCGCACGCGCACAAGCACGGCGTGATACATCGCGACCTGAAATCCTCGAACATTATGGTTTCGCCGGAAGGCCGCGCGAAGGTGCTCGACTTCGGACTCGCGAAACGCCACCGCATCGAAGGCGCCAGTGAGCAGACGCATTCGGCGAATTCGAGCACCAACGAAGGCGGCATCGGCACGATGCTCTACACCGCGCCTGAAGTTTTTCGCGGCGAACCGACTGACGTGCGCAGTGACATCTGGTCGCTCGGCGTGGTGCTCTATGAGATGACCACCGGCGAACGGCCGTTCGGCGGCAAGACCACCTACGAAGTGATTTCGCGCATCCTGCACGAACAGCCGAAGGAGCTTCCGGCAAGCGTATCGCCTGTCCTGAAATCGGTGATCGACAAGTGCCTGATGAAGGCGCCTTCTGAGCGTTACCAATCGGCGAGCGAAGTGCGCACAGCGTTGAGCATTCTGGGCGCGCACACGCCCTCGTCGCAGGCGACGGTGAATGCGCTGGTCGCCGACGCGGCAAAAGATAGAAGCCACCGCCGC
>JBEKJW010000369.1:0-3586 GCA_050011035.1 Candidatus Acidiferrales bacterium
CCCCCAACGCCAGCGCCACCACACGCAATCCCCGCCCAACAATTTTCATCGCGATCGGCTCCTTTGCTCCGGCGCTCGCGAGGCGAGCGCTGTAACATAGACTGTCAGTCTGTGCACGCGACCAACTTCAGTTGGTCGACATCCGCGTCGCAAGGCCACGAACCGCGCCGCCCGACCCTCGCTCATTTCGGAGCTGTGTGTGGCATAGATATATTATCTGTGGGCTTTTGAATTCTGTGTGGAGACGTTCAAGCGCGTCCGCACAGCTGCGCGCTCACTGCTTCTTGCGAGATTTTGGAGGCGTGCGCCACTTCGAATCTTTCTCGGCGAGCTGCTTCACGCGCAGCTTGGTCATCTTCGTGATCAGCGCCGCTGGAACCGGCTTCTCCAGCGGAAACTTGATACCGCTGGCCGTCTGTTCGTACTTTGCCGTCTCTTTATTGAGCGCCTTGAGCACCGCAGGAGTGGGGAACACGCCGACATGGTTTTTGAACGCCGCGAACACCACCAGTATGCGGTCCGACGAATACGCCGGCAGGTTCCACTTCATCCCTTCAGTGGCGCCAGGCGCGCCCCGCCGCACAGCCGCGCGAATTTCAAGTAGCCGCTTCTGCGCCTCGATCGGCGCAATATCAATGTATTCGTCGATCGTCCTCGCGCGAACTTTCATGGAGTCACCTCGCCACACATCCTAACGCGACGCGCCGTTTTCTCGCCACTCGCCACTCGGCACTAACCACTTCCGTTCACGGCTCCTCGGCTGCCACCGCGATACGCGCGTTCGCGTCCGCAATCGTTGTGCGTGGGGCAGTCTTCTTCGCACCAAGCGTCGTGATCACCAGCACGCTGACGAGCACACACGCCGTCCCAACGACCGTTCGCGCCGAGAGCGCTTCGCCGCCGAAAAAATACCCAACAAACACCGCCACGATGGGGTTCACGTACGCGTATGTCGCCACCTTTGTCGGTGACTCGTGATGCAGCAGCCACACGTACGCCGTGAATCCGACGATCGACCCCGCCACCGTCAAATACGCGAGCGCGAACCACGTTTCGCGCGACACCGTTGCGAACTGGAATCCGCGAAACTCGCCGAACACCACCGCCGCAACCGCGAGCGCCACGCCGCCGCACAGCATCTGCGCGCCCGAACTCATCACTTTCGATTCCGGCAGCGGCATCTTGCGCGTCAGCACCGAGGCGATCGACCAGCTCATCGACGCAAAAATCAGCGCCACCGCGCCAAGCTTATCGACGGGCGCGCCGCCAAGCTTGAGCGACGGCAGCATCAACACTCCGACGCCCGCGAGCCCAACAACCAGTCCCACCACGAGCTGCGCTGTAAGCCGCTGCGTGCGCAGAAAAATAATTTCGCACAGCGCCATCATCGCGGGAATCGTCGCCAGCATCACGGCGGCGATGCCGGACGGCACGCGCATCTCGCTCCAGAAAAGCAGCCCGTAATCGAAAAGGAAAATCACGATGCCGAGCAGCATCGCCGACCGCCACTGCCGCAGCGTCGGCGAACGTTCGCCCCGCGCGCGCATCCAGATATAAAGCACCAGCCCGGCGGTGAAGAAACGCATCGCGGCGAGAATCAGCGGCGGCACTTCGCGCACACCCAGGCGGATGGCAAGGAACGTTGAGCCCCACACGAAATAAATGATCGCGAAGCAGGCCAGCGTCTTCCACTTCGCTGGTGCGGGCTCGTGAACGGAGGATTGCGCCGCGGCTTTCATCCACAGATGCTATCAAGCGCGCCGCAAAACGGGAGCGCCACTTCGGCCCGTTCGCGCAGACCACTTTGTCGCAGCCACGCGCCAAATTGGTGCGGATTTCCTTCTACGTCGTTGTGCCAACGCGGCGCCCGTGCGTCCAACACGTTGCCGCCCACGCCACTGTGCCGCAGGCGCGCACAGCGCGTGTAGCTTAGACTCTCGTGTCTGAGCGCGATCAACTTTCAGTTGGTCGCGGGTTGATCCATCCCAATTCTGGCAACCACAACGTGCTTGCCACAATCACAGTAGGTGAGAACGCACGTGGCACAGGCCGGACTTCGCCTGTGTGCATTTGCTTCCGGACGCGCCCACTCAACATTTCAATCGAATAACCCAGCCGTTGCGCCCAACGCAGCCTGTGCGATACTCGCCGCCATGAAAATTCGCCGATTCATGACCGCCGCATTCGCCGTCGCCCTCACCACCCTCGCTGCCGCGCTCATCGCGCTCGCGCCCCCTGCCGCCCACGCGCAAGACGCTGCCTCAAAAGCCCGCGCCGCCGCCGTACTGAATTCGCTGCCCAAAGCAAAAAACATTTCCGAAGCCGCGCTCTCGCCGGACGGCACGCAAGTCGCGATCATCGAGGAAGGAGTACTGTCGATCGCGCCGGCGAAGGGCGGTCCTGCCCACGCCTTCCTGCTCGATGTGTCGCATCCGACCACAGCCCGCGATGTCACATGGTCGGCCGACGGCAAAAGCCTCGCATACATCGCCGAACCGGCCACTGGCGACCCGTCCGGACAAGTGTGGGTAATTTCACCATCGGGCATGAAAAAAGTGGCGGACATGAAGGGCTACGTCGCGTCTCCGCGTTTTTCACCCGACGGCAAAACGCTCGCCGTCCTCTACATCGAAAACATGCCGCGCAAAGCCGGCCCCCTGGAGCCGATGACGCCGCTCTCCGGTGAGATCGACTCACACATCTACGAGCAGCGCATCGCCACCATCGACCTCGCCACCGGCAAAGTCGCACAGATCTCCGCGCCCGACATGTACGTGTACGAATTCGACTGGACGCCTGACAGCAAAACGATGATCGCAATCGCCGCGCACGGCGAGGGCGACTCGAACTGGTACATCGCGCACCTCTACTCGATCGACGCCGCGTCCGGCGCCACGCAAGACATCTACGCGCCGAAATATCAGATCGCCGAGCCGCGCGTCTCGCCCGACGGAAAGTCCGTCGCGTTCATCGAAGGCCTGATGAGCGACGAAGGCTCGACCGGCGGCGACGTTTTCCTTCTGCCCATCGGCGACAACGGTGGCGGCGTTCCAAAAAATCTCACGCCCGGCATCCACACCTCGCCGCGCGCCCTTTCGTGGACATCGGAGACCGACCTCCTTTTCGCTGAGCAAGTCGATGGCGGGTCGGGCTTCGCCGAGGCGAACATCTCAACCGGAAAGATCCAGTCGATATGGGCTAGCGGAGAAATTGCCGTGCCGGGCAGTGCGAATTGGGCGGCCTATTCGCCGAAGGTCGAGACGAAAACGCTTACGCCCATTGCCGCGATCATTCGCCAATCGTCCACGCAAGCACCGGAAGTTTGGGTCGGTCCTGTCGGACAGTGGTCGCAGATCACGCACGTGAACGACGGCCTCAAACCCACGTGGGGCAAGATGATCAATATTCACTGGATGAACGGCGCGACGCGCGTGCAGGGTTGGCTGATGTTCCCCGCGAATTACGACGCCACGAAAAAATATCCGCTCGTCGTCGTGGTCCACGGCGGTCCATCCGCCGCATGCGCAAATCGCTGGTCTCCGTGGACGATGGACGCGGCATCCACGATGGGCTGGTTCGCGCTGTG
>JBEKJW010000370.1:0-4257 GCA_050011035.1 Candidatus Acidiferrales bacterium
TTGCCCGACGGAAATGAAGTCGACAATTGCCAGCACCTCACGCTCGGCTGCTGCACGAATCTCGCTGATTTCTACGCGCGCGCGGGCGCCGCGCACAAGGTACGGTTTTACGACACGCTTTATTTTGCCGATAAACACGGCAAGCGTTCCTCGATGCGCGCAGTCTCGCTTCCACCGCCGCTGCACATGGCGCCGTCGTTTCTTGGTTTCAAGTCGCTCACGCTTGCCGACAAGTTTTCGATCGCGAATGCGATGATGGCCATAGCCATGTCCGGTGGCAAGCCTGTGAACATCGAACGTACGTCGATGCTCGAATGGCTGCATCGTATGCACCAGACGCCCGGCGCGATCGAGCGTTTCTGGCGCGTCGTGCTTGTCAGCGCGCTCGACGAGGAACTCGCGCGAAGCGATGCGCGTTACGGCATTGAAGTGTTCTGGAAAGCGTTCCTGGGCAGCAAGACCGGCTACACCATCGGCGTGCCCACCGTTCCGCTCGCCGATCTCTATGACGGTTGCGAAGCCGCGCTCCGCAAACGCGGTGGGGAAGTTCGGTTGCGCGCCGGCGTCAAACAAGTCCGCGTCGAAGCCAGCAAGTTCGCAGGCATCGCATTCGAAGACGGCACCGAGCTTCGTGCCGATGCGTGCGTGGTGGCCGTGCCGCAAAGCATCGTGGGCGAACTCGTGCCCGCCGAAATGAGCCGCGCTGGCGGCGAACTCAGTGGTCTCGATCACATTCGTACATCGCCTATAACCGGCGTGCATTTCTGGTTTGACAGGGAAGTAATGAAAGAGCCGTATCTCGCGCTACTCGACCACACCGTGCAGTGGATTTTTAACAAGACGCAACTCTCGACGGACGGCGCGGCGTCGTCGAAGAAGGGACGCTCCGAAAACGCGGCGCAATATCTGCAACTCGTGATCAGCGCATCGTACGATCTGGTGCCGAAATCGCGGCAGGAAATCATCGACATCTGCCTCCGCGACCTCGCCGACGTGCTGCCCGCCACGATGGACGCCGAACTCACCAAAGCGACCGTCATCAAAGAAGTTCACGCAACCTTTTCTCCTGAGCCGGGTATCGACGAATGGCGCCCGGCGCAGCGAACCAGCGTGCAAGGCCTCGCTCTCGCCGGCGATTGGACCAGCACCGGGTGGCCGTCGACGATGGAGAGCGCCGTGCGAAGCGGTTATCTTGCCGCGGAAGCCCTGACCGAAGGTTTTGGCGCGCCACAAAAATTTCTTCAACCGGATCTGCCACTTGAAGGTTTATCCGCGTTTTGGGCCCGGAAAGCAGCTCGATCGCGCTCATAAATGTATCTTTCATCCCCGCGTCCGGAAGTCATTTGGTCCCCGGTTTCGCTGGCAGGTGCCGTAACGCCCTTTAATTTCAGGGCTTGCAGAATCTTTTCGATGTATGATGACGCAACCCCTTAGGAGGCTCCATGGAGCGGAAGTATAGGCAAAGGGGCTACGAAGACCGCAATTCCCAGGACAAAAAGAGAGAACGAACCGAACGGCCCCCCAACGGCGAGCCGCGTCCGAAAATGCAGGACGCGATGGGTCCGCGCACGCCGCGCATGGTGGGGACGGTTACTCGGGCACGTTGCTCCAGCTGTGGCGCGGTCCTCATGCCCGGTTTCGATCAAAGCGGTGAATGTCCGCGGTGCCACGCCGCGCTTCACAGCTGTAAGCAGTGCGTTCATTTCGATACGGGACGTCAGTTTGAGTGCACGCAACCCATTCCTGAACGCATCACGAAAAAAGACGCGAAGAACGATTGCACTTTTTTCGAGTTTCGCATGACCGTGGAAAAGGACACTTCGCCTGTTGCTTATGCTGCGGCCAGTTCTCCCGCTGCGATGAGCCCCGGCCGACCGAACGACGCGCGCAAAGCGTTCGAAGATCTCTTCAAGAAGTAGCTTCCTCACTTCAGCGTCTTTAATTTTTCGTCCATGACTGCGTACGGGTGTGCCCGAACTACTTCGGCGGGATGGGAAACAGCGTGGGAGTCTTCGGCGGCGCGTCGGCGATCGATTCGAGCTGCGGATAGTGCTCGCGCAGTGGATCGGGAACTTTCACTTTTGCGTGGGTGAGTAGGTGAATCAGCTGCAGCGCGTTGACGATTCCTTTTCCCTGGAAGTGATTGTTGGTGACGACGAACGTCGAGCGCGTGTGGCCGGCGACGGTTTCGATGCGCTCGGCCCATGGCAGCAGCTCTTGCTCGGAGTAGAGATAGTTGTAGCGCTCAAATGCAGGCGATTCGGGGTCGTCGGTGAACCAGGTGTCGTAGCGGCGGCCGTGCAGGCGGATGTAGCCGACCGGAGACGTGGAGCGTTCGCTCGGTTTAATCGAGTGGCCGATTACGGGCTGGTCGATGTTGCAGAAGCCGACGGTGCGTTCGTGGAGGAATTCGTAGAACTCCTTGTGCGCCCACGATGAGTGCCGTACTTCTGCGACGAGCGGATAGGTTTTGAATTCCTCGACGAGCTTCGCGAGATAGGCGAAATTCTCAGGATTGTTGTGGAACGAAAAAGGGAACTGGACGAGAACTGCTCCGAGCCGGTTCGCCGAGGCAAGGACGTCGAAGCCGAGCCGGACTTCGCGCACGTCGGCAACGGTGGCATCTGATTCGTGCGTGAATTTCTGCCAGAGCTTGGCGGTGAAAAGAAAGCGCGGGTTGGTGGAAACGCGGCCGAGCCACTGCTTCGCAAGAGCGGCTTTCATCGGATAGTAGAAAGAGGTGTTGATTTCGATCGTGTCGAAGACGCGCGCCAGAAATTCGGCTTCGTGAAAGCCTTTCGGCTTCGGTTGCGGATAAACAATCGCTTTCCAATCCGGATACGACCAGCCGGCCGGACCTACGTAGATGTTTCGCAGACCTTCCTGTGCGGTTTTGGAGCGCGCATCCATTAATCGATTCGATTCATTTCCACAATGAAAGTGCCGGGAGCGTATGAAGGTACTATTGACCCTCGGAAAACGCGAGCGCAGGCTCGAGCTTTCAGCATGCGGTGGATCACCTGAGGAAAACTCATCACCGAAATCGACCCGCCGGACTTGCAACGCACGCTGCGCGGGACTACCCTGAAGTTGCCTCGATGACTCCATCACTTCATTCTTCCCATTTCAACCTAGAAGGGGGCCCGAATGAAAATTACGTACAATCACATCGATCAGGAATTCCGAATCACGATCCAGCATGAGACCGAGCGCCACGCCGACAAACTGAATCGAATCCTGAAACGGTACGACCCCGAACTTGTCCGTCTGCACGAATGCCTCGAAAAAAGTCCTCATAAAACGGAATACAATTTTTCGCTGAACCTCACGCTTCCAACCGGAACGATGCACGCCACCGGTGTGGCGGCCGATCCGCTCGGCAGCGCGAAAGCCGCGTTCGCCGAACTCGAGAAGCAAGTCACCAAACACCAGCAGAAACTGCGCAAGGACTACGTTTGGAAGCGCAAACGGCCTGTCGAGAGTTTGAGCCAGTTGCGCGAAGTCCCTGCGGACTGACGAGTCCGCCTAAAAAATTGACACCCGCGTGAGGCGCGCTTGGTTGCGCGTCCTTCGTGGGCGTTTGTCTGTTGGTGGGTGAATTTGCGTCGATTAGAACGGGGTCGTGATGCTAGTTCGCCATGACTTACGTTCGTTTCTAATCGGCAAGCACTCTGATTAGAAATTGCTGCGCTGGGAGCGGAACAGCATGCTCCGCGGGCTATTCCACGATGAGTTGCGACCGTGCGCGCACCATTTATTGAGGAATAGTTGAAGTTGCGCAGCCAGGAATGCCTACCCCACGAGGTGCAATCGGCTTTGCGCAATTGTGTCATCTAGTGCCGATTAGAATGCGCCTCCTTTGTTTGTTTTCTAGAACTTACGTAACTTTCTAATCGTACGAGATGTCGATTAGAAATGCGTTTTGTCGCGAATTTGCGGGAGACACGTACGTAAGAGTGCGGATGAAGACTCTGGGCAAGGCCGCGCGTCGCGCCGGGAGTGTTGCGTCCGGCGACTTGAGGTTTACGGTCGCGTCGCATACGGGTTCGTTGGGGGCTCTCTACGTAGCCCCGACACACGTTACCACAACGATAACTAGATGTAAATAGAATAGTGCGAGTTCCAAAACGGGAAAGGTGAGTGGGGAACAGGCATGACGTGCCTATTCCAGTGGCGTGCGCGCCTACTTTGATCGAGCCGAGCACTGAGAAATTGGCGGGACCGGGATGGCTCAACCCGAGACCCACTGAGAGTGGG
>JBEKJW010000371.1:0-3516 GCA_050011035.1 Candidatus Acidiferrales bacterium
GTGTCGGTCACACCCGCCATGGGTGCGAGCACAGTCGCCGGACGGATCTCGATGTTCCGGATCTTCAGTTGAGTTGGAAAAGTTGCTGCCATTTCAGTTCAAATTTCCCGCACCGATCGTGAGCTAAATTACTGGATTCCCCGAGCCGTCCGTCGTCGCGCGCCGAACCGGAAACGGAATGGGCACCTTTGTACTGATGGTTCGCAACGGCCGCGCCAGATGTGCCATCACCGCTTCGCGGGATCCGCCAAAGAAGCTCTCCACTACTTGTCCAAGCGCCTGCGTCCGTGCGTCGTCTGCACTCAAATTCGGCACGTACTTGTAGGCACGTCCGACTTTCCGACGCTCCACAACGCCCTTCCGCGCCAGGCGGTCCATGATGGTCATGATCGTCGTGTACGCGCGCGGCCGGCGCATCGCGAGCCCGTCGCGGATCTCGCGAACTGTCGCTTCGCCCATAGGCCACAGCGTATTCATGCAGTCGAGTTCGAGCGGCGCCAGATCCAGCACCGAGCGCCGCGGCGAGGGCACCTTCACCAGTTCATCGTGCATCGTGCGTCGCCTTCATCGCTTCCTCGCGTCCGCCGGTTTCTCTGGCGTGCCCAAGTATTGATCCGTACGCAGAATTTCCCGGCGCAACGCCGGATTCCGCTCGGTCCATTCGTCGTCGCCGGCCGGAGCTTCCAGCGAAGCTCGCATCGCCGCCATCTTCGAATCCATATCGTCCATGAAGTGCAGCGCGATCGCTTCGCGCGTCTGCGGCAGCGCAGGCGAACCGAATTCAAGCGATCCGTGATGGCTCAGAATCAGGTGCTCTACCAGCGTCGCCAGCTCCGGCGGAAATCCCGGAATCGCCGCGATTTTTTCGCGCACACGCCGTGCGCCGATACTGATGTGCCCGAGCAACCGCCCCTCAGTCGTGTACGAAATTCCGCGCTCGTAGCTCAACTCATCGATCTTGCCGATGTCGTGCAGCACAATCCCCGCCAGCAGCAGATCGCCGTCGAGTTCGGGATAGTGCGCCGCCACCGCTCGCGATAGTCCGATCAGCCCGACGATGTGCTCGAGCAAACCACCTGCGAATGCGTGATGCATGGTCATCGCCGCCGGGGCGCGCTTCAACTTCGGCGCAATCGCCGTATCGTCGATGAAACTTTCCAGCAGCCGCTTCAGCCACGGATTCTTCATGGCCGCCACGGCGCCACGCAAATCCGCAAAGAGCTTCTCAACGTCGAACCGCGTGTGCGCCAGGTAATCCGCCAGGTCGTACTCGCCGTCGCGCACCGACACGATCTGTTCGATCGTCAGTTCCTTCTGCGCGTTATAAAGCTTCACCCGCGCGCGTACCTGAACCACGTCGTCGCGCTCGAACGTTTTCACGATCGCGTCGAAGTTGTCCCACATTTTTCCGTTGATCGAGCCGGTGCGGTCGGTCAGCGCCAGTTCCAGCCAGGATTTTCCAGTGCGGGGGGAACTGCGGACTTCCTTGTTGCGCACCAGGAACGTGCAGGTCAGCGCCTGCCCGTCTTGCAAATCACGAACGTAATGCGCCTTCATTATCCGTTCACTTTCGGGAACGGCACCTTCTTCTTGTCTTTCTTCTTCTTGTCGGCCGTGTCCGGCGTCGGCGCCACTTCCGTGATCACGCTCGCGCCCGGCACCGCCGCGGAATCCACGTAGCCCGGCTTCACCATCACGTAGCTTTCTTCGCGCAACTCCGCCAGATAGTCGCGCATCGCCGGCGTCATCCGCTCCATGTAAATCTTGTTCATGATTTCGTTTTCGACTTTATCCATCGGCTGCAGGCCGGCCTGGTAGTGTGCGTCCACTTTCAGGATTTCGAAGCCGGTCTTGGTCTGGATCACTTCCGTGTACTGCCCCTTTTCGAGCTTGAACACCACATTCTCGAGTGACGGCGCGAGCTCGCCTTTGCCGAACGTTCCCAACTCTCCCGCCTGATCCTTCGCCGTGCTTCCTTCCGAGTAGCGCTTCGCCAGTTCGGAGAAGTCCTGCCCCTTATCCAAGCGCGAACGCAGGTCTTCGGCCTTGCGCTGGATCGCCGCAATTTCTTCCGGGCTCTTCCCTTCCGTGCTCAGGAAGATTTCAGACAGCACCACCTGCTCCGGCCGCGTGAACTCGGACGGATGCGCGTCATAGTATTTCTTTACTTCATCGTTGGCGATGTTGATGCGCTGCCCGACTTCCTTGCGGATCACTTCTTGCGTCAGCAGGTTGTTGCGGATCTGGGTTTTGTAGTCTTCCCACGCAAGGCCGGACTTTTCGACTTCTTTCTCCAAGTCGTCGATCGACGCGATGTTGTTCTGAGCGCGCACCTGGTCGAGCTTCTTGATCACGTCGGTTTCCACGCTGATGCCCATGTCCTTCGCGCGCTGCACAAGTAGCGACTGGTCGATCAAGCCGCGCAGCAAATCCTTCGACTGATCCTTGTACTCGGCCTCGGTCTTGTCCGCCGGGCAGCCCTGGCAATCGTGCTGAATTTCATCGCGCAGTTGCTGGTCGGCCTTCTGATAGTCCGACGTCGTAATAATGTCGTTGTTCACACGCGCGATGATCTCTTCCACCACCGCGGCCTTTTCCTGCGCGTGAAGCGCCGGCGTCGCCACCGCAAAAAGCAGCGTACCCGCCGAAAGAACTCGCAAACCATTCCGCAAATCTAGAATTTTCATTAGTTTCACCCGCTTTTTCAGTGTAGCTCTACGCTTGTAGTTGCTGCAATACGTTTCTAACTGCGCCCATCGGCCCGCCCTGATAGCCCTTCCAATCGATCCAAAGCACGCCGGTTGGGTCGAGCCGCATTCCCTTTTTCTTCCGCAACAGTTTCACCAGCGTTTCCGGTCCCAGCGGCGTGTCCTCGTAGAACTTGATCGCCACCTGGTCAGCACGGCGGTCCACGTTCGAAACAAAGAGCTTCTCCGCCAGCGCCTTCAGCACGGCGTAGTCGAGCAGATTCTCCACCGACGGAGGGGGCGGCCCGAACCGGTCTTCCAATTCGCGCCGAACTTCGGTGCGCTCCGCATCCGTCGTGACGCTCGAAATGCGCTTGTAGATCCTTAGACGCAGATTCTCGCTGTCGATGTATTCCGGCGGAATCCGAATTTCTTGTCCCAGGTTCAGCGTCGCGCGACGTTCTGGCGCGACAGGCTGGCCCTTTCGCTCGGCAACAGCGCGTTCCATCATCTGGCAATACATGTCGAAGCCCACGGCTTCAATATGGCCGTGCTGCTCTCGCCCCAGCAGATTACCCGCGCCGCGCAACTCCAGATCGAGCGCCGCGATTCGGAATCCCGCGCCCAGGTCGCTGAACTCTTTCAGCGCCGCAAGCCTCTGGCGCGCGATGGAACTAAGCGGCGTATCCTGCGGCACCAGCAGATACGCATACGCGCGCAAGTTCGACCGGCCCACACGTCCGCGAAGCTGGTACAACTCCGAAAGCCCCATCCGGTCCGCTCGATTAATGATGATCGTGTTCGCCCGCGGGATGTCCAACCCGTTCTC
>JBEKJW010000372.1:0-3510 GCA_050011035.1 Candidatus Acidiferrales bacterium
AACACGTCCGTCTGGATTGTGCGCCCGCCGGCACACCGCGCCAGCCGCGTCTGTGGACGTTCGATCTTTCCGACGATGAAATGTCCATCGGAGATGGTCACGAAACCGGCCGCTACCACCGCAAATAAAAAACGCCGTGCCCTCCGCTAGGCGAGTTGCGCGGTTCCCTTCTCCGCGCGCAACGTCAGCACTGCGAGCACCAGCGCCACAAGCAGCAGCACCGGCACGTCGCCGTAGAGGTGGCCGTGATGCTCTGGATACGCGATCGACTGCCAGGCCATGATCCCGCCGTGTACCACGCTCGACCACACCGCGAACCAGATCAAACTCGTATTCGCAAGCGGCCGCCGCGACGCCATCACCAGAAAGATTCCCAACGTCGCATACACGCCGAGAATCATCTCGAGGTACATCGACGGCCCGCCCGTGTGCCACGCCCATCCCGACGGCCACAAAATCGTCAACGGGTACACTCCGATCACAAACGTCACGCCAATCAAGATCAACGCAACGCGTAGTGCTCCAACACCGCTACCGCTCTCATTTGGCATTTATGTCTTCTCCGGATGTGAATTGCGGGGAACAACTTGCGCGGAGCATAGACCCTCCGCGACAAAACGAAAAGGGATTTGTAGCGGAGCCTCGTCCGCGGCAAACCTACTTGTAAGGCGTGAAGTAAAGATCCGCGTGGCCCCCCGGCCGCACGTACGCCACCACCGACAGATCGTGCGCGTAATCGTAGCCATTCCCGCTCCAATCCAACGGGAACGCGAACGGCAACTTCAACGCCGCCTTCGCCTCGCGGTGAAACCGCTCGAGCGCCACTTGATCGCAGCTCAAATCTTCAGGAAGGAATTTCAGCGCGATAAAACGATCAAGCCGCGTGTCCTCGGCTTTATAAACCACTCCCATGCCGCCGCCCAGCTTTTCCACGATGCGGTAATGCGAGATGGTGCGGCCTACGAGCGACTGGGACTCAACCATGTGCGGAAAGTGTAGTTGCCGCTCGAAATCAAGTCAACGAACCGTGGAACGGCGTGGGATAGCCGACCCGGCTGTCATCCTACGAAGAAAACTTCCACGAAGGCCAAACGCTGACGCCGGATCGGCACGCAACCAACGCCAACGCGCTCATATACCACGACGCCAAACTCACCACGCCACTTTCCTTTGCCAACGCAATTTACAAAATGTCTTTCCTCTTAAATTCTTTCGCGATCGCCTTCACCACTCCTTCAATCACCTTCTTCGCAGACCCAGGATTGAACGAGTCGCTCGTGCCCGTCCAGATCAACTCGCCGTTGTCGGTCGCCGTCGAGTAGAAATTCGTCTCGATGCGAACCGTCGTGTCCTTCTGCAAATAGCCGGGCGTATAAACTTGCCGGTACACCGTCCCGTAGTACCCGTAGAAAGAGTTGTAGCAGCCGTACGGCACCACGAAGCTCGAGCCGGGAACGTACTTCGTCGATTTATCGACCCTGATCAGCCGCGACACCAGCGCGCCATCGATCTTGAAATCGCGAATCTGCCCCTTCAAATATTTCTCGTCCATCTCCGGCGAGTCGGGACGCAACAAGATGTGATTCCCTGGAGTGACTTCCACTCCGTCCGCCGTGATCGCCGCCGCCATGTCGTCTTCGAAATCCGCGCGAATTGGCGGATTCTCGCTCATGCCAATCACCAGCACGCGCTTCGGCTTCGCGCCCGAGTACGCCGGATTTTTCCAGCTGACCACCAGCTTCGCACTACTCGCCAACGCCAACGGCCACATCGCCGCCACGATTATCATCACCGCAGCGCACACCCCACAGATGCGGATACCCTTCCTCACATCGTTTTGTCGCCGCAACTGCCGCGTCCAATTGTTAGTCATCTACTCCCTTTTGCTTGCCGAACCGTCTCGTCAGCCTTCACCGCGAAAACACAACGCCGTGCGGCTTGCCTGACCCCGTCCAGCCCTGCGGCCACTCGCGATTCGCGAAGTCGAATCCGGGCTTCCCTTGCGCATCGTGAAACGCAGTGTCGACCGCGAGCGCTCCGGTCTTTTCGTTGAGGGTCAGCAGGAACAGCCGGTTTTCGTTGCCCGTCACCACGAGGCGCTTCGTCTTCGCGTCCCATCCCGTCCAGTGCGAAAAATATCCATCGCTGAGTTTCACGCGAGACACTTCCACGGGCGCCGCGCCGTTCGAAATATCGAGTACGATCAACCCGTGCATCTCCGGCACGGACTGCACCAGGAAGTGGCCCACGATCGTCGGCACGCCGCAAAACGAGCCGGGGAACGTCCACACCAGCTTCGATTGCGGCGGATCCTTCGTAACGTCGCCCGCGAAATTCGTGATCCGCTCGATCCCGCATCCCAGCGTCTGCACGTACACCGCGCCATCCGGTCCGAGCCTCGGCTCCTCTGGTGAAACGTGGCCATAGTGATTCGCGCCCACTTCGAGATTCGCCGTCGTCAACAATTTCAAATCCGAAAGCCGCCACACCTGATACGACACGCCACTAAAGACTTCCACATCGTGCATCGACGAGTTCGTCGTCACCACGCGGTCAGCGTCGGGAATCACCACGAGCCCGTACGGCGTCAGAAGCGCATCCGGAAACGCGGGATCGGCAGAGCTGCTCGAACGAATCACTTTCCCCGTGTCGTCGATTTCCACCAGGCCGCCGCTCTGGCCGAGTTGTCCTTCGTGATCGCCCCCGTGATCTCCATGGTGCATGTGTTGAAACGTTGCCAGCACGTGCCCGTTCGGCAGCCTCACGTAAGAGTGCGGGTGCGAGTAGCCGTCCATGTCAGTGAATGACGTCACGATCTTCGGATGCAGCGCGTCGCGCACATCGAAAATAAATGTCCGCCCGGCCAGGTGGTCGTTCGCAAACAGCATTCCGCTCGCGGGCATCACATATTCGGTGTGGTGAATCTGCATCGTTCGCTGGTCGGTCGCAAGCGTAGTCATCAACTTTCCATATGTCGGCGACGCGGGATCCGCATCGATCACCGCCAGAAAGTCGTTCCCCTTCCCGTCGCTGTCGCCCGTCCACGCAAACATGTAGTGCCCCGCCGACATCGAGTCCGCCGGACCTACCGCGCCCGCTGCGCGCACGTGCGCCACCGCGGCACACATCAGCGCCCCCACCGCAACCAGCCACACGCCAATCCGCATCACAGCACCCTCCATGGAGCACTTCGTTTTACGTGGCGCGAGCATATCAGACATTCCTACGCGCAACGATTCTCCCAAGGCCACGTCACGAGCGCCAGCATCATACCGAGTGATGGAGTTAACGAACTTCTAAAATCCATACGATATTGCTGAATCAACGGGTCTCCGGATGCCGTAGGTCACCAGCGAAGCAACCGGCTGCCGCTGGCGTACTCGAACGAGGGCTGAATCATGGGATCGGGACTGAGCTACAACGAGAAACTCGACTGGGGCAATAAACCGCTACCGGCAAAATACGTCAAGCTTTACGGCATGCTCGTACTGCTGCTGATCGGCGCATACC
>JBEKJW010000373.1:0-3765 GCA_050011035.1 Candidatus Acidiferrales bacterium
GAGAACGCCGCATCCGGCTTTGGCATCACGCCGCGCCTCGCCGAAGAAATCTTCGCGGCCGGCGTCGAGGTCATCACGGGCGGGAATCACATCTGGGATCGCAAGGAAATCATCGACTTCCTACCTCACGAGCCGCGATTGATCCGTCCGGCGAATTTTCCGGAGGGCTCCGCCGGCAAGGGCACCTACGTCGGCTTCGCGAAAAACGGCATCGAGTACGCCGTGTTGAATTTGCAGGGCCGAACCTTTATGACGCCGCTCGAGGATCCCTTCCGCATCGCTAACCGCGAGCTCGAGTCATTGCCGCCGAATGCGAAGGTGATCATCGTCGATATGCATGCTGAGGCGACGTCTGAGAAACAAGCAATGGGCTGGCATCTCGACGGCCGCGTCTCGGCCGTTCTCGGAACGCACACGCACGTGGCCACCGCCGATAACCGGGTGCTGCCCGGCGGCACCGCTTACATCACTGACGTAGGCATGACCGGCCCGCACGATTCCGTGATCGGCATGGAGAAAAAGCCGATCGTGCAGCGTTTTCTGGACGCGATGCCGACGAAATTCACCGTGGCTGAAAACGACGTGCAGATGAACACTGTGGAAATCGATGTGGACGGAATTACCGGCCGCGCAAATTCCATTGAGCGCGTGAATTTCAGACTCGATTGACGCCGGCCGTCGCGCTGGCGAGAATTTTCTTTCACGCCGTGCCAAAATATTTCTAAGAAGCAAGAGAATTCGCGCGGCGAAAGAAAATTTGATTCTGTGGAAATCCTGTGAATTATATGTGGAGGGCGTCGGTAGGATTCACGCAGTTTTCTCTTGCTACCAACGTCGCGTTTAGGCAGAATCCCGCCTCACGTGTCTCGTAGCTTTCAAACCGTGATGATTTCTCGGATGATGCAACTCGGGGCGCTTCGCAATGCATCACCGAACCTGAGCGACAAGACTAAAAATTGTTCCGCCTAACACGGCGGTTTTTTTCCACAGCGTTTCCGCGCGGCTGGAAACGGCAAGGGCTGGCTTTTTCATGAATCTCTGGGACAAGATCCTTCTTCACACTGAGCGGCGCGTTAATCCTCACAGTTTCGCCACGTGGTTCCGTCCGACCAGGATGGAACGTCTTGAAGAAGACCGCGTCATCGTCCGCGTGCCCACACGCCTGTTCTGCAAGCGCCTGACGGAAACCTACGGCCAGCTCCTCCAAGCCGTCATCACCGAAATTGGGAAGCCGCAATTACAGCTCGAGTTTGTCTGTGCCGATGCGGAACCCGCGGCTGTCAATGCAGCGGCCACGGCGCAGGCCAAACTCGACTTCGAATCCGTCGCGCATCAGCTCAATCCGCGCTACACCTTCGATTCTTTTATCGTCGGCGCGTCAAACCAGTTCGCGCACGCTGCTGCGGTCGCCGTCGCCGAACAGCCTTCGAAGTCTTACAACCCGCTGTTCCTCTACGGCGGCGTGGGTCTGGGCAAGACGCACTTGATGCAGGCGATTGGCCACACGCTCAAGAAGCGCAATCCTGCCATGCGACTCACCTACATCAGCGCCGAAAAGTTCACCAACGAAGTGATTGCCTCGATCCGCTTTGAGCGTATGGCTGCGTTCCGCGACCGCTTCCGCAACATGGACGTGCTGATGGTGGACGACATTCAGTTCATTGCCACCCGCGAACGCACCCAGGAAGAGTTCTTCCACACGTTTAACGCGCTCTACGATCAGCAGAAGCAGATCGTCATCTCCTCCGATTGCCCACCGAAGGAGATTTCGTCGATCGAAGAGCGCCTGCGCTCGCGCTTCGAGTGGGGCTTGATCGCTGACATTCAGCCGCCTGACCTCGAAACCAAGATCGCCATTCTTCAGAAGAAGGCCGAAAGCGAGCGGTCCCAGGTTCCCGACGATGTAGCCGAGTACATCGCGCGCTCCATCAAGTCGAATATCCGCGAGCTCGAAGGCGCGTTGATTCGCTTGCTCGCATACACCTCGTTGACCGGCGCCGAGCTAAACCTGGCCACCGCCCAGCAAGTGTTGAAGAACATCATCGAGACCCACGAAAAGAAGGTCACCATCGAACAGATTCAGAAGCGCGTCAGCGAGGTCTTTGGCCTTCGCGCGCAAGACTTGAAGATGCGCAGCAACTCCAAGGTGATTTCCTACCCGCGCCAAGTCGCGATGTTCATCGTGAAGCAGCTTACCTCGGCGTCGCTCCCGGAAATCGGACGCCAGTTCGGCGGAAAGCACCACACCACCGTGCTCCATTCCATCAACAAAATCGAGGGCCTGCGCCAGTCCGACAAAGATTTGAACAAAATTATCAACAGGCTACTCGATTCATTCGGTTAGACTTACTGAAAGAAATTCACAAAACCCCGCCTTTTGGCTGTGTGTTTCGCTGTGCAAGAAACTGTGTTTGTGCTGCTCCGCACTCGCCTCACCGGCTCAATCGTTCGCTACCTTCGCTTTTCCGGGAGCACTCACAGTACGCCGGGTTCAGTAACAGTAGGGCAACGTTTGAGTTGTGCAGTTTTCCGCGATTTCCACAGATGCGGCGACGGCGACGGTGTTCATATATATTTATTCAATTTAAGAAAAGCAGTAGAGTAACCGCAGCAATCGCACGCTCACGCAAACACGAGGGCCGCCCGAGATGGAATTCAGCGTAAAGAAGTTTGACCTGCTCGAGGAGTTGCAATACACGCAGGGAGTGGTGGAACGTAAGACGACGATCCCCATTCTGTCCAACCTGCTCGTGGAAGCAAAAGGCAATCGCCTCACGATTACGGCGACCGACCTCGAGTTGAGCATCCGCACCTCTTGCGAAGCGAAGATAAAAAAAGAAGGCGCCGGCACCATCCCCGCCAAAAAACTTCTTGAGCTCGTCCGATTGCTGCCCGAGGAAGAAATCAAATTCAAGCTGCTCGACAACCACTGGGTCCACATCACCTGCGATCGCCGGAATTACAAGCTTGTCGGAATGTCCAAGGAGAATTTCCCCGCGCTCCCGAATTTCCCGCACGCGATGGTAAAGGTTCCCGCTGCGCTGCTTTCCGATTTGATCGCGAAGACCACATTCGCTATTTCTCTCGAAGAATCGCGCTATACGCTCAATGGCGCGCTTCTCGTGTTGAAGCCGTCATCGATCCGCATGGTTGCGACCGATGGCCATCGCCTCGCGATGGTCGAGATCGATCACAAATTTGAAGGTTTCACGAATGAGACCAGCGTTCTGGTCCCGAAAAAGGCCATGACCGAAGTGCAGCGGCTCGCGCAGGGCATAGGCGATGACGGCCAGGTCGAATTCGGCCAGGATGAAAGCCACCTCTTCTTCCAGTTCGGCGGGCGTCTCCTCACTTCGCGCAAGCTCACCGGCCAATTTCCGAATTACGAAGCCGTCCTGCCGCGCGACGTGAACAAGACTCTCGTTCTTGAAAAGGAAGAGTTGCAGTCCGCGCTTCGTCGCGTCGCTCAACTCGCCGATCAACGTACGCACGCGCGATAGGCTTCAACGCGCAATACCTGCTGGATTTTCTCGCAGCCGCTGCGGACGGCCCGATCAGCTTCGAACTGAAGGACGAACAATCCGCCGGCCAACTTCGCCCGGTTGCCAAAGATGGTTCCGATTCCTCGCGCTACCGCTACGTCGTTATGCCAATGCGAATCTGATTCCAGCGCTGAGTTACGCACACAAACCGAACCGAAGATCGCGCCATTTTGAGCACTTTTGTGCGATTCCGCCGCGCGACGCGACCACCTTCAAGCGCTAG
>JBEKJW010000374.1:0-3936 GCA_050011035.1 Candidatus Acidiferrales bacterium
TGCGCGATGCCCTTGTTGTCCGTCGCGATTGTGCGCACGACGGGTGGCTTCCAGCCTTCGCGCTCCGGCACGAGTTGCAACACGGCTTTGAGTTGCTGCTCGTAACGGTCAGCGCCTTCGCGATCGGATTTATTCAGCACAAAGATGTCGCCGATCTCCATCAGGCCGGCCTTGAGATTTTGCACGTCGTCACCCATGCCCGGCATTAGCACCACTATCGTGCAGTCCGCGAGGCGCACAATTTCAATTTCGCCCTGACCGACGCCCACCGTCTCGATGAGGATCATTTGCTTGCCGGCAGCGTCGAGCAGCAGCGCCGTGTCGCGCGTCGCCTGCGAGAGTCCACCAAGAAATCCGCGCGTGGCCATCGAGCGGATGAAGACGCCCGAATCACCGGCGTGCCCTTGCATACGAATCCGGTCGCCGAGAATCGATCCGCCTGTAAACGGGCTCGACGGATCCACTGCGATGATGCCCACCGTTTTCTTTTGCAACCGGTAATGCGCGGCCATTCGGTCGACGAGCGTGCTTTTCCCGGTGCCGGGCGCGCCGGTGATGCCGATTCTGTACGCGCTGCCTGTGTGGGGAAAAAGTTCGCGAAGAATATTTTCGGCGTCGCCGTCGCGATTTTCGATTGCCGATACGGCTCGCGAAATCGCGCGAACGTCGCCCGCGCGGACCTGCTGTGCCCAGTTTTCGACCGAAGCCGTCATCGATTCAGGCGTACTTCACTTCGTTTACGCACTCGCAGCATTGCAATCGCTACTGGGGAAAACTTCGAAGCATGGTACAGCCGAGCAGTCGCCGAAAAGCCTGAAGAATGATAGCTGCACGCCGAAAGCTACGCAAATCCAAACGGGCAATTCCGCCGGGCAACGCCTGCATGCGCGCCACTACTTCGCGCCGAGAATTTGCCGCGCGATCACCATCCGCTGAATTTCACTCGTGCCTTCGCCGATCGTGCACAGTTTCACGTCGCGATAGAACTTTTCGGCCGGGTAATCCTTGATGAACCCGTAGCCGCCGTGAATCTGCACGCACTCGTTCGCCACCCGCACGGCCGTCTCGCCAGCGTACAGCTTCGCCATGCTGGATTCCTGCGTGATGCGAAAATCATAGTTGCCCGCTGCAATCGCCTTGTCCGCGAGCCACGCCGCCTTGTATGTCAGGAGCCGCGCCGCTTCGATCTCCATCGCCATGTCCGCCAGCTTGAACTGGATCGCCTGAAACTCGGCAATGGCCTTTCCAAATTGTTTGCGCTGCTTGGCGTATTTCACCGCCGCCTCATACGCGCCCTGCGCCATGCCGAGCCCCAGCGACGCAATCGAAATGCGGCCGCCGTCCAGAATCTGCAGGCTGTTGACGAAACCTTCGCCTTCTTTGCCAACGAGGTTCCCAGCCAGCACTTTGCAATCCGTGAAAATCACTTCGCTGGTGTCGCTCGCGCGAAGCCCTAGCTTATTTTCTTTTTTGCCGGGCTTGAATCCCGCCGTGCCCTTCTCAATCACGAACGCCGAAATGCCGTGGCTCTTCTTCGACGCGTCGGTCACCGCCATACCCACGCAAACGTCCGCATAGTGGCCATTCGTTGTGAAAGTCTTCGAACCGTTGATCACCCAACTGTCGCCCTGCCGCACCGCTTTTGTGCGCGTGCCGCCGGCGTCCGAGCCTGCTTCCGGCTCGGTCAGCGACCAGCAGCCGAGCTTCTTTCCTTGAGCGAGCGGCTCAACGTACTTTTTCTTCTGCTCTTCGGTTCCGAATTTGTAGAGGTGATTGGTGCACAGCGAATTGTGCGCGGCCACGATGATGCCCACCGAGCCGTCCACGCGCGAAAGTTCCTCGATGATGATGGCGTACTCGACGTAGCCCATCCCCGCGCCGCCGTACTTTTCGGGAAAGATAACGCCGAGAAATCCCATCTCGGCCATCTTCGGGATCAGTTCGGACGGAAACCTCGACGCCTCGTCCCACTCCATCACGTGCGGGAGAATTTCGCCTTCCGCAAACTCGCGGACAGTGCGGCGAAGCTGCTGCTGCTCATCGGTGAGTGCGAATTCCACGGCCCCTCGCGTATAAAGAAAAGTTATATCGAACTACGTCTTTTCTTTATATCACAGGAGCCGCGCCGCGAAAGCTCAGGGCAAGCTGTATGCGACGATTGAGTCACCCGGTTTCTCTTCGCTAACGTTGCTGTGGCCGCCGGCGGCGATCACCACGAATTGTTTCCCGCCCGGCTTGAGCTGATACGTCATTGGCGTGGCCGCTCCCGTCGCCGGGAGCTTCACTTTCCAGAGCTCTTTACCCGTTTCGACATCAAACGCACGAAATTCCGGGTCCATGATCGTTCCGCCGATAAAAATCACGTTTCCGGCGGTAACAATCGGCCCGCCTAGGCTCACGTCGCCGACAAGTTTCGAAGCGATCGGTGTAAATGCGGCCAAATTGCCGAGCGGAACTTGCCACCCGATCGTTCCCTTCTCGATGTTCACGGCCGCGAGTGTGCCCCACGGCGGCGCGACGCACGGCAAGTGATGCTCCTTCGCGAAAAACATGGTGCGAAACATTCCGAAGCCTGAGCCCCACTGGCCCGTAAACTGGCCTTCGCTATCGTGGCCGTCTTCTTCCGCATCGAATTTGTCGGACGGGATCACGCGCACGACGGCTGGTAAGTCGTTCGTGTTCACGATCAGCAGCCCGCGCTTCGAATCCCAAGCCGAGCCGCTCCAGTTCATGCCGCCGAGATATGCGGGAACTTCGAGCGATCCGCCGAGGCTAGGCGGCGTGAAGATGCCTTCGTTGCGGAGGCTCGCGAGTTTCTGGCGACAGTAGTCGCGGTCTTCGGGCGTGATGCCCCACGCGTCGTCAGCAGTGATTTTTTGCCGCACGAGCGCGGGAGGCGCGGATGGGATCGGCTGCGTGGGCGAAGTAACTTCGCCGGGAACATCTGATTGCGGCACCGGCGTTTCCGTGACGGGAAAAATCGGGACGCCCGTCTCGCGATTCAGCACGTAGATGAAACCGGTTTTGTTGCCGACAATCACCACTGGCGTGGCCTTGCCTTCGTGCTGAATCGTCGCGAGAAGCGGCGGCGCGGCGGAATCGTAATCCCACAGATCGTGATGCACGAGTTGGAACGCCCAGACCATTTCGCCGGTTTTGCCGCGCAGCGCCACGATCGAGTTCGCCCACTTGTCGTCGCCGGGGCGCTTTCCGCCGTAAAAATCGGGACTCGCACTGCCCGTGGGCACGAAAACGAGATTGCGCTCGGGATCGGCCACAATTCCCGACCACGCGTTCCCTGCACCGGTGAGCCAGATTTGTTTGCCGTCGCTCGTTGCGGCGCCTTTGTTCGCTTCCACGGCGGCGCGCGTGGTGTTGTTCGCCGGCAGCGGCTCCCATTTCCACACCAGCGCGCCCGTCCGCGCGTTGAACCCGCGCACAACGCCGTCGGCCATATCGACGCGCGCGTTGTCGTCCTGCCAAAGTCCGCGCACGGCTCACCTGTCGCACCATCGAGCGCGATCAACCGAGCATCGAGAGTCAATTCGAAAATCCTCCGGTGGCGCGGCTTCCCTTTCGCTCGCGTCGCGTCGACCCACGTCGCCACTCCGCGGTTGATCAGCCCATCGCCGTACTCGACCGTTGTATCGACCATCGGGTCGTAAACCCACTTCTGCTTGCCCGTTTCCGGGTCGAGTGCAAACACGCGGTTGTACCCTGACGTCAGATACAACGTGTCGTCGACCAGTATCGGCGTCGTCTCGAGACCCGTGCGCTTCCGCCCGTCGCTGCCGTCTGAAAGATCCTCGACGTGAAAAGTCCATGCCACCTGAAGTTTCGACACGTTGTCGCGATTGATTTGCGTGAGCGGCGAATAGCGAGTTCCGGCTGCATCGTGGCCGTAAGCGGGCCACCCGTCGGCGACTGCCGAGGGCG
>JBEKJW010000375.1:0-3473 GCA_050011035.1 Candidatus Acidiferrales bacterium
GAGCCGCCGGGGCTACACCGCCCCGGGCAACGCAACAACACCCGATCGCCGCAGTATCGCATCTGTCACCGCGTTGGCCGCGCGCTGGCGCCGTCGCCGAGTGTGCGCCGCAAATTTTCACAAACAGCTTTACCGGGAGATGCAAGCGCCGTTAACGACGCTTGCGCAGGGCACGTGCTTTAGGACCACCGCTAACGTCTGGAACTTTTATGCCCAGCGCAGTGGCTAAATCGATTTGATGATCCTGCTCCTGCATGAGGATTTGGCGAATCTGTTCCGCCATCGCGTATTCTCCAAGCCTTTCACACTGTCGGATGCGATCGCGGTAATTGCGAATGGTTTCGTTTTCATTATCGAGATCATAGCGGAGCATGTCTTTCGGATTTTTCGACGTGCGTACCGGCTTGGGAGTTACTGTTGGCATTTTGCCGAGATAGTCGATCTGCCGCGAGAGGATCAGGGCATGATCGAGTTCCTGCTTGGCGTGGATTTCGAGTTGGGCGGCGATGTCCATGTACTGTGCGCCGCTGAGCACCTGGGAATAGACCACGTAGGCAATGATGGCTTGATATTCGCGAGAAAGGTCTTCGTTCAATAATTCCGCAAGGCGGTCGCGGGAGATTTCGGTTTCGTTTGTGCCGGACTTTGGCTCCACCATTTGGTTTCTCCGTTTCGGAAATCGAACTTCTTGAGGTCTTTCTCTAGCATCGGTCTCGGACGTCCCCCGGGGGTCGCCGTACAATGCCGGATAACAGAGCGTGGATGTGATTTTATCGAATGGCCCAAAAATGCAAGGATCGTTGCCTCTCGTCCTCAAATGCTTAGGGGAGGGCACAAGGTAAAAACTGTGCAAAATTGCTCACTTCCTTTGAACGCATACGCCGCGGTTGGCAATTCGCTACTCGACCTTTTCATGATCTGATAAATGCCGGCCGGACCGCGTTCTTTCAGCGGTGTATTAAGAAACAATATTGGTCAATTCTATACAGACTTCATGAATACCAAGCGAGCACCCTGCGGACTAACGATGGACGGACTTCGTCCCGAAAAAGGAGGGTGCCATGAAGAATGTTGCGTTCGCTTTGTTTCTTGTTCCGCTCCTGACGATGCCAGCGCTTGCCGGTTCTTTGACCGGTGGCGACAAATAGTCGTCGCCGAAGGTGCCCATGTCAGGGTCGGCGGCGTCGGAGTTGGGGTCGGCGAGCGAAACCGGCATCGGGACCATCGTGATCTCTATATGTCCACCCGAGGGCACCCCCATCACCACGACGACCGCCGCTGACCAAGCGCACGTTTCAATTTGGGCCGATCACCTTGTCGAGGTCAGACGACTTAGGACGGACCTTGACATTCTTTCGACAGCGCAAGCACGGCGCCTCTCTGCGCCGGGTGTGGCCGCGTCGCCGGGGGAGCCGACGCGATGGATCTTGCGACAATCGTTCACGCCACAGGAACGATGCACGCGGCCCAGCGGACGGTGCTGGGTGACCGCGCAAGATCGAGGCTTCGGCGGACGGATGCGTGGGGCGTTGAGCGTCACACGATCGCCGACCGTGGTCGTGAAGAGCGATAAGCCACAGTTCAGCATCAGTTCGCGTAGAGAGGATGTCTGACGTGCCGAGCGAACAGAACAAATCCAGGGAGCAAGAGGCCGCCGAATCCGAAGTCGAGAGTTTTCGGAAAGAGCTGGGCCCGTTCGTCGTCGCCGCCGAAACGACACGAATGGCGATGGTGTTTACGGACGCAAAGGAAGCGAACCATCCGCTAATTTTTGCCAATGACAGCTTTCTGTCCCTAGCCGGATATGACCGGGACGAAGTGCTCGGCCAGAGCTTTGATTTCCTGATGGAGCGCCCTGCCGATCCTGAGGCACGCTTAAAAGCCGAAGCCGCGTTCGCGGGTGGCTCGGAAAACGAATTTGAAATTTGTTTCCGCCGCAAGGATGGTGCCTTGTTCTGGACCGCCGTCTTCATCAGCCCGATTCTTGATAAGACTGGTGATCTTGTGCAGCATTTTGTCTCGTTTGTGGATCTCAGCAAGCACAAGCAGGAGGAAGATCGTCTCCGGTTTCTGCTGGCCGAACTGAACCACCGAACGCAGAATACGCTCGCTACTGTACAGGCGATTGCCGTGCAGACCTTGCGTCGCGCGGCGAACAAGGAAGTCGTTGACGCCTTCGAAGGACGAATTCTGGCACTTTCAAAGGCCCATAGCCTGCTAGGACGCAAGGATTGGGAGACGGTGAGCCTGCGCGATATAATCGATCAGATATTGCAGCCCTTTGGCCTCAACGACCGCCGGGTAATCCGCTTCTCGGTTAAGGGTGACGACGTTCGCCTGCAACCGAAAGCGGCGTTGACCCTCGCCATGGTGTTCCACGAGCTGGCGACCAATGCAGCGAAGCACGGCGCGCTTTCGAATGAAGCCGCCGGAAGGATCGACCTTGCTTGGAAGGCTGAGCCGAACGCGGAAAGTGATCGGATGCGGCTGCGGTGGCAGGAAAGCGGAGGACCAGCCGTGACGCCGCCTCGCCGTAAGGGCTTTGGGTCGCGCCTGATCGAGGGCGGACTGGCGCAAGACCTGGGTGGAGAAGTCCGTCTCGACTACGAGCCCTCAGGCGTGCTTTGCCAGATCATCATGCCTATCGGGCGGGAGTTGGGTAGATGAGCAATGAATAGCCCCTTCTCCGACCGCAGGATTCTTTTAGTTGAGGACGAGATATTCGTAGTGTGGTTGCTCGAAGACATGCTCGCTGATTTAGGCTGTGCGGTCGTTGGCCCCGCATCCAGCGTCGATCAGGCTCTGGCGATGATCGATGCGGAAGCTATCGACGCGGCGGTGCTCGATGTCAATCTCAACGGGCAAATGAGCTACCCCATCGCCGACGCGCTCGCCGCGCGCGCGGTACCATTCGTCTTTTCGACCGGCTATGACAAGGACACGCTGTTGGACCGTTACCGCCAAACCTTTCCAGTGTTGCAGAAACCGATTCAACGGTCGGAATTGAGCGACACGCTCGCGAAACTATTGACACCAAAGCAGGCGAACGTCGACGCGGCGATACCGACCATTGCGGAAACGTCGCCCTAAATGCGGCATCGGCGCGCCGATTCCCGGTAGCTCTGAGGCGGAGCGACCTGCTCGAGCCGCCTGGTCGGCGCTGCGGCTGCTGGCGACGTCGGCATTTCTTTTTAGCGAATTGTTGTTGGCAGATTCTGGTTCGCGGCCGACGATGGAGCTCAGGCGTCGCTGCTGACGTCGGCTTCGCCGGGTCGGGGTGGTGGCGTGGCGCTGGTGCCGGCGCCGATCGAGCTAAAGCGAGGTATGGGGTCATCGACAACAGATCGGGAAAATCTGCAGCACTTACAGACCAGGTCACCGTTACCCATATTCGCTCACCTCTCGCGCGCGCGAGGCAGGCGCCACGACGACCAGCGGGAATCTCGAACCTCGAACCTATTTGCTGATGGTCA
>JBEKJW010000376.1:0-3451 GCA_050011035.1 Candidatus Acidiferrales bacterium
CGAAGCGTTTGATCTTTTTCAGAATCGGGAACGGCGGCTTGAATCACGGGACGGGCGCTGCGATGCGCAGCTGGATCATCGGCATGCGCGCCCGCGGTGAAACCCGCGATGGCGCAAGCCATTCCCGCCACTAGAACTCCACTCACGAGTTTTTTCACTGACGCGCTCCCTTCGCTTCCGGATCGTGCGCTGGAGGCGGCAGGATCGGCGGTTTATCGGTGGCGGATTCCTTCTTGCTGAACTCCATTTCGGAGATCAGGATTTCCGGTGCGACGGCTGAGACCGGCACGGAGCCGGACTCCGCGCCGCAATATCCATTGAAAATCTCCGGTGTGTCGCCGGTCGCGACGATCTTTGTGAGCGAGACGAGCGGCGTGCCGACGATGTCGACTCCGCGCACAAGCTCATCGGGGCGGCCGTCCGGAAAAACCTTGTACACAACGAGCGGTGTGACTTGGAACGCCTGCGGCTGGCCGCGACCGGTGAAAGTGAATCCGCCGGCGATGTCGTCGATGAACAGCCCGAACGGCTTGTTCTGCGCCTTCACGAGCTCAATCAGTTTCTGGCGGAGCTGGGCGTTCGTCATCGTCTGCGAACTCGTGACGATCAAATTGCCCTGCCGCGCAACGGGCACGTAGCCAAGCTGGCGACGGCCGTGACCGTTCGATTGCGGAACCGTAGTAAGCGGCGACCGCGACATCAAGAAAGTCTTCAGCACGCCGTTGTCGACGAGGTGCACATCCTCGGCGGGAACGCCTTCGTCGTCGAAAGCGTAATTGCCGAGCAACATCTGGCCATTGACCTTCGATTCCGTCGGATCGTCCTTAATAGAGATAAAAGACGGGAATATTTGTTCGCCGACTTTGCTCGAGAACGTCTGTCCTTCGTTGATGTCCTTCTGTCGGAAGCCCTCGGCTCGGTGGCCGAAAACTTCATGGAAGAAAACGGCGGCAGCGCGCCCTGTCAACAGAGCAGGACCGGCGTAAGGATCGACGAGCGGCGCTTTGTCGAGGTCGGTGCTTTCCTTGATCAGCTGCGCGATCGTCGCGTTGACGGTCTTGTCGTCCGGAGCGTCTTTCGGGTCGAGCCAGTCGAAATTCGCGTAGCGGTTGATGTCCATCCCATCGGGAGCTTTGCTCTGCACATAAAGCTCGAGCCGGTAATGCACTTGGCCAAACGCAAGCTTGGTGCCTTCGGTATTCACCTGGTACTGATTCATTCCCAGCGCGCTGAACGTGGCAATCGAATTCAGAACTGCAGGCGATTTGCTGAACGCCGCGGTGTACTCGCGCACTTTCTGTTCCCACGGCGTACGATCCACCGCTAGAGTCACACGCGGGCTGATCGAGACGTGCGGCTTTTCCTTCGAAAAATCGGGCGCGCTGCCTTCCTGCGTTTGAACCTGCACTTCCTGGCTGGTCTTCACGCGGATCAGCGCTTCGGTGGCGGCGCGGTACTGGCGGTCGGTCTCGCGCCAGATTTCGCGGCGCAGCACGGGAATATCGTCATCGAGCGAAACAGTCGTACCGGGGCTGGTCCAACTCGGCCGCTCGCCGACTTTGTGCGTGTCGTCGAGTTGGTAGCTACCGACGCGGCTCTGGACTTCGAGCCACCGGGCAGTCGTGTCCGAGCTGGAAAGCAGCGCGCCGTTCGAGCCGGAAACTTCGGCGTACTGGCGGTCGGCGACGGTGTAGCTGATGTAGTAGGTTGACGGCTCGGCTTTGGACATCGCGCCCATCGAGCGGTCGAGCTCTTCCTGCATGGCCGTCAGCACGGGCGGTGTCGGCGCCTGCGCCGGTTTCGGCGCGCCAAGCGTCGCTGCGGAAGCGAGCAAAATTCCCAAAGTCGTTCTGCTGAGCAATCGTCGTGTCATCGAGTGGCTATCCATGGGTACGCAAAGACTCACAGTTTAAGATAGGATGCGTTTGGAACGTATGCGAAAACCTGCCGCCTGTTGCCGGATTTGCGCGTTGCATCGTGCGTTTCCGATCCGGCATCCGAAGAGGGGAGAAGTCCCGCGGAAGGAGATTTAGATGCGCACCATCGCAATAAAGAGGTTCGGCGCTCCCTCTATGCTGGAAGTGCGCGAAGCGCCCGACCCGCAGCTCAAGCCCGGCGAAATTCTGATTCGTGTGAAAACGGTCGGCGTGAATTTTGCTGATCTGCTGCAGCGCATGGGACTCTATCCCGGAATTCCGAAGCCGCCGTTCGTGCCGGGATTGGAAGTCGCAGGACTCGTGGAAAAAGTGGCCGACGGCGGACGCGCGGGAGACGGCGAACCGTTGCGCGTGGGGGATGCCGTTGTGGCCGTCACGCATTTCAACGCGTACGCGGAATGGGTCGCGGTGCGCGCGGGACACGTTTACAAGCTGCCGCCGACGATGACGTTCGAAGATGGCGCAGCGTTCTTCGTGAACTACGTTACGGCCTATCACTCGATGTTTCAGATGGGCAATCTGCAAGCGGGCGACCGTATTTTGATTCACAGCGCAGCCGGCGGCGTAGGCATCGCGGCGGTGCAACTGGCGAAGGCAAGAGGCCTGGAAATTTTTGGGACGGCCGGGCCTGCGAAGATCGATTTCCTGCGCAAGATCGGCGTCGATCACGCGATCGATTACGAGAAAAACGACTTCGTGAAGGTGGTGCAGAAATTCGCTCCGGACGGAATCGAGATGGCGCTGGATGCAAACGGCGGACGCTCGTGGTCGCAGAGCGCCGAGTGCCTGGGACCGACAGGGCGCCTCGTTGTATTCGGCCTCGCGGCCGCCGCGAAAGGCACGAAGCGCAACTGGATTAGCGCGATCGCGACAATTGCGAAAACTCCGCGTTTTCATCCGCTGAAACTCATGGGTGGCAATCTGGCGGTGATCGGCGTGTCGCTCGGCGGCGTGCTGGATTCGCAGCACGGCTCCGCGCTGATCCGCCGCGAATTTGAAGAGCTGCTCAAGATGTACAGCGCTGGAGCTTTGAAACCTGTCATCGCCAAATCATTTCCACTGCTTGACGCCGCCGCCGCGCATCAATTCATCCACGACCGCAAAAACATCGGCAAAGTGCTGCTCACCGTGAAGTGAAGCCGTGCCAATCGCGCTCAGTTGGACGGCTTCACAAACAGCGCGGGGTCGACCTTCGGATTCACCGTCACGCTGTCGATCGCGGAATCGAAAAACTTCACGCCGTTGCGAAAGGTGACCGTGGTGTAGCCAAACTGGCCGCCGTTGAGCGCGCGGTAATCGCTCCAACGCTGCTCGTTGTGGTTCACGCCTTGTTCGGCGCTCGAATCGTAACGTGCAGCGACAAGCAGGTGCGTGCTGGCGTCGAAGTAAAGTTTCAACGCTCCGAAATCTCCGTCGAGCGCGACTCCCTGAGTTTTGTGGCCATCGATATCTTCGCCGTCAATCGCCGGACCGGCGAGTTTGCCGTCAAGCACCTGGCGATAGAGGCCCCAGCC
>JBEKJW010000377.1:0-3450 GCA_050011035.1 Candidatus Acidiferrales bacterium
CCGCAGCTGTACGGCGCGACGTACACCCTGCTCGCTCACATTCTCCCTAAACAGGGCATTGCGGGCAGGTTCGCGAAAACCGACCATCCCGATGATGTAGAAAAACTGATCGACGAAAACACGCGCGCCGTTTTTTGTGAGAGTGTCGGAAATCCGGCCGGAAACGTGGCTGACCTTGAAGGCCTCGCCAAGGTGGCGCACAAACACGGCGTGCCTTTAATCGTGGACAACACGGTGGCCACACCCGTGCTTCTGCGGCCATTCGAGCACGGAGCCGATGTTGTGATTCACTCGATGACGAAATTCATGGGTGGCCACGGGACTACGCTTGGCGGAATGATTGTCGATAGCGGGAATTTTCCGTGGGACAAATATTCTGACCGCTACTCGATGCTGACCAAGCCGGAGATTGCGTATCACGATGTCGTCTACACGGAACAGTACGGACCCGCGGCCTACGTCGCCCGCTGCCGTACTGTTTGCCAGCGCAACACGGGATCGACGCTCGCCCCGTTGAATGGATTCCTTATACTTCAGGGAATTGAGACGATGGCGCTGCGCGTCGAACGTCACGTCGCAAACGCGCGCACGGTCGCGGAATTTCTTCGCAACCATAAGCAAGTCGCCTGGGTGAATTACGCAGGATTTCCGGATAGCCCGCTCTACCCGATGGCACAAAAGTATTTGGGCGAACACCGTTGCTCGCTGCTTACGTTCGGCGTGAAAGGCGGCTTCGAGCCGGGTGTAAAATGCTTCAACGCCATGCGGCTTTTCAAACGCATGGTTAACATGGGCGATGCGAAATCGCTGTCGTGCCATCCGGCATCGACAACGCACCGGCAACTGACGCCGGAAGAGCAGTTGAAGGCGGGCGTGACGCCGGAAATGATCCGGCTGAGCGTCGGCATCGAGCATATTGACGACATCATCGCCGATCTCGAGCAGGCGCTCGCCGCCGCCACGGCGTAAATCGCCGCCGAGCTTCGCAGGAGAGGTTCGAATTGCCAATTGAAATCGAAGGCGGGCGAATTCCCTTCCTCCTGAGGAAATGGGCGACGACCAACTCCGCCGAAGTCCCCAAACCGGACAGCTCTCCGTTACGAATCGCGCTCGTCAACAACATGCCGGACGCGGCGCTGGAAGACACTGAGTTTCAATTTACTGAGCTGCTCGGCGCTGCCGCAGAAGAAGTCCCGATTTCACTGACGCTCGTTTCCCTTCCGAATCTGCCGAGGACCGAATCCGGCCTCGGGCACTTAAACAAGTTTTACTTCGGGATGGAGGATCTGCTGAACGGCCGGTTTGACGGAATGATCGTCACGGGAACCGAGCCAAAGCGGCCTGACCTCCGAGAGGAGCCTTACTGGCCGGCGGTGGTGGAACTGCTCCAATGGGCCGAAAACAACACGAGATCGACGGTGCTTTCGTGTCTGGCGGCCCATGCCGGGGTATTGGCAAGCGATGGAATTTCACGCACACCTTTTGCGGATAAGAAATTCGGAGTGTTTGAGCATGCGAAACTAACCCGACATGCTCTGACGGAAGGACTCGACGACACCATTCGCATTCCTCACTCGCGCTGGAATGACGTCAAAGCCGAGTCGCTGCGTGCGCATGACTACGAAATTCTCACGCAATCGGCTAACGCAGGAGTGGACCTGTTCATAAAGCAGCGAAGTAATTCCCTCTTCGTGCATTTTCAAGGGCACCCGGAGTACAGCTCCCGAACCTTGCTGAAGGAATACCGCCGGGACATCAAGCGATTTCTGCGTCGCGAGCGGGAAACCTTCCCAACTCAGCCCCATGGATATTTCGACGCCGGCGCCACGAAACTGCTGCGCGAGTTCCAGGATCTCGCGGAAAAAGACGCTAAAGAGGATTCGTTGACGCAATTCCCCGAGGCTGCGGTGGCGGCAAGCCTGCAGAATTCTTGGCGCAGCTCTGCCGTGCGGATTTACCGAAACTGGCTGCGATACTTACTTCAAAGAAGAGCGGAATCCCCATCGTTGTCCTCGATGTCTCCCGCCGTTCGCGCGTGATTTGGTAACATGTTTCGTTCCGCGATTCCTGGCACTCCAAAATGATAGAGATCAATGCCAAAGAAATTCTGGAGTCGCTTCCTCCCCGCATTTGCGACGTAATCCGCCCATGGCTCGAACGGACGCCCGATCACCCAGCCCTTGTCGAGACTTCGGGCGCATGGACATATCGACAGCTCGACTCCGTCGTCAGCGAAACTCAGGCATGGTTGCGCAACATGGGAGTTCGAGCGGGCGACCGGGTGATGATCGTTTGCGAAAATTGCCGCGCTTTTGTCGCGGTCTTGTTTGCGCTGACGGCCATGGATGCCTGGCCCGTGCTGGTGAACTCGAAGCTTACGGCGCGAGAGGTGGATGAAATACGCGATCACTGCGGCGCGCGTCGCATAATTTACACGACTGCGGTTTCGCCTCAAGCGACGCAACACGCCAAGCGACATGGCGCCGTGATTGGAGCTGTGGGGACTTTGGGCCCGATTGGCGTCGGGCCCTTGAACGAAGAGATACAGCCCGAACCGCTTGATCCAAGTGAACCGCCCCAAGATCGCGTCGGCGCGTTGATTTATACGTCTGGGACAACCGGGCTACCGAAGGGCGTTGTCCTCAGCAACCGTGGATTGTTGTTCGTGGCTGGGGTTTCGGCAAAAATTCGGGCGCTCAATCCGGATGACCGCGTCTATGGAATTCTGCCCATGTCGCACGCGGTCGGACTTTCGGTTGTGCTGCTAGGAACGCTGATGAGCGGGGCGACGCTGTATGTCACACCACGATTCGATCCGGTCGCAGCGCACACAACTCTGGAAAAGGAACGCCTTACCGTGGCGCTTGGCGTCCCAGCAATGTTTCATCAGCTGCTCGAGTACGCGAAGTTCAAGGGACTGTCGTCGTTGAATGTCCCGGAACTCAGGATTATTTCATCGTCGGGAGCGCCGCTCGACCCGGTGGTCAAAGTAGCCGTCGAGAAATTTTTTGGGATGCCCTTATTCAATGGCTATGGCGTGACGGAGTGTTCACCGAATATAGGGCAGGCTCACACCGATGAGCCCCGGACGGACACGTCCGTAGGTCGCGTTTTTCCGGGAATCGAAGTGAAGTTCGTCGATCGCGAGCGAAACCCGGTACCCGCTGGAGAGGTTGGCGAGCTATGGGTGCGGGGTCCGAACGTGATGAAGGGTTACTACCGGGCGCCGGAAGAGACAGCGGCCGCGATCGATTCCGAAGGTTGGTTCAATACGCGCGACCTCGCGCAACTACGCGATGGTCATCTCTTCATTATCGGGCGCACGAAGGAATTAATCGTGCGCTTCGGCTTCAACGTGTATCCCGCGGAAGTCGAGGCCGTCTTGAACGCACACCCCTCGATCTTGCGATCGGCGGTGATAGGCCGCTCGGTGGAAGGCGATGAAGAGGT
>JBEKJW010000378.1:0-3727 GCA_050011035.1 Candidatus Acidiferrales bacterium
CGTCTCGGCTACTCAAACGTCTTCGTCGAGGACAACTTTCCGATCACCGGCGACGACCACTTTTCGTTCATGAAGCGCGGCGTCCCCGCGTACGACATTATCGACTTCTCGCCGGAGTTCACGTACTGGCACACCACCGAAGACAGCCTAGAGAAAATCGATCCGAAGAGCATGGCCATCGTAGGCCACGTGCTGATCGAAGTGGTTCCTGAAATCGCGAAGAGGCCGCACTCTTGAGCGACGATCCCATCGCGCCGCGCTACGAGCACGACGAGCGTGAGGAGCCGCGCGACCGGCGCCGCACCGACCGCCGCGAGGGCGAACACCCTCGCGAGTACGTCGTCGTTTCGCCGACGGGCGAACCGCTCCGTGCCTCCGAAGGCGATCTCGAAAGCGTGGCCGAACGCGCCGCCGAAAAGGCGCTCGACCGCGCCGCAAAACAGGCCTCCGCACAGCCTCCGGCCACGCACGCCGCCGCTCACGCCGCCGATGCACACCGCACGAGCTGGAAACTTTACGTCGGCGACTTCTGGTCGGGCGATCTCGGCCTGACGCTGCTCTCGATTTCGTTCGTCGTGGAAATTTTCGTGATCACCCCCATGCGCGAAGTGGGCGTGCCGGGCCGCATCTTTTTCAATCTCATTGTCGGCGCGCTGATGATTTCAGCGGCCATCACGGGCAGCAAAAGCCTGGTCTGGAAAACGATCCTGATCACGGCGTGCCTCGTTACAGGCGGTGTGCTGGTCGCCAGCCGGCTGAACCCATCGATTACGCTTCACCTTTGGGGCAGCGTACTCGTGTCGATCACGCTGCTGCTTTTCGTGCACGTCGTACTGGTGGTGATGTTTCGCGGCGGACCGATCACGTGGAGCCGCATTCAAGGCGCGGTGAGCGCGTATTTTCTGGTGGGCATGGCGTTCGCCTCGGCGTATGAGTTCCTCGAAACGCGCACGCCGGGAACGTTTCAGTTTGTCTCGCAGCCGATGGACGTCGATCAGCTCACCTCGCGCATGACGTACTACAGCTTTTCCGTGCTCACCACCGTTGGCAGCCCGATCAGCAGCACCGACGCATGGGCGCGCTCGCTCACCACCGCCGAAGCCATCATCGGGCAGCTCTTCCCCACGATCCTGATTGGCGCTTTGGTCGCTATGGCGATACAAGGCCGCCCGAAATCGCCGACCGGGAGTTAAATTGTGGCTGTAGCAGTTTTGTGCCGGGATGGTACTGTGCCCTGTACCTTATCTGTACTTCCGGACAGTATGTTCGCCTGACCGCCGGACCTAGACTGCGCTATAAGTGGTGGCGGCACTGTTGCTTGGGGGTCATGGGATGCGTACTTCACTTTTCGCCGCGGTCGTTCTGGGTTCTTCCTCTCTGGTAGTCTTCGCAACTCCCGTGTTTGCCGATTCGTACACCCTGAAATGTAACGCGCAGAAGGACACGGTGTGGGTCTACGACTCGCTCGACTCGTTGAACGTCGAGGCGAAGTTGAGCTGCGGCCAGTCCGTCGAAGTGATCGATCGCGCGAACGGCTACGCGCGAATTCACGCGGCGAACGGCATCGAGGGCTACGTCCCTGAGGGTGACTTCGCGAACTTGCCGAGCTTCGTAGCGCGTCGCGACGCCAGCACCGGTGCGCCCGACGTTGCGACCGTGGCGAAGGCTGCGCAGGCGAAAGAGATGGCGCAGTACACTGCAACGAAGAACTCGTTTGCGGGAGCGCCTCCGGCTTCGAAGACTACAGCTGCCGTCGCATCGGCGCCGCAACCGAATTCGAAATCGAGCGCGCCCGTCGGCGTCGCGTCGTATCAACTCGCAGAAATGGCGCCGCGCCCGGTGAGTTCATCGCCCGCGACGAAACCAACTGCAACTACCGTTGCGCCGGCGGCTCCGCGCATCACGGTTACGGAAGTCGCGACTCCTGCTCCAGCTCCGGCCGCTGCGCTCGACGAGGCTCCGAAGGCCGCCCCTGCCGCTTCCGTGGAAGACGCATCCAAGTCCACCGCGACGGAAACTGTCGCGAACGTAACTGGCGTTCGCGCGACGGGAGATGGCGCGTGCCGAAGTTACTTTTCGGCGTATGGCCTGACGACGAATCAGCTGAAGTGGATCGAGCAGAACCGCTCGAAGGAATTTGCGGGCGTGTGCCCCTCACCCGACGTGGCGCACGTGAATTTCGTGATGATTTTCACACACGATGTGGACTTCTACAGCGTGACGATGCCAACGCGAGTTCACTCGGCCGGCGGCTTCTCCGACTTCCGCCCCATGACCACGGTGGACAACGCGCTGATGTCCGAATCGGAAGCAAACAAGGCGCGTCACGAATACGTTTGGGTCTTCCAGGTCGGCGACGGCGCGTTCGATCCAAATAGCTTCTCGACGCATCGCGCGTCGCAATTCTCCAAGGAAGAGTCGAACGGGCTCGGCGGCCACGGCAGCCAGAAAGCCGTGGAAGACGCGTTCCACTTCGTCGAAGGCGCCAGCCACTAGACGCGCGTCGCGCTGCGTTTCGGCGCCGCCGCACTGCAACTCGAAATTCCAGGACACTCCCGCCAATCATCTATACTGGCATGCGCTTTGAAATCGAGGCTCATGACCAATTCTGACGTTCCAACGATTCTGATTACGGGCGGCTCCGGCACCGTCGGAGGCGAACTGGCGAAGCAGCTGACATCGGCTGGCGTCGAGTTTCGCGCGATGATCCGTTCGACGAAGGGCTCCAAGAAAGCCGCGGCACTGAAGGGTGTGGATACGGTGCCGGGTGATTTCGACGATCCTGGGAGCCTCGGTCGGGCGCTCCGAGGCGTGGAGCGGGCATTTCTGCTGACGAATTCGTCCGATCGCGCCGAGGCGCAGCAGACTGCGTTCGTGGGTGCCGCGAAGCAGGCGGGCGTTAAGCACATTGTGAAGCTGTCGCAGTGGGCCGCTTCATCGGACTCGCCGGTGCGCTTCTTGCGTTACCACGGCACCGTTGAGCGGAGGATTCGCGAGTCGGGCGTCGCGTTTACGTTTCTGCGGCCGAACCTCTTCATGCAAGGCTTGCTCGCATTTAAGGACACGATCGCGAGCCAGGGAAAATTCTTCGCAGCCATTGGCGACGCGCGGATCAGCGCAGTCGATGTGCGCGACATCGCGGCGGCCGCGGCGGCGGCGCTCACGGCCGACTCGCACGAAGGCAAAACGTACAACCTCACGGGTCCACAGGCGCTCACGCACGCGGAGATCGCAGCGCAACTGTCGTCGGCGATGGGTCGCGAAATTCGGTTCGTCGACGTCCCTCCCGACGCGATGCGGCAAGCGCTGCTTGCCGTGGGTTTGCTGGCGTGGCAGGCCGAAGGGCTCGTCGAGGATTACGCACACTACTCGCGCAGCGAAGGCGCCGAGATCACGACGGGCGTTTTCGACGCGACGGGCAAGCAGCCGCGGTAGCCGGCTGAGCGCCGCTCACAATCAACGCAAGACCTTCCTTGTAGCGGCGGTCGAAATTCTCAAACAGGATTGCCCCCGCCTTCCGAAGCAGCGGCAACTCGCGCGCGTCCAGCTTCTCGTTGCGTTTCGCCACGTCGTATTCCCGTGATCGCTCGCCGCGCCTCGGGTAAACAGCCTGCTCCTCCATCACGAAACTGAGCGTGAAGTTGTAAATCGTGCTGAGAAGCACGACGGCCTCGCGAACCGTGAAGCCGCTCGCGACCAGTTTCGAGCCTGCGCGCTCGGCTGTTTT
>JBEKJW010000379.1:0-3428 GCA_050011035.1 Candidatus Acidiferrales bacterium
TCGCTCGCCATCTCGGCGTCGACGTTCTTACCGCCGAGCAGGTAGGTATCGCGTCCACCGGATGGCACGGCGAAACGCCCCTCTGGTATTACATCCTGCGCGAGGCTTACGCGCTCGCCGGAGGCCATCGACTCGGGCCCGTTGGCGGCGAGATCGTCGCCGAAGTTTTCGTCGGCCTGATGGATGCGGATCCGATGTCGTATCGCCACGCCGCAACCGAGTGGCGCCCCAGAAAGACGCTGGCTCAACTGCTCACTTCAAAGCCGCGCGCGTGAGACTAGCGCTAGATCGAAGCGTCGCCGCAAAGCCAGCAACAACGTCGATTTATCGGGTGATAACGGCTATTCTTGGCGCGCCATGATGCGAAAGAGCTACGCGCGGCTTGTCTGCCCATCGGTGGCCCTGGCAGCACTTGCGCTTGCTTGTTGCGCGAGCCAGTGGCATCCCGGCATACAGAATTTCAAAAAAATAGAAATCGATCCGACAACTTTGAAAGTGACGCTCGAAGAGCCTTTACCGCTCAATTCGCCCGTCGGATACGACTACTACGCACTTTTCCGCGGCGCCACCACGGTTACCGTCGATCATGGCGGACCTTCCGGAAGCAAAATCGCGTATAACGCACTCGACCTCGATGATGATGGGAATCTGTTGATGAGAATTAAGAGCCAGGTCCTCGCGCAAGGTCCATACGGAACGATTTACGCCAAGTCGACTTACTACTACGGCGTGCAGTACGCCCACCAGCCGCCGCAGTTCGACGTGGAGTCGTGGTCGAATATGGGTTCGTACGAGCCTGCGCAGGAAGGATTCGTGGACACTCTCGGCGAGCTGACGGCGATCAGCATCGTCCGAATATTCACCGCTCCGCCCGGATACCTAGTCGCCTGCGCGACGTACGACCCATCCGGCAAGCTCGTCTTCATCACGGTAAATGGAGCGAAGAACGGCGACTGGGTTCACTCCAACGAAGTGCAAACGATCTATCCCGATCTCGACGTTGCGACGCAGTTTGGAGATCGGCCGCGGACACGGAAATTCTTCGGGCTACCCGAAAACTTCCCAATCTCCGAATACTCAAAAACTCCTCGCGACATGGGCGAGCACGCCGCGCTTACGAGCTTTTCCGATATCATAAATCTTCACTACCAGCGAAATCGTCACGTCCGGCAGGACGTTTTCAGCCCCGATGGTTCACACGTGACTCATCTGCTCGTGTATAAGACTACGCCCGAGGATCAGCAACTCGCCGCCGTGGACGCCGCGATGTACCCTCGCCATTGATTGCAAATCAACTTACGGACAGCACGCCGTTCGCGGACGGGCAGCTTCGGAGTTGAGTCCCCTGCTCCACCGTGACGCGCGCAATGGGCCACACCGACTACACCGCAGCTCACGTTGTGATCGCCAAACCGGCCCGCCACAGCAATGTGGCAGGCTCACAGACACGAATGTCTGTGCCACGAACCGCTCGCGCTCGCAGCGTAGACTTCAGTCTGCGCGACGAGCGCTTCGGCGCGATGTCAATCTTTGCGGGTCACGGCTTCAGCCGTGACAAACAGAAACGGCCGCCGCAAAGCGGCATACCACTAAGCCTCGCGAGTTCTCTGCCGTTCAGGGGGCTCGCGCACGCGTAGGTGCGGACTTCAGTCCGCGCCCGCGCATCTCAATCGTGCTACCCTACGCCATGCTCACGCGCACCGCACTCCTGCTGACGTTTGCGCTCGCCACGCCACTCCTCTTCGCCCACATGCGCACGCACGGCGCGTCCACCGCGCAACAGCAAGGCCAGCCAACTCCGGCACCCACGCGCACCACACCGCTGCTCATCGTCGTAAACCAAGGCGACCGCAACATTTCGCTCATCGATCCAGTCTCGCAAAAACAAGTCGCGACAATTTCGGAAGACGTCACCGACGTGCACGCCCACGAAGCCGCCGCGTCGCCCGACGGACGCTTCGCCTACCTGCCGATCTACGGCTCGAGCGGCGTCGGCCAGCCCGGCATCGACGGAAGCGAGATGCTGATCGTCGACCTGGACCAGCGCAAAATCACCGGTGCAGTGAAATTTGAGACCGGCGTGCGCCCACACTGCGTCGTCTACGATCCGGTGAGCAAGCTGCTCTACGTCACTACCGAACTCACCAACTCCGTCACCGTCGTCGATCCGCAATCGCAAAAAATCCTCGGCACGATTCCCACCACCGTGCCGCAGTCCCACATGCTCGCCATCTCGCACGACGGCAAGCGAGGCTACACCGCCAACGTGAAGCCCGGCACCATCACCGTGCTCGACATGCCCGCGCGCAAATCGATCATGGTAATTCCCATTTCCGCCGCCACGCAGCGCATCTCGATCTCCAACGACGACAAGTGGGTCTTCACGTCCGACCAGACCAAGCCGCAGCTCGCCGTGATCGACACCGCGTCCAACCAAGTGACGAAGCGCATACCGCTGCCCGGCATCGGCTACGGCACCGCATCCACGCGCGATGGAAAGTTGCTGCTCGTGTGCACGAAGGCCGGCGTCGCGGTGGTCGATCTCGCGTCGTTCACAGTCGTTCGCACACTAAAAGTAGAAGGCGATCCACAGGAAGTCCTCGTCGCGCCCACAGGCGACGCCTACGTTTCCTCGTGGCAGGCGCACGGCCCCGGCAAAATCACCGTGATCGATCCCACCGCCGCAAAAGTCACCGCCACAATCACCGCCGGCAACGGCGCCGACGGCCTCGCCTGGGCGTCCGCTCCTAGCGCGGCTGCCGGCGACGCAACGCAAAAGACTCCGCACGCGGAATCGCAATCGTGCCTGCTCAACGAAGCGCACGACGGAACCACTGTCACGCTGAAGGGTCGCACCGTCGAAGGGCCTCACGATCTCGGGTTTGCGGTTGACGGGTGCAGCGAAGACGTGCTGTTAACGTACGCAGGAGACAGAGATAGCTCTGTGCCGCTCGATCGTCTGCACCAGGATAAAAACCTGAAGCGCTTCAAGAAGTTCACCGAATCGACGTACCCCGGCACGAAAACTCACCCCTGCGAACAGTGCGCAGCGTACGGCCCAACGGAAGCGACGCTCGTTGGACAGCTGGAAATGATCGGAAAAGGCGTGACCCGCGACAAGAACGGCATTCTTTTCGACGCGCAGGGAAAAAGGATCTGGAAGCAGGGATTTGGACATCCCGTGCCCCTCTACATGTACCGGCTCGCAATCACATCGGTCGAAAGCGCCACCGCGCAGAAGCTTCCCGCGCCCGAGATGTGAGGTAGTCTTGTGCCGGCAACGGCGCCGACGGCCCCGCTTGGGCCCCCGCGCCGAAGTGAGCGCACCACCAGCGACACCCAATTGGCCATGCGACGAAGCGCCACGATTCCGATCTCTCGTCAAGCGACATATGCGGGCGTAGATGCGGTCGTCGCGCTGTTTGGTA
>JBEKJW010000380.1:0-3421 GCA_050011035.1 Candidatus Acidiferrales bacterium
GTAATCCGGCGCGTGACGGCGCAATCCGGCCCGGTGCTAACGATGGCGAAGAAAGCGATTCTGGGCAGCCTCGGCTTGCCGCTTCGCGACGGCGTGCGGAATTCGATGAAAGTTTTCCTGAATGAACTGGCGGACCTGGAGGACTCGCAGGAAGGCTTGCGTGCGCTTGTGGAGAAGCGCGCGCCGAAGTGGAAGAATCGATAGATTTTGGGAGCGGCGCTTTGCGTGTCGCGACTCACGAGCCGCGTTTAATTGACACTCCTTCACGCGCCGCTTAGACTCGTCCGTAACAACTTAGCTGGTTTGGAGAGCCCGTCGAGGCGTTCGCGCTTGCGTCGGGCAATTTTCGCGGCGCGTTTTGTACGCGCGCGGAAATTGGGGAAGGCCGTTCAAATCGGCCACGGTCCCGCCACTGTGATCGGCACCGCGCGTTTTTTGGAGCGGCGAGCCGAAAGTCAGAACACCGATCCACACCAGTCGAAGCTGACACTTTCCGCGAGAGAGAGTGTGGCGAGCCGCCTCGCCCTATTCGCGAGGCTTTTTTATTTTGGGGGATGAGTTGGAGTTTTTGAAGAAACGCGCGATTGCGGTGGCGCTGGCGGCATGCTGGGCGATGGGGACTGCGCCTGCGTTCGCGTTTGCGGCTGACTCTGGTCAGCAGAACGCAATCGCAAGCCCGGCTCCTGCGCGCGCGACCAAAATTTTTACGGACGATTCGGGCGCGAACGTGGCGATTCCGGTGACAGTGCAGCGGATCGTGACCCTCGCGCCGAATTTGACGGAGACGGTGTACGCGTTAGGACTCGAAGACAAACTCGCGGCGGACACTTCGTATTGTGACACGCCGCCTGCCGCGAAAGACAAGCCACACGTCGGCGGCCCGGCGAATCCGAGCCTCGAAGCAATCGTGGCGATGCATCCAGATTTGGTGCTGGCGACGACGATGACCAGCCGCGAAACCGTCGACGCACTGCGCAAGCTCGGAGTGGCGGTGTATTTCTCCGATCCGCACACGGTGCGCGGAATGCTCGACACTACGCAGAAGATCGCCGAGGTGACGGGCGAGCCCGCAAAAGGCGCGGAGCTGGTGGCTGCTTTGCAAGCGCGGCTCGATGCGGTACACGCGAAACTGGCGGAGCGTCCGCTGCAGCACGTGCTCTTCGTGGTGTGGGAAGATCCGCTGATCAGCATTGGGCAAAATACGTTTGTGGCAGACGCGTTGCGATGGGCCGGGGCGGAATCGGCGATCGTCGCAACCCAGGATTGGCCGCAGGTGAGCATGGAAGAAGTTTTGCGTGTCGAACCGGATTACATCGTGCTGACGCCGAATCACGCGGAGATGGACAACTCGAAAGAAGTGGAAGTGATGCAGGCGCGGCCCGTTTGGCGCGAGCTGCGTGCGGTGAAGCTCGGACGGATCGCACTGGCGGACGAGGAGTTCATCCGGCCGTCGCCAGGGCTTGTGGGATCGATCGAGCGCCTAGCGCGGCAACTGCATCCGGAAATTTTCAATGCGCCGCCAGCGACGCCGCAGAGTGCGCCGGGTGCCACGCCCACGGGCGATGCCGCCAAGCCAACGAGTAGCGAGTTGCGTGATGAAGCGAAGGAGTGCGCAGCGTGCGGCCGCTGACCCCTCGACGAATTATTGGCGTGAGTCTCGCGCTCGTTGGCGTTCTTTTCATCGAGTGCGTGATATCGCTACGGCTCGGCGCGTATCCGATTTCCATCGTCGACATTCTCAAGACGATGTACTTCGGCGTGATCGGGCACTGGGACAACGTGCCGGACGAATACAAGTCCGTGATTTTCGGAATCCGGCTGCCGCGCATCGCGCTGGGAATTCTGGTGGGATCGTCGCTTTCGACGGCGGGCGCGGGATTTCAGGCCCTGCTGCGGAATCCGCTGGCCGATCCGTATGTGCTGGGCGTTTCGAGCGGCGCGGCGCTGGGCGCGATCGTGAGCCTGATCATCGCGCCGCACACTGTCGGCGCGATTCAGATTGCGGCGTTCCTCGGCGCGGCGGCAACGGTGGCCGTGGTTTATTTTCTTGGGCGGCGCGGCGGCCAGATCGACACTGCGACGCTGCTTCTGGCTGGGATCGTGGCGGCGTCGTTTCTGTCAGCGGCGATCATGTTTTTGATGACGACGCTGAGCGGGCGCGACCTGCGCGGTATGGCGTTCTGGCTGATGGGCGACTTGCAAACGCCCGCGCCGGTTCAGAACGTGGCGGCGTGGTTCGCATTTCTCTTCACGGTTTTTCTGGTAGCGGCGGGCGCGATTTACACGACGGCGTCAGACTTGAATTTGATATTGACGGGCGAGCAAGAAGCGCGGCACCTGGGCGTTAACGTAAATCGCGTGAAGTTGGTTGTGTACGTCGCTGCATCGATTCTGACGGGCCTAGCGGTGTCAGTGAGCGGCGCGATTGGTTACGTTGGTCTGCTCGTGCCGCACGCGATGCGCTTTCTATTTGGTACGGATTACCGGTTGCTGATTCCGACGTCGATCTTGGGTGGGGCGATCGCGATTGTGCTGGCGGACACGCTGGCGCGCACCATCGCTGCACCCACTGAGCTCCCGGTGGGCGCGATGACGGCGCTCGCGGGCGCGCCGGTGTTCATCTACCTGATGCGGAGACGCGTGCGATGAACGCGCAGACGGGACACAACTCCGGCGCGGTTGATCCGTTCGCGGCGTTCGCGCATCCGCCCGCGATTCGGTTGAAGGTCGAGCAGGTTAGCTACGCGTATTCGGCGACGGACCGCATGGCGCCGAAGTTCACGCTGGGGCCCGTAAGTTTTGAGGCGCATCAGCGCGAGATGGTCGCGATTCTTGGACCAAACGCGTCGGGCAAGTCGACGTTGCTGAAGTTGCTCGCGGGCTTGCTGAAGCCGCTTTCGGGACGGATCGAGATCGACGGCGAAGAAGTGAGCGCCATGGACCTGCGTACGCGCGCGCAACGGATCGCGCTGGTGGCGCAGGAGAGCGAACTCTTATTTCCGCTGAAGGTTTGGGAATACGTGCTGCAGGGGCGGTACCCGTACGGGCGCCGGCTGCGATTCGAAACGGCGGAGGATTGCCTGATGGCCGGTAACGCGCTGGCGCAAGTGGGCGCCGATGCGCTGCGCGACCGCTGGATGGATCAGCTATCGGGCGGCGAGAAGCAGCGCGTGATTCTGGCGCGTGCGATGGCGCAGCAGCCGTCGCTGCTGCTGCTCGACGAACCGACGCAGCATTTGGACATCGGCGGAAAAGTGGAACTGCTGCGGCGGCTGAGGAAGCTCGCCGACGAAAACCGCTACACGGTGATCGTGGTGACGCACGAGTTGAATCTGGCAGCGGAGTTTTCGGATCGTATCGCGCTGCTGCACAAGGGCAAGTGCCTGAGCATCGGGTCGCCGGACGAGGTGTATCAGCCGGA
>JBEKJW010000381.1:0-4402 GCA_050011035.1 Candidatus Acidiferrales bacterium
AGCGTATCGTCAGCACCGAGGGCAAACAGGACGGTCTCTATTGGCCCGCGGATGCTCGCGGCATCAGCCCGATCGGCTACGTGAATGAATTTTCAGCGGAGTCGCTTACTGCGACGTCAGCCGGTCAACCGTTTACGGTGGATGGCTACCAAATCCGTATCTTGACTTTGCAGAGCGCCAACGCTCGCGGCGGCGCGAAGAACTATATCGTCGACGGGAAAATGACCGCCGGATTTGCGCTGCTCGCCACGCCGGTAAAGTACGGTGAGACGGGCATCATGAGCTTCATCGTGGACCGCAGCGGCAAAATTCGCGAGGCCGATTTGGGGCCGGATACCGCCAAGCTCGCCGCGTCGATCACGGTCTACAATCCAGACACGAACTGGTCGCGCATCCAATAACCAGGCACGGCCAGATTCGGATCGACAAGTGCACTGCCCGACGAATAGAAAATTTGCGCGGACTGCTCCATTTTGTCGCTGACAGTGGCGTCGATTACGAAAACAATAGCGCGAAGAGACGGGGTGCCCGGACAGCCCGTCTCTTTTTGAGTTTGGTTTCGCTACCTCGACCGACTACCTTACCTCCCGGAATTCAACTATTTGTTTTTTCACGAACGAATGCACCTGTCCTCGCCAACTCCTGATAAGTCGCGTTACCGGACATGTGGTTTTGCCCGCGTTTCACTTGTCCGCTAACGGCTGTCAGCTCAGGGGGTCGACGCAACACTGGCGTGAAGTTTACTCGCGGGAGTTTGGAAGCCTAGTGTTTTTCTGGGGCGTTGATTCAAGCGCAGCGAGACATGGTCGAGCTGCGCTTGCGGTAGCTACGGTGAAGTCTTTGTGTTTGGCCATCTCCAGTCCACGGTCCCAGGTCAACGAGCGTTTCAGCGTAACCGGGAGTTTGCGAACCTGCCGACTCAAGGCCGCAACAACAGCTTCGGTTTGTTTGCTCGGCACTTTGATCAGCATGGTAAAGCGTGAATGGCGTTCCACCAGTGTCGCAATGTAACTGTTCTTGCCGCCGCTCAGCAGATCGCCTTCCCAATGACCAGGAACCGCTCGGTCTTCCACTTCGGCAGGTCTTTGGCGGATCGAAATGGCATCGACGATCTGACCACGCGACTGTCCGCTGGGTGTGGCATGTCGCGAGCGGCGCATGCGCCGCTTCGACCGCAGATGGTCCATTAGCTCTTTCTTCAATACTCCGCGGGCTTGGATGAACAGACTGCGATAAATCGTTTCGTGGGATACGCGCATGCTCTCGTCATCGCGATACTGAATCTTCAGCCACCCTGAAATCTGTTCCGGTGACCAGTCCAGAATCAGTTTACTCGCAACGATGTCGCGTAACTTGCGGTTGATGGTCAGCAGACACGGCTTCGGTCGCAACGCCGAGTCCCAGGCGTGCTCATCCGCTTCATGGGCGCGATAGATCGGACGGCCACCGTGGCGAGAAATCTCCCGGCTCACGGTCGAGGCCGCTCGATCCAGTCCTCGAGCAATCTCACGAAGCGACGAGCCAGAAGCAATCCCTCGAGAAATATCTTCTCGCTCAGCCAGGGTGAGCGTTAAGCGTGAGCGACGGCGTGCTGTGGGAGGGATCCCTCCGCGAGGCAACAAAACACATCGAATCGAGCTGTGGGGCTTGTCAAAGGCCCGCCCAATCTCATGCAACGACTCTCCGGCCTTCCATCGACTCCAGATCTCGCGCTTCTCGTTCGCAGAAAGTCCAAACCGTACTTCTGGTCTCATGCCACACCACCTTAAAAAGCAGACTTATATCAGATGGTGTTGCATCGACCTATTGAGACCACCGCGCTAATCAGGAGCTACGGTTTACCGCGCAGATTCTCGCAATCCTTCTGCACAGGCGTTGAGTGGATCAGGCGGAGTCGTTCACCTTCCAAGACGTAGTAGAACGCTGCTTCGCGGTTCTCGTCCTCGTTGAGGTCGCCAAGAATCATAAAGAGTTTGCTGTCCTTCCTAAAACCAAATGAATCGCTTTCGCTTTCGGAATCAGGAAAAAACTTGCCGTCGCCCATGTCGAAATACACTGTACCAGTCGCGTATGCGTCAAACGGTGCGATGACTCGCCCCGTCGCTAAGTTGACGATGGCGAAGTTAGCGCACGAAGTCCCGCACCCCCATATCGCAACCCGGTAGTGCCCCGCAAAGTTCGGGCCTTTTGCAACCTCTTCGCTCAGGAGAGTTCGATATCTCCTCGCAGTTGGACTACTTTTTAGGTCGAGCTTCGGACTCCCGGTTAGCGGAGGATTGGAAACGGGGTACGCCTGAAAGGTCGGAGCTTTCTTGTCACGAATATCAGCTGGCCTCACATACCGGCATTTGTCGAATGCAGTCTGGGCGTCCTGCGAATGATGCGGCAGAATCAACGCGATGCACACTATCAACGCCGAAAAGTTAGAGTGCAATTTCATATAACGAAGTCGGAAGCCCCATGCCGCCGAGATAGGTTAAATCAAGATCACTGGGCTTTCGTAGGCACACCGCCGATTTTACACTACTCGCCAACTCCTGATCAGTCGCGCATCCGGACATGTGGTTTAGATCGGATTTTACTTGTCCGGTTTCGGCGTTGATCAGGGCTTACGCATCGTTGGCCCGTGAAACGAACTCCAAATCTTCGTAGTCATCGAGTTCCTCTGCCGCGATAAACGCTCGACCAAAAACCGCTGGGTCGAGAATCATCACTCCGCCGCCGAATTCCTTCATGTACCACTCGTCTTCGGGTTCATTTGGATCGCACGGGGCGAGCTCAACCTCCGCCGGGTTTCCGTGAAAAAGTACACGGTCTCCCTTTAGAATCTCTTCGCCGGACCTGTATTTCAAGAGTAGCCGATGCATTGCGTTTACAAGGATATCGTAGATGTGCTTGCTGAACTCCACTTGACCGGTTACGGCGTTAACCAGGCACGAGCAGCCGACTCCGAGATTATTTAACATGAGGACACCTTCGCAGCAGCAGCGCGATACAATAGCCTCTAGCGTTCTAGGAGACTATCGTTAGAACGCGTTTATGTCTCTCTCATCTCCGCCACGCTTTCGAGCTATCGTATTTCTAGCCGCGCTGGTCGTCGTTGCTTCGACGCTCGCTCACGCGCAATCGGGAGCCACTGTCGGCGGAAGCCTGTTCGACCAAGTCGGAAATACAATCCCGGGAGTTTTCGTACGGCTCTATTCGGAACGCAGGATGCTTCACGCCGAGTCTGATTCGTCAGGTAAATTCTCGTTCGAGCACCTGGAGTCGGGCACGTATACACTGGAATTCATAAAAGCCGGGTTCCAATTGAAGACAATTGAATCCCTTGAAGTGAAGCACGGTGACGCGAAGACGGTTTCGGTAACGTTGATCGTTGCGCCGACGAGCGGTTTCGACCCGAACGCGCAAGTCTCGTACGAAGCAAATACTGCCGGCGGCACATCGATTGTTGGAGTGATCCGGCTCGACGTACCCTTGGCGGAGCCGAATGTCGATTGGCGTTCGACGATTCCACCTTATTCCCAAGCGACAATCGAGTTGCTAAAGGCGGGCAGCGACGAGATCGTTGCATCGACTCATCCGGACGCTATTGGGAAATTTCACTTCACTCGGCTCACGGACGGAGAATACGTCCTCAATGCAAAGTTAGCTGGCTATTACGAAAGGAAATCCGTGAAGTTTCGAGTCATGCGCGAGGAATTGGTCAAAACAATCATGACGATGACGTCGTATGGCGAAGGGACGCCTTTGGAATGAAACTCCGTGCGTTCTGACGACTTGTAATTGGAAACCGAAAGGCGAGCGTACCTCCCGATAAGTCGCGTAACCGGAAACTATGGTTCAGCTTCCGAAGCTAACCGTTCAATTTCCAGCAATTCTTCGGCGGAATAATCAAGAAGGAACTTCGCATGAGTTCGGGCGCCTGCGGAAATCGCAAGAATGCTCAGTATCGCTCGAATCTCTTCAGGATTCTTCGTTTGCAAGACTTGCACCGCACCGCACCAAGCTCGGCGAGGTCTCGTATCGCCCGGAAATAATCTTCCTCCAGCCATTTGGGAACCGGAGGATTTTTACCATCGTCACGAGCTAAATCGATGACAGCAACCAGTGCGTAGGTGTTCCAGTCAATTACGCCACGCTTGCGATAAATTCGGGCGAGATGCGGAACAGCAGCATACGAAGCCTCACCCACGTCTCCCTGATGATGCAGTCCTTCCCATAAAACATGCCATGCAGCGTTCGTGTCCTTGCTGGAATCCAGTTTTGACAGCGAAGGTCGCGGGTCGAACTGTGTACGATACCCTCCCTCAAGGTGTTGCCAGCGTTTGTCGTCGAGGCTAAGCATTCTGAAGCAGAATTTATCACGATTTGACCGTAGTGCCTGGTTAGTCGCGTAACC
>JBEKJW010000382.1:0-3386 GCA_050011035.1 Candidatus Acidiferrales bacterium
CGTACTCTTTCGAATTCGCCAGCGCTCGCCACACTCGGTCGTGCGGTGCGCGAATCAATATTTGCTTTTTAATCCAGTCCGTCGGCATGCGCAACCTCCAGGTTGCACGATACTAGCTCGCAGCGCGAATAGCAACTAAAAGGTTGCAGGATGCCAGGGCGGCGAGCCGGCCCAAAAGTTGAGCTCGGTATGTCAGAATGATGCGCTGAAGAAAATGCAGCGGGGACCTACACCATGAAACACAAAATCGAAATCGCCGAACAGACACCGCCCGTCTACCGCGTCACCGTTACCGAAGGTGCCACAAAAACCAACCACGACGTGACGCTCACGCCGGCGGAGCTTGCGAAGTACGCGCCAAATGCGACTCCCGACGCGCTCCTTCGCGCATCCTTCGAATTCCTTCTCGAACGCGAACCGAAAGAATCGGTCCTTCGCCGGTTCGCCCTATCCGACATCGAAAAATACTTCCCGGACTTCGCGTCGAAAATTCGCGCCCGCCTCTAGGTGCGGGCCGCTTTAGTCTCCCGCCTTCTGCGCCGCTGTCACCGGCTTCACCGTCGAAAACAGCGAACCCAGCCCTTCCGCCATCGTCGGATGCGTGATGATCGCGTCGCGCAGCACAGTGTAGGAAAGCCCCGCGATCATCGCCACTTGTACAGTCGCCATTACTTCTCCCGCCTCTGGTCCGATCATCGTGAATCCGAGAATCTTGTCGCCAGACAGTTCGACCAACGCTTTCACGAACCCCCGAGTTTCGCCAATCGTATTCGCACGCAGATTCGCCGCCATCGGTCGCCGCGCCACTCGCACTGGAATTCCGTTCCGTTCGGCCTCCAACTCCGATAGTCCCACATGAGCAACCGGAGGATCGGTGAACAAGCACGATGGAACCAGCCGTCCTCCCGTCGATCGCGAACCTCCCGCGAGGTTGTCGCGCACCACGCGAAAATCGTCGAACGAAATGTGCGTGAATTGTGGGCTGCCGGCGCATTCGCCCATAGCCCACACGTTCGGCGCCGTCGTCTCCAGTCTGTCGTTCACGCGAATGAAGCCGTTCGGCTCAAGCGTAACGCCTGCAACATCGAGTCCCATCCCGCTCGTATTCGGGAATCTTCCCGTCGCCACGAGTATGTCGCTTGCGCCGATCACGCGATCGCCGCCGGACGTGTGAACGAAAAGTTTCACTGCTCCGCCCGACTGCCCCTCGACGCGCTTGATGTCCGCAGACGTGATCACTTCAATGCCTTCATCTTTCATCAGGCTCGTGATCTCGGCCACCACGTCAGGATCGGCGTCCGTCAAGAGTTGTGCGCCGAGTTGCAGGATCGTCACTTTGCTTCCGAATCGACGGTACGCCTGGGCGAATTCCAAACCCACGTAGCCGCCGCCGATCACCACAAGATGCTCCGGAAGCCGGTCAAGTTCGAGGATCTGAATGTGCGTCAACGGCGACGCTTCGGCCAGACCCGGCACTGCCGGAATCGCCGCGTGCGTGCCCAGATTCAGAAATACGCGTTCGCCTTCGATCGTCCGCGTGCCGCCGTCGTTTAATTTCACATCAACCGTCTTCGGCCCGATAAAGTTCGCCACGCCCATCGTCAACTCAGCGCCGGATTTCTGGTAAAGGTTGACGTGCTCCTGCACCATCGCCCTTACCATGTCGCGTTTGCGCTTCACCACCGCGGCCATGTCCGTCTTCACCGGGCCGGTCACCGACCCGAACTGCGCGCCGTGATGCACGAGGTCCGCTACCTTCGCGCTCCAAACTTCGTTCTTGCTCGGCAGGCAATTCGTGTTCGGGCACGATCCGCCGATGTAGCGCCGCTCCACCACCACGGTCTTCTCGCCGTTCGCTGCGAGGTGCCACGCAAGGTATTTTCCGCTCTCGCCGCTTCCGATAATGAGGTTCTTGTATTGTTCCAACGCCATAAAGACCTCCGCGATCTCGATTATTCATTTTCCTTTGTGAATTTTGTGTTAGAAGTTTTTGGAAGTCAAAGTCAGGAGCCTCGACTTGGTTGACCGACACCTGCCGCATGAAGTGACCGCACCCAAGCGATTTGCAGTGCCAACTCAGCGCTGCGCTCTCGTCCTCGTTATATTGCTCGCAGCTTTAACAGTCAATGCGCAGTCTGCAAAATCCATCACCGTGAAAATCATCGCCTTCAACGATTTTCACGGCTACCTGCAATCCCCCGGCAATTTCAGCGCGAATCCACAATCGCCCGGCGTTCCGTCCGGCGGTGCCGACGCTCTCGCCGCTTACGTCAAATCCCTCGCATCCGAGAATCCGAATCACGTCGTCGTCGCGGCAGGCGATCTGATCGGCGCCAGTCCGCTCGTCTCCGCGCTGTTCCATGACGAGCCCACCATCGAAGCCATGAACCGCATCGGCCTTGACGTTACCTCGGTAGGGAACCACGAGTTCGACAAAGGCAGCGCCGAGCTGCTCCGTAAACAAAATGGCGGCTGCGCTACATCTGACCAGAACACCTGCGAAGGCTCGAAAGTCGGCACGCCCGCACCATTCGAAGGCGCGAAGTTTCAATATCTGTCCGCGAACGTCATCGACACGAAGACCGGCAAAACTCCTTTCCCCGCCTACGCGATTAAAACTTTCGGCGGCGTCCCCATCGCCTTCATCGGCCTTACTCTCGAAGCCACGCCCACAATCGTCACGCCCTCCGGAGTCGCCGGCCTGAAATTCACCGCCGAAGCCGCCACCATCAATAACGTCGTTCACGATCTCGAAAAGCGCGGCGTCCATAGCTTCGTCGTGCTTATCCATCAGGGTGGCCAACAAACTACCGCGCCCGCCGTCGATATCAACGCCTGCGAAGGCGGCCTCGTCGGTTCGCCCATCGCGGACATCGTCGCGCATCTCGATCCCGCAGTGGGCCTTGTCGTCTCCGGCCACACCCACGCCGCCTACATTTGCGAACTGCCGGATGCAGCCAGCCACAAAATCCCGGTCACCAGCGCAGCCTCGTTCGGCCGCCTCGTCACTGATATCGACGTCACGCTCGACACCACGACCAAGCAAATCACCGCCGTCACCGCGCAGAATATCGTCGTCGATCGCACCAACCCGAAATTTCCGCCCGATCCGGCGCTCAAGTCTCTCGTTGACTCTTACGCCGCCATCGCCGCACCTCTTGCGAATCGCAAAGTCGGCTCGATTACCGCCGAAATCTCGAACAAACTCGACGCGTCTGGCGAATCTTCCCTCGGAGATCTAGTCGCCGACGCGCAACTCGCGGCCACACGCGAATCCGCCGGAGCGCAAATCGCTTTCATGAATCGTGGAGGCATCCGCGCTCCGCTGAACTTTACCGACGACGGCGCCATCACCTACGGCGAGCTTTTCACCGTGCAGCCCTTCA
>JBEKJW010000383.1:0-3314 GCA_050011035.1 Candidatus Acidiferrales bacterium
AGCACGCCCGTCGCCGCTTCGTACATCACAATGCCGAAACTGAAGAGATCCGTTCGCGCATCCACAGCCTTACCGCGAATCTGCTCCGGCGACATGTACGCCACCGTGCCCACCGCCGTGCCGGGGCTGGTGAGATCGGCTTCGCTCACCGTCGGGCCGCCTTCGGTGGATGCAGTGTCTTCGCGCACCAGCGTCGTGTCGGCCGCATTGCTCATCTGTTTCGCGAGGCCGAAGTCGAGAATCTTCGCGTGCCCCAACTCGGTAACGAATAAATTGGCGGGCTTGATGTCGCGGTGGATGATGCCCTTGGAGTGCGCGGCGTGCAGCGCATCGGCGATCTCGATGCTGATGTCGAGCAGAAGCTCCAGATCGAGCGGCCGCCCGTTGATCTTGTGCTTCAGCGTGACGCCTTCCATGTACTCCATCACGATGAAAGGGCGCCCATCGGCCTGGCCGATTTCGTAGATCGTGCAGATGTTGGGATGGTTCAGCGCGGACGCAGCGCGCGCTTCGCGCCGGAATCGCTCGAGCGCTTGCTGGTCGTGCGTCACATCGAAGGGGAGAAATTTCAGCGCGACAAATCGGCCAAGGTCGGTGTCCTCGGCTTTGTAAACCACTCCCATTCCACCGCCGCCAAGTTTTTCGACGACGCGGTAATGGGAGATGACTCGGCCAATCGGCGAATCGGATTCAGGCATGAGCGGCGACGAGTCTAGTGCCCCAACCACTCCAAGTCAACGCGCCGCGCGCCGCACTACAGCTTCACGCTAGCAACGCGCACTCTTGCGACACCCTCGCCCACTTCGCGCATCGGGCTGCCGCAGAAGCAGCGCGGCACCGGCATTTCGTTGGCCTTGCGCTCGTTCTCCGCGCCAGGTCCGCTACGCGGCTTCCGCAGCCCCGCGTCTTCGGGCCGCACGTACGCCACGTCCATAATCGTGTCGGACTTATCGAGATCGTCGTCGATGCGAACCGAGCGCCGCCCGCTCGACTTCCCCGTCGATTCAGCTCCCGCCGCTGGCATCGTCACTTCGATTTCGCATCCGCAATTTGCGTTCGAACACGTATAACGGTCACCGGTTTGATTGCTCATGGCGTACCTCCAGGACTGCACGGGCCGGGAACGCGGAAACCCGCGTTACATCGACTATCGCCCCGCGAGCTGTGCACAACCATCGGGCAATCGCTGCAGTACCCTTTAGTTCCCCGTACGCGGGTCACTGGCCACAAACTACCGCTTACCGTGGGATAGAAGTTAGAAAACGCGCCCGACCGCCCCCGCTGGAATACAGGCGACATCTTCAGGCAGCGCTTCGCCAAGCAGTAACACACGAGATGTCTAGTTCTTCGGATACAAGTTCTTGCGGTTGGCCTTCAGCATTGCAACAAGGCTTCGCTTCTCGTCAGTCGCGCCCCTAGCCGAAGCGAAGTCCACGAATTTCCACACCGTGCCGGTCCATGCAACCTTCGCGAACACTTTTTGTGGCCGATCGTCACTTGGGCCGCACACACCGCGAACTTCGACCCAATAGGCATTGCCGGAACGTTGCGGCTCTTGGGCCACATACCGATTGCAAGGATCCTGACTAAAGAGAAAGAAGTCGAAGTCCGGGGTGACCAGCTCGGTTGTTTTTGCCTGTGCGTCCGACTCTTCCTCGAGCAACCTATAGAGTTGGCGCCCAAAAACCACTCGCATGTCCCTGAGTGCGCCTTCAAGCATCGGTCCGTGATCGTCGTCCGACTTTGGCACGTACCAGTCATAAAACGCTTGGACGAATTTGCGGCAGGATTCGGGCGTAGTCTGCGCAGGACCGGACTGTCCGAATAGGAGGAGAGGTACGACCACAACAGTCCACAGAAGAGTGAGCACACGAATCTTACTCTGAACAGCAGGGCGGGAATTTCGATGCTTCATGCGTCCATTTTACTGGACGCCGTTGACGCCGCGAACGCGAATGCGCTGCACGAGGCTAATGAATTCGCCACGCCGGTTGTTGTTCATCGAGAGCGACACGTAAGCGACCTGGATCAGTTGGTGCGCCCACGGCCCGACGTCCGCCGTCCACGGAAACGGATCGGGCGCGCCGATCGCCCAGAAGTAGTCTGGCTGCGCGCCGTCGGCGATCGGCAAGCGGAAGCGCGACGAAGCGTTCGGCGGAATCGGCTCGGTGCGCTGCGCCTCGAAGACGTACCAGCTGATGCCCGGCCCTTGCACGCGCTCCATCGGCGCCAGATAAAACTGCGGCACCACGGAATACGCGCGCGGGCCCGAGTTGGTCTGAACGAAAACGATCCCATTGCTGAGCTGATCGGAATAAAAACTGTCGAGGGTGGCCTCGTGCCGGCAGTGATAGGTGAGTTGAAGCTGCGGATTAGTCCCGTCCGTCGAAGGCCGCGGCGCGCCCGTGGCTTCGGCGGATTCAATCGCGGGCGATGGCGCAAACGTCGCGGTGACCACACTGTTTTGCGCCTCTGCCATGCAATCATCCGACGGCGGAAAGAAATAATAAAAGAGCATGTCGAGCACGCTCATGCCCGAGCCCGCCGGCTTGTGCATCTGCTCGTCGAGCCAGCTCGAATCGCGGCTCAGCAGCGGATTGTCAGACATCGCGATCTGCAGGACCGATTGTGATTTCACATTTTGCAGCGCAAGAACCGCGCTCAGGTGAAACGGCGGCGCGTAGTTCCGCAGATCCCGCGGCGGAGGTAGGCCGTCCGTCTCGGCTTCAGCCCAATTGGTGGACAGCGTGATCGAAACGTTGTTCGCGAGCGTGTGGATGTTGCCGGCTTTGGGATCGTCCGATGTTGCGTTCCCGCCGCCGTCCGCGCCAGGCTTGCCGTTTCCGGTGCCTTTTTTCGGCGACGCTTGCTGATTCTGTGTGGGCGCGCTCGCTGCGGCCCCGTCCTGTTGCGTAGGGGTGGCAGGCGCGGTGTCACTTGTCGCCGAAGATGAAGACTCATCCGACGACGGGGGAGAAGTTGACGACGAATCGTTGCCTGGAGGCGTCGTCAAGGCCGCGTCCTGCGCCGATGCCCCGCCGGCGAACAACGTCGCCGCCGCGAACATCAATCCCGCCATCCAGCTCCAACGCCCCATCAATCACCTCGAATCCCAAGGCCAATCAGTCGCACCAGTCTGCCAGTTCTCCGATGAAAACGATACCATCTCGGACCTGGCCGTTCGCCCGTGCCAAAAAAAACGCCCCGATTTCTCGAGGCGTTCTGTATTCCGATTCAATTGTGTGTATCGCGAAGAGCCGCGTTACTTCTCGGCCTTTTTCTTCGCCGTCTTGCGGCGGCCGCGGCGCTTTCCC
>JBEKJW010000384.1:0-3312 GCA_050011035.1 Candidatus Acidiferrales bacterium
CTTCAGCATCGAAGAGCTATGACGGAAAAATCGGAGAAAGACATGGTGATTTATCTGTCCGGTGAGTCGCAGCCGGCCGAACCGGAACCGCTGCCGTCATTCGACGAGCTGACGCCGCGCGAAATCGTGCTGGAGCTCGATAAATACATCGTCGGACAGAACGCCGCGAAGAAAGCCGTCGCCATCGCGCTGCGTAACCGCGTCCGCCGCCAGAAGCTGCCACCTGAAGTCGCTGAAGACATTCTGCCGAAAAATATTTTGATGATTGGGCCTACCGGCGTGGGCAAGACGGAAATCGCGCGGCGCCTCGCGCGCCTCGCAGGCTGCCCGTTCGTGAAAGTGGAAGCTTCGAAGTACACCGAAGTTGGCTACGTGGGCCGCGACGTGGAATCGATGGTCCGCGACCTGGTGGAAACCGCGATCGACATGGTGCGCGAGGAAAAGCTCGACGAAGTAGCCGAGCGCGCTGAACAGTCTGCCGAAGAGCGGCTACTGGATTTGCTGCTTCCGTCTTCGCCTTCTCCTACGGGAGATGCTGGGCCGAATGGCGACGTGCAGCGCCGCGAACAGGCTGCGCGCACACGTGAAAAACTTCGCGCGCAGCTTCGTGAAGGGAAGCTCGATCAACGCATGGTAGAAGTCGAAGTCCGCGAGCGTGCGATGCCCTCGTTCGAGATTATTTCGAACCAGGGCGTCGACGAAATGGACATCAACGTGAAGGACATGCTCAGCGGCATGTTCGGCCAGCAGAAAAAGAAACGTAAAATGACCGTGGCCGAAGCCTTCGACTACCTGATCCAGGAAGAAGAGACGCGCTTAATCGATATGGACCAGGTGACTCGCATCGCCGTCGATCGCGTCGAGCAGATGGGCATCATCTTCGTCGACGAAATCGACAAGATCGCCGGACGCGAAGGCGGGCACGGCCCGGACGTTTCGCGCGAAGGCGTGCAGCGCGACATACTGCCGATTGTGGAAGGCACCACCGTGAACACGCGCTACGGCATGGTGCGCACCGACCACGTGCTCTTCATCGCGGCCGGCGCGTTCCACACCACCAAGCCTTCCGATCTGATTCCGGAGCTACAGGGCCGCTTTCCGATTCGCGTGGAGCTGACCTCGCTCACCGAGGCGGACTTCATCCGCATTCTCACCGAACCGAAAAACGCGCTGATCAAGCAATCGATCGCGCTGCTGGATACTGAACCGTTCAAGCTCACCTTCACTGACGACGCGATTGCGACCATTGCGCGCTTCGCCGCCAAGGTAAACGAGCAGACCGAAAACATCGGCGCACGCCGTCTGCATACCATCCTCGAAAAAGTGCTCGAAGAAATTTCCTTCGACGCGCCCGAGATGAAGAAGAAGTCCTTCAAGGTGGACGCGACGTACGTGCAGAAGCAGCTCGCGAATATCGTGAAGGACCAGGATCTCAGCCGCTACATCCTCTGATCGATGGCGACGGTGCGCAGGGAGAATCCGCGAGCGGCGTTTGCCGCGTTGGCAGCCGTCGTTTGCGCCGCGGCTTTGCTCGTCGCAGGTTGCGCCTCGCCGGGCGAACCAACTACGCGGCGGCCACCAATTCCGGCGGCGATCGGCGACCTCGCGGCAAAACAGCAGGGCAATGACGTGATCCTCACGTTTGCGATTCCCAACCAGTCGATCGATCATCACCCCCTGAAGCAGTCACCTACGGTGCAGGTCTACTGGCTGGTCACGCCGGTGATTGCCACGTCGAACGCGAACTCCGCTGCAAGTGCACCGTCGAAGCCCGTGCTGCTCGCGACGCTGCCGTCCGCTACCGTCGACCAGTTCACTTCCAACAAGCAGGTTACGTTCATCGAGCCGCTCAACGCGGCGGATTTTGCGGGGCAGAGCTCGCTGAACGCCGTCTACATGATCCGCACGTATCAGGTCGAGAAGAGGCCGTCCTCCGATTCAAACGCGGTAGCAATTGCGCTTCACCCGTCTTATCCGCCGATCGCCGACGCGAAAGCCGACAATGCGCGCGACGGCGTGGGAGTCAACTGGACGCCGCCTACGCAGACCGTGACCGGCACAACGCCTCCAATCACCGGTTACCGCATCTACCGTGCCACCGCGGCGGATGCGAGCCACGTCACGACCGCCGGCGGTCCCGCCGTAAACGGCAAAGTTCCGTTGCAGCGAATCGCCGACGCTGCTGCGCCGCCGTTTCTCGACGCGCAGATCGAGCTGGGCACGCACTACGTCTACAGCGTCCGGACCCTAGCGAAGTATGGCGACACACAACTGGAATCCTCGGATTCGAATCTTACTGAAGTGACGGCGAAGGACCTGTTTCCGCCTTCGGCGCCCGAGGGATTGATTGTGACGCTGATTCCGGCACAAGCGCCGACTGCCAACACACCCGCGGCGGCCGCGTATTTGGACCTTTCCTGGGCCATCGCGCCGGAGCACGACGTGGTGGGCTACAACGTCTATCGCAGCGAAGGCGCTGGTGATCGAGGCGTGAAACAGAATCCCGAGTTGTTGCCAACCCCTGCGTTTCGCGATATGAATGGGGTTCCTGGGCACGTTTACTTCTACTCGGTAACAGCCGTCGACCGTGCCGGAAACGAAAGCGCTCCGAGCGCGCCGGTGCAGGGAACCCCCTCCGAAGACGCTCCGCCCGCTTCACAAAACCCATGATCGAATCTCTGCCAGACGCTCAAGCTGCAGCTATCCGCGCCCTCAGTCCTGCGCTTCCCACACGCGCGGGCCTGAAGACCGGCCTGCTCACCGGCGGGTTGCTGTCGCTGGACATGATCGTCGCGCTAGTCGCTGCGAACCGCATGCCGGTGCTCGAAAAGCACGCTCTGGAACGGAACGTGGGGTTCTGCGGTTTGTTTGTGATCTTCATGCTGATTCCGATCTGCCGGTTCCTGCACCGGCCGGTGCAACTCTTCGGATCGGGAATTCTGGGCTGGGGAATTTTCATCGTGGCCTACAACCTGGCGGGCATGTACTTCGCGAATCTGTTCGCAGTGCTGCGTTCGCCGCTGGACGCACTACTCGAAGGCGCGCTGATCTATGGCGTGACGGCCGTGGTTTGCTGGGTGTCCGCCATGGTGCTCCAAGCGCGCAAGCAGCCGTTCGTGCCACGCCGCCGTCGGACCGACTTCATCAATCGCTTCCCCGAGCCATGAAACTCTGCCGGTTCCAGGTCCCGCACATTGATACTGCCCATGTAGGGCGCCACGGCGTTGAGACGCATCTCGAAGTGCGCTGCGGCATCATCGACGACGCAAAAGTGATCGAGGTCGCGGGCGATTTGCTTCACCCGCGTGAGCG
>JBEKJW010000385.1:0-3309 GCA_050011035.1 Candidatus Acidiferrales bacterium
CTAGCATCGATCCAAAGAGGAGGACGAGGATGATCATGCGCGGATTGTACATCGGCTCGTGGCTCGCGCGTCTCGATGAGCGGCGGCGCGCGCGACTATGATCGTGACGGCTGACTCATCCGTCACGCGAGTGTGCGCCGGCTTGCCTCGTGCGGCAGCGAGCGGGATACTCTGGAAGTATGATCCGTCCATTCAAGCTTGCCGGTAGCGTGGCACGCATCGCTTCGGGCGCCGCCCTTTGTGGGGTGTGCGCGATTGCGTTTGCCGGCGGCGCGGCGGCGGACGAACTGAAGTTGAAGGATGGCTCGACCGTCGTCGGCACCATCGTCGGGTTCGAGCAGAACTCGTTCAAGGTGAAGACGAGCTACGGGTACGCGGTGGTGATGAAGGACCAGGTTGCGTCGATCACCATTTCAGATACGCCGAAGACCGCGGATGCTGCTGCTTCAAGCACCACACATGGCACGAAACCCGCGAAGGCTGATCCCCCGAAGACGGCTGCGGTGTCGCCAAACGCCCCGGGGGCTGACGCAAAACCGACAACGCCACTCGCCGCATCGCCCGCGACCTCGAACGTCGCCGCGAACGCGACCCCTGCTGCAGCGCCAGCGCCTCCGCCCGCGAAACCAAAGCCTGCTGCGCCCGAGCCAAATCGCGAATCGGTGGTGGGCACGACCTACCGCAACGACACGTACGGCTTCCAGATGTACAAGCCGCCCGCGTGGAATCTAATCGAAGGCGCGCAGACGATTCTGCCCGGCTCGATCACCGCGATGGGTACGGACGACCAGACGACGTACCTGTTGATTGGCCAGGACCCCGCGAGCAAATCGCTTGCGAGCGACATGGACGCGACCGAGCGCCGGCTGCGCGAAATCCTGGAAAATTTTCGGCCGATCGACGACAAGCACGTCACGATCGCCGGCCAGCCCGCGATTGAGCGCCACTTTCGCGGGTCGGTGGATCAGAAGGACTGGTCAGGCGTGGTGGTATATCTCTCGAAGGACGCGCACGTCTTCACCATTTTTGGCATGACGCTCGCGGACACGGACCTGGTGCAAATTCAGGAAAACGTGATCGCTCGCGCGATTTCGAGCCTGCAGTTCACGAAGTAATTTTTGCGCCGTGCCGCTTCCCCACTTGCAACTTTCCTTTCGTTCAGCGTAACTAAGTATCGTGACCGGTCGAGCTTCGAAATCTCCCGTTGCCGTTAGCGTGTGCGCCGCTGCTGGCATCACGCTGGCAATTTCGGTGTTGGTTGGGGCGATGCCGCGTGCGCGCGCGCAATCGAACGCCACACTGACGCCGACTTTCTATCGCGACGTGACCCCGATTCTGCAGCAGCACTGCCAAAGCTGCCATCGCCCCGGCCAGGTCGCGCCGATGTCGCTCATCACATACGACGAAACAAAGGCGCAAGCTCTTGCAGTTGCGACCGCCGCGAAAAACCGCGCGATGCCACCCTGGTTCGCCGATTCGCACGTTGGGCACTTCGCGAACGATCCGTCGCTCACGGCGCGTGAAATTGAGACGCTCGTCGCGTGGGCGAACGCGGGCGCACCCTCCGGCGACTCGCACGACGCTCCGGCTCCGGTGGACTGGGCCGCGACGGGAAACTGGCGCATCGCACCGCCCGATTTGGTGGTGACGATGCCGAAGCCGGTCGCGCTGCCCGCGGATGGCGAAGTCGAGTACACGTACGAAATCGTGCCGTCGGGATTCACCGAAGGAAAGTGGGTGCAGATGAGCGAGGTGCGGCCATCGAGTCCCGAAAACGTGCATCACGCCGTGGTGTATGTGCGGCCTCCGGATTCGAAATGGCTGCGGCACGCGCCGGTGGGGGTTCCCTTCACTGCGTCCGACATGACCGACGAAGCCGATCGCGACGACACGCACTGGACGGACAGCGACATTTTGCTGGTGTATGCGCCGGGAAGTTCGCCGGACCAGTGGCCCGCGGGATTCGCGAAATACGTTCCCGCGGGATCGGACATCGTTTTTCAGATGCACTACACGACGCACGGGAAGCCCGCGGCCGACCGGTCGAGCGTGGGAATGGTGTTCGCGAAGGCGCCGCCAACGAAGCGAGTGATCACGCTGCAACTGACGAACGATCACTTCGTGATTCCGCCAGGCGCGGACGATTTCATGGTCGAGGCTCGGGGAACGCTGCCGAATGACGCGCTGCTACTCAGTTTTCTTCCGCACATGCATCTCCGCGGTAAGGAATTTGAATACAACATTCTTTACGGCGACCGCGCGACTCATCCGCTGCTGCGTGTGCATTGGGATTTTTACTGGCAATTGAGCTACCGGCTCGCTACGCCGCTGCCGCTGAAGGCCGGGACGGAACTGCAGGCCGTCGCGATCTACGACAACTCGAGGAAAAACCCACACAATCCTGATCCAGACGTGGCTGTGCGCTGGGGCGATCAGACTGAAGACGAAATGATGGTGGGATTTTTCGACGTCGCGGTCGCGCCGACTACCGACAAGTGGCGATTCTTCGTGCGCCATCCCAATGGAGCGCATGATGATGCACACAAATAACGCGAGAGCACTTACCGCTGCGGGCTAAAACTTCGTAACTTCGCTGAAGTGAAAGTCCGAGATTTTCATCGCCGGCACGACCATTTCGAACGACTCTTCGCCCGCAGCACGCACGGCCGGGCCGAGCGCTTCGACGTTCGAGAGCGCAGCAAGAATGCTCTGATTAAAACGAAAATTGCGGATCCCGCCTGAGATTTTTCCGTCCTCGACCAGGAATGTGCCGTCGCGCGTCATGCCCGTGAGCGTCTTTTCGTATGGATCGACTTCGCGGATGTACCACAGCCGCGTGACAAGGATGCCGCGTTCGGTGGACGCAATCATTTTCTCCACCGACGAATCGCCGCCCTTGAAAACGAGATTGATCGGCGCTTCGCCATACTCGTTCGGCAGCGTGAAGCCGTGGCCTGTGGGTTTTTTCTTCAGCTTCTTCGCTGTCGCGCGCGAGTAGACCAGATTTTTTGGCACGCCTTTGTCGATCAGCAGAACTTTTTCGCGGGGCACGCCTTCGCCATCCCAGGGCGCGCCGACCTGCAGCGGATGGTAAACGTCGTCCCAGAGCGTGATTGATTCGCCGACGACCTGGCGACCCATTCGGTCGTTCAAGCAGGAGCGTTTATCCATCACGGCGGTACCGGAGAAATCGAAGAAAAGCGAGCCGACCAGATCGAGCGCCGCCGAAGGTTCGAGGATTGCGGTGTAGTGGCCGGGCTTCAGCTCGCGCGGCTCGCGCGACGCCGCGGCTTTGTGGCTCGCGCTGCG
>JBEKJW010000386.1:0-3302 GCA_050011035.1 Candidatus Acidiferrales bacterium
CCCACAGCCGTCAGAATTCGATAGAAGAAGTACATCGCGCGGTGTTGAGATGCGCACGCGGCCACACAACCACTTTCACGCGTACAAGCTGGGTATTATAGTGGCAGCGAACTCGGAAACGCGCACAACTTCCGCCGGATTTGCGGCATCCGAAAGGCAGACGATGAAATTCCTGTGTACGCTCGCGGCAGCGCTGATGTTCGTTGCGGGAGGGGCCCAAGCGCAATCGAACCCCGCAGCCGCGCCGGCCGATCCCACCGCCGACCTCCAGCGTGATACACACGACGGCCTCACCGTGATGGCTAGTCCGCTCACCGATGCCGCGCAATCGAAGGCCATCTTCGGCAAAGTCGACCCGATGCCGCTGGGAATTCTGCCGGTGGAAGTGTTTCTGAAAAACGACTCGCAAAAGCCGATCCGTGTGGACATCGATACGATCCAACTCACCGTCCACCCGCGCCATGGCCGCCAGGATCTGGATTGGCTTGGCGCCAACGAAGTCGCATCGCTCATCGCTCACCCGGAAGGAGTGGTGCCGTCACAACCGAGACGCATCGCCGGCATCCCGCTGCCCTCGAACGACAAGAAAGCCGAGAAGTACGCCGCCCAACTGCGCCCGCTGACGCTGGATGGCGAGGTCGTGCCACCGATGGGGATGCTGCATGGCTATCTCTATTTCAACGTGAGCCACGAGATGAAGCTGGCAGACGGCGCGACGATTTACGTGCCAAACGTGTATTCCATGCCGTCAAACAAGCCGCTAATGTTCTTCGAGGCGCCAATCGGGAAGAAAAAGTCAGATTCGCAGGCCCCCGTACCCGCCGCTGCCGACCCCAAGTAGCAACGCCCGACCTCACGGAAAACGCCCTCCCGCACAGCGGCCAAGACGCATCAGCACTCAACGAACAGGCCACTTTGGGCGGTCTAAATCGCCCGCAAGCCTCGTCTTTTCTTGACGCAAGATTTGAATCCTGTTAAAAAAGGCAATTCTGTTCTGCTGTTTCTACAGTTAGGCGGGCTGCCAGTCACGGAGTCTTCACCCGGAGGAAGAATGAAGTCTGAATGGTGCTGCGGTTTGTGTGTGGCCAAAATGGCCGCGGGGTGCAACTGATGCGCTCGAAACTCTCAGGATTTGTGCCCGCCACGATCGGCGCGGCGAAGGCAGTGGTAATGAGTTTGGCAGCGATTCTCCTTGCGGCGCTGACCGCCCACGCGGCGCCCGAAGCGCCCGGCGGTGAAGCGTCACTCAAGCTTCCCGACCTGTCATCGGTTTCGTTTGTAGGCGGCATCAACGGCCACAATCTTTTGCTCTACGGCATTCTGGCCTGCGTTTTCGGCTTGGTGTTCGGCCTGGCGATCTTCATGAAGCTGAAGAACTTGCCGGTGCACCGCGCGATGCGCGAAATCTCCGAGCTGATCTACGAGACCTGCAAGACGTACCTGATCACACAGGGCAAATTCCTGCTGCTGCTCGAGGCGTTCATCGCGGTCGTCATCATTCTCTACTTCGGCTTCCTGCTGCATTACGAAGCCGCGCGCGTCGTGATCATTCTCGCGTTCAGCGTGGTCGGCATTGTCGGCAGCTTCGGTGTGGCGTGGTTCGGCATCCGCGTGAACACGTTCGCCAACTCGCGCACCGCCTTTGCGGGCCTGCGCGGCAAACCGTTTCCGATTTACGCGATTCCCCTTCAGGCGGGCATGAGCATCGGCATGATGCTGATCAGCGTCGAGCTGCTCATGATGCTGTTCATCCTGCTCTTCATCCCCGGCGACTACGCGGGTCCGTGCTTCATCGGCTTCGCCATCGGCGAATCGCTGGGCGCGGCCGCGCTCCGTATCGCAGGAGGCATCTTCACCAAGATCGCGGACATCGGTTCCGACTTGATGAAAATCGTGTTCAAGATCAAAGAAGACGACGCGCGCAACCCCGGCGTGATCGCGGACTGCACCGGCGACAACGCGGGCGATTCGGTCGGCCCGAGCGCGGACGGCTTCGAAACCTACGGCGTGACCGGCGTCGCGCTGATCACGTTTATCCTGCTCGCGGTTCACTCGTCCACGGTTCAGGTCCAGCTGCTGGTCTGGATCTTCGTGATGCGCATCGCGATGCTGTTCGCCAGCGCGATCGCGTACTTCGTCAACGACGCAATCGCCCGCGCCCGCTACAGCAACGCGAGCCACATGAACTTCGAATCCCCGCTGACGTCGCTGGTTTGGATCACGTCGGTCGTTTCGATCGCCATGACGTTCGTCATCTCCTACTTCATCGTGCCTTCGCTGGACGGCGATACCACGCTCTGGTGGAAACTCGGTGCGATCATCTCCTGCGGCACGCTGGCGGGAGCGATCATTCCGGAACTCGTGAAGGTGTTCACCTCCACCGAATCGCGGCACGTGCGCGAAGTGGTCGCGTCCGCGGAAGAAGGCGGCGCGTCGCTCGGCATTCTCTCGGGCTTCGTCGCGGGCAACTTCTCGGCCTATTACATCGGCCTCGCGATGGTGCTCCTGATGAGCATCGCGTACCTCTTCAGCTTGCAAGGCCTTCAGAACCTGATGCTCGCGGCGCCGGTATTCTCTTTCGGCCTCGTGGCGTTCGGCTTCCTCGGCATGGGCCCTGTAACCATCGCAGTTGACTCCTACGGCCCCGTGACGGACAACGCTCAATCCGTGTACGAGCTTTCGCTGATTGAGGCAGTGCCAAACGTGAAGCAGGAACTGAAGGCCGACTTCGGCATCGACGCCGATTTCGAACGCGCGAAGGAACTGCTCGAAGAAAACGACGGCGCGGGCAACACGTTCAAAGCGACCGCTAAACCTGTGCTGATCGGTACGGCCGTGGTTGGCGCAACCACGATGATTTTCTCAATCATCATGGCGCTCACCAACGGAACCACCCAGAACGTGGACAAGCTCTCGCTGCTCTACGCTCCGTTCTTCCTCGGCCTCGTAACCGGCGGCGCCATGATCTATTGGTTCACCGGCGCTTCCACGCAGGCCGTTACGACCGGCGCCTACCGCGCAGTGGAATACATCAAAGCCAACATCAAGCTGGACGGCGTGATCAAGGCATCGGTGGAGGACAGCAAGGCCGTCGTCGCGATCTGCACGAAGTACGCGCAGAAGGGCATGCTGAACATCTTCATCGCGGTGTTCTTCGGCACGCTGGCCTTCGCATTTGTCGAGCCGTTCTTCTTCATCGGCTACCTGATTTCGATCGCGATCTTCGGCTTGTACCAGGCGATTTTCATGGCCAACGCCGGCGGCGCCTGGGACAACGCCAAGAAAATCGTCGAAACCGAGCT
>JBEKJW010000387.1:0-3301 GCA_050011035.1 Candidatus Acidiferrales bacterium
ATCAAAGGAACGCCGTGTTTATGCGCCACCTTGGCGAGGCCTTCAAGGTCAGCCACGTTGCCCGCCGGATTGCCAACACTCTCGCAAAAAATGGCCCGCGTATTTTCGTCGATCAGTTTTTCCACGTCGTCGGGATGGTCGGTTTTAGAGAACCTGCCCGCAATGCCCTGCTTGGGAAGAATGTGAGCGAGCAGGGTGTACGTCGCGCCATACAGCTGCGGCAGCGAAACGATGTTGTGGCCCATCTCGGCGATGTTGACGAGCGAATAGTGAATCGCGGCCATTCCCGAGCTGACGCTCAGGGCTTCGACTCCGCCCTCTAGAGCCGCCACGCGCCGTTCGAGAACAGTGTTGGTGGGGTTGCCGATTCGAGTGTAGATGTTGCCGGGAACTTCTAGGTTGAAGAGTGCCGCTCCGTGTTCGGCGCTATCGAACTCGAAGGCGACTGTTTGATAGATCGGGACTGCCACGGCCTTTGTGGTCGGGTCGCCGTCATATCCAGCATGGATCGCAAGCGTCTCTCTTTTCATTCGAAGAACTGTCCGGAGGTGTGAAAAATAAGTTGGATGCGCTTCATCAGTCCGCGACGCGGGCCACGTTCCGCACCGCAACAGAAGCGGGATTCCGCTTCACCGATTTCGCCAGCGACTCCGAAACCCTGCGCGCAGCAAAACCTGCGCCAAACATGAACCGCATCACCGGACCAAAACTGTTCGCCGCCGCGAGACCAACGAAGTACAGCCCCGGCACGGACGACTCGAAATTCGCGTTCAGTTTCGGCGTCTCGTTGATGGTCTTCACCTTCGTCCGGAGTTCGGGTGCCAGAAAATTCAAACGGTCGACTGCGACTTTGTAGCCCGTTGCCGTAATCACATGGTCGCCAACCACTTCTTGCTCGCCTCCATCTGTGCGACGCACGCGTAGGTGCACCACTCCGTCCTTCACGCGCGCGCCGATTGGCGTGGAGCCCAGCACAGTAGAAACCCTGCCCTCCACTTTCTCCCGGATGAACCATCCGCCCGACGGACCCAACGTCTTCTTCACAATCTTGGTCCGGAGACTTGCGGGCAGCAGATGAAAAATGTTCGGCGCGTCGGAGAGCAATCGCGACCGCATGCCCGGGCCCAGGCCCGAGTCGGGGTGCCGAAGCCTTTTCCATAGCGAACGCGGCTTATTCGCGTCCGGTGCGGTGTGGAATTTCAATTCCGGGCGTCGAGCCACAAGCACTACGGTCGCACCTTCGTCCGTAAGCAACCCGGCCAGATCAAGCGCCGAAGCTCCTCCGCCGATCACGATCACCTTTCGTCCGCGAAACGTCACCAGGTCCCGGTGACGATAGCTGTGCGACAAATGTTCGTCCGTCAGATGTGTGAGGCTTTCGGGCACATATGCGAAGTGCGGGATTCCGACCGCCAACACAACGCGGCGCGCTTGAAAGGTCTCGCCGCCTTCGGCTTGAAGCGTGAATCCCTCGGCCATCTGATCGATTTTCTCGATCATCCGTTCATCGAGCTCGGGCAACAGGCGCTTCTGAAACTCGAGGCCGTAGGCGGAAAAGGTCTCGAGGTGCACCGGTATTCCCATGTGCGCGTATTCGATTCCTTGCTCGGCGCAATACTTCTCGAGCGTAAACTCGCTATTCGGATCGTAGATATTCGACGCAAACCCATCCGACTTCAGGCAGCTTCCCTTGGGCATGTGCGATACCCAGCTGTCCATCGGACGGCCGAATATCCGGAAGGGAATTCCGAGACCGCGCAAATGGGCGGCGATGGATAAACCGTACGGGCCTGCTCCGACGATCGCGACCTCAATCATGATTCTCTGACCTAATCCTTTGACCCGACGTCATCGGGTTCCAATCCGCCCCTTTCAGGGGAATGCCGCAACTCTCCAAAATCCCAAACAGGCGAAATGTGCAATCGCCTAGCCGATCCATTTAACTATAAGTCTTTTAGAATGAATACTTGTGAGCCGCCACACCGCGCCCAGAGACAATTTCGTTCCTTTCGGGGACAACCGTTTGCTCATCCAGATTGCCGGGGACTTGCCCAACTTGTCCGTCCGGCTATCCCTTTATCCCCTTAAGCGGGCACAGCTCAAGCGTCGAACTTGCGATCTCCGAATGAGTTTACGCCACGAAACCTGGCGGGAACAATGGTACAGCAGGCCTAATCCCCATGTAACTATAGGCTCCTAGTGGGGGCATATGCTTCTCTCGATGAGGCTGGCTTTCTAAGCACGATTCCATGCAACGCAGAATTCCTCAGCTCGACGCCGTTCGTGGCCTCGCGATTTTGGTCGTGATGGCGCACAACATCAGTCCCAAATATTCCGTGCTGCACTTCGATCGGCTCTTTGCCGACGGGTGGATGGGCGTGGATCTTTTCTTCGTGCTGTCGGGATTCCTGATCACCGGGATTCTGTTGGATACGAAGACATCCACGGGTTATTTCAAGAATTTCTACGTGCGGCGCTGTTTGAGGATATGGCCCCTGTATTTCGCGCTCCTGTTTTTCATGTTCGTGGTTGTCCGTTTTTTGAACCCCTCGGAATTTCAAACGGTGATCCAGACTTCCTCACCATGGTGGGCATTTCCGTTGTTTCTGCAGAATTTCCTTTTACCGATCTCGACGAATGCGGCGGGGCCTCTCGGGGTGACTTGGTCGCTCGCGATCGAGGAACAATTTTATCTTGTGTGGCCGCTGGTCGTGAGGATCTGCTCGCCCAAGGCGCTTTGGCGCGTCGCCCTCGCGGAAATCTGCATTTCGCCTGCCCTGCGCTACTATCTCGCGCTCGATCACGTCAATCTCTACACAAATGTGTTCTGTCGCTTGGACGGCCTGATGGCCGGAGCTCTTCTGGCGCTACTTATCCGATCCGCGGGTTTTGCTTCAGAGAAGTTTCTCAAGCGATTCTGGATCCTATTCATCGTCGCGGCGCCGCTCGCTTTTCTGGCCGCTTGGTCGCACGCACAGTGGATCGTTTTCACCTTTACGGCGCTCGCTTCGGCGTCCCTCCTCTACGTCTCGTTGTTCTCTCGGCAAAAATGGCTGCAAGCAATCATGACGAATCGGTTTCTGATCTATTCGGGACTGATCAGCTACGGACTGTACCTGCTGCATAAAATTCCATTCGGATTCGTTCAGACGCTTCACCTCGATCGCCACGCTCTGCTGCCGTTTCCATTTATTTTCGTGACGAGCTATGTCCTGGCAGCGCTCTCGTGGAACCTGCTCGAGAAACCGTTCCTGCGCCTTAAGGGTTTTTTTGAATCGAAACCCTTCGAAATTCCAAACGT
>JBEKJW010000388.1:0-3284 GCA_050011035.1 Candidatus Acidiferrales bacterium
GGGCGCGAAGAGGCTGAGGCGCTGCTCGAGCGGCGTTCGGGCGATGCGGACAATCCGCGCATTCTGGGCGCGTTCAATGAGGCGACGCCGGACTGGCTGGCATTCTACATGTTCACGTTTTTTACGGACCGCGACGGAAAGTTTCAATTGAGCGCGTTGGCGGAGTCGGGCTTCGACCCCCTTTCTCGGACGTGCCGTTTCATGCTGACCGAAGAAGCGCACCATATGTTCGTGGGCGAATCCGGCGTGAGCCGCATTTTGCAGCGCACGTGCGACGTGATGCGCGAACACAAAATCGACAATCCGGGCGATGCACGAGCTCTTGGCGTGATCGACCTGCAGACGATGCAGCGCTACCTGAATTTTCACTACAGCGTGACGATCGATCTTTTCGGTTCGGATGCTTCGTCGAACGCAGCAAGCTACTACACCACGGGCCTCAAAGGCCGCTACGACGAAACGAAGATCGAAGACGATCACGTCCTGGCCGACGCGACTTATCCGGTGATGGAAGTGATTGGGCAGCGGATCGTGGCGAAGGACGTGCCGGCGCTGACGGCGCTGAACGAGCGGCTGCGCGACGACTACATCGCCGAGATTCAGGCGGGCGTAAATCGCTGGAACAAGATCATCGAAACGGCTGGAATTCCTTTCACTCTCACGCTGCCGCACAAAGGCTTCCATCGCGCGATTGGAAATTTTGCAGGACACTTTATTTCTCCAGAAGGCGACGTGCTGACGAAGGATGCGTGGCAGAACCACGAAGGCGAGTGGCTGCCCAGCGAGGATGACTTCAAGTTCGTGCGGTCGCTAATGGCGGGGCGCGTGATCGAGCCGGGCAAATTCGCGAATTACATCGCGCCGCCGATTCGCGGCATTAACCGCCAGCCGCTCGATTTCGAGTACGTACGCTTTAACTAGAGTTGAGCGGCATGCTAGTAGGCTTCGGTGAGGGTCGTGATCTTCATCGACGACTTCAGATCGTCGAGTGACGCCGGCGACTTCACGGTAATCGTGATGGGTTCCCCAGGCAGCAGGTCGACGTAGTTGTCTGAGAACGCCGCATCGTGATCTCCGAATGAAACGTATGCGCTGCGTGCCAGCACGGGCGATTGAAGCGTCACTGAGTAACCTTCGGCGGTCTTCGCGACCGTTGCGTCCACCTTGGGCGCGACCGGCAAATCGAGATCGTGCATCACGCCGAAGAATTGCAGGTTGCTCGAGACCGGCTTCCCCGCCACGCTCAAATCGAAAACGAGGAAAGATTTCGTGGGATCGGCGCTTGTTGATGCAAGGATATCTTTCCGGTCGAGCGTGAATGCCACGGCACTTGACTGCGCTCCGATCTGGACGTCGGTCGACTTGTCCGACAAAACTTTTCCCGAGAAATCGAGTAAGCGCGTGCGGATCGTTCCTGTCTGTGGCGCCAGAGAGTCGGATACGACGTAGACGTCGATTTTCCCGTCGTGCTCGAACGGCGAGACAATCGTATCGGCGTAAAACTTCTTCGCGTAATACTGCAGCGCCTTCCAGCGGCCGTAATAATCGATGCTCGCCCAGGAAGCGACAGGCCAGCAGTCGTTGAGCTGCCAGTAGAGCGAGCCCATCACGCGCGGGCGCTGACGACGCAGATGCTCGGCGCCGATCTTGATGATTTCGGCTTGCTGCACCTGGCTGAGATACACGTAGGACTCGAAATTCTTAGGCTCGCGATATTCGCGGAGCATGTAGGTGAGGATGCGGTCGTTGCCACCGTTATTTTTCTGGTGCGACTGCATCGTCACCGAGTGAATGTCGAAATCCTGCGGCTCGGCAAACGTGCGAATCGTGCGCATCTCCGGGAAAGACTGAAAGCCGAACTCGGACATGAAGCGCGGGAACTGTTTGGTGTAGTCCATCGCGGGAGCTTGCGCGTGCCATACAGCCCAGTAGTGCATGTCGCCGTTATGCTGATTGTCGGGTGGCTCTTCAAAATTCGCGCTGGGCGAGCTGGGCCAGTACGGAACGCCGCCCGCATACTTCGTCACCGCGGCCTTCAGAATGTCCGCGAACATCACCATGTAGTCTTGCCACACGCGCTGGCTGGCCATCGGTGAAACCGATTCGCGGAATTGGATACGGTCGCCCCAGTGAAACCAGCCGGTTTCGACCTCGTTGTTGCCGCACCACAACACGATGCTCGGGTGCTCGCGCAGGCGCTTGATCTGCTCGATCGCTTCCTGCTGCACGTTATTCTGGAATGCAACGTCACCCGGGACCATCGCGCCGCCGAACGCGAACTCCTGCCAGACGAGAATGCCGAGTTCATCGCATATGTCGTAGAAATCGTCGGACTCGTAGTAGCCGCCGCCCCATTCGCGGACCATGTTCATATGCGCGTCGCGCGCGGATTCCAGAATCTGGCGATGCTGCGCGGGCGTGATGCGGTTCGGGAAGCTGTCGAACGGAATCACGTCTGCACCCTTCGCGAAGACGGCGATTCCGTTGACGTAGAACGCAAAACTTTTGCCCCACTGATCGGTTTCGCGGCGCAGTTCAATCGAACGCAAGCCGGCTTTCACTTCGGCTTGTGCGAGCGATTCCTTGCCGCTGCGAATCACCGCGCTGAAGGCGTAGCGATTTTGCGCGCCGTAGCCGAGCGGATACCAAAGCTTCGGCTTCGCGATGCGATAGGAGTAGGAGACGTCGTTCGAGCCAGGATCGATGACGAACGTCTGCGTGCCGTCATTCACCGGCGCGCCGCTCGGAAGCTCGCGATGCGAAAACGCCACCGTGACCGCGGTGGACTTTGAGGATTGGATGGAAAGCCGCGCGGACACCGAAGCGTTATCGGCGCTAATTTTCTGCTGCTCGATGTGGAAGCCGTCGACGCGCGCGGCGTCCCACGTATCGAGATGCACCGGCTGCCAGATGCCGATGGTGACGAAGCGCGGCCCCCAGTCCCAGCCAAACTGATATGGCGCCTTGCGCACATACGGCGAGACGGCGGGTTCGCCCGGCGCGCTCACGTCGTTCGGAGCGGCGAGCTGGTACGCAAGCGACTTCACGTAAGGCAGCATTTTCGTGATCGGCGAGTGAAAGACGACGCGTAGCGTGTTCGCGCCCGGTTTCAGCGTGGATTTCACATCGAGGCGCCAGCGGCGGAACATATTGTCGGCGGCGAGAATCTGCTTGTCGTTCAGGTAGACGTCGGCAAAGGTGTCGAGGCCATCAAAAACCAGATCGACGTGTTCGTGCGCGAGCGTCGCGGCATCGACGTCAAAACTCGTTTGGTATTCCCAGTC
>JBEKJW010000389.1:0-3252 GCA_050011035.1 Candidatus Acidiferrales bacterium
GAGAACGTCTGGACCAGGGCATGACCGCGCGCACGTAGCCGCTTAGCTCGCGAACGCCTGAATTCGGCCTTGCTGAAGAACGAATCGGGTCGCGAAAGGGCGAGAGTTTGTTTCCTTCGGGCACATCTGACGCGGACGGCCGGAGTCGACGTGAAGCGGACATCAAAATATTGGGCACATTTGCGCTGAAAGAGGCCGCGATCTAAGAATATTGGTCCCGCGAGTTGTGTGTATCCGACCGCGCCTTGGCCGTCATCCAGATCGAGAGTCCAATGCGGTTTCTGGAAGATGGCGCTGATATTCCAGATAGGGTGATTCGCGCTGCGAACGCCGGGGATGTAACTTTTCTTTGCGGGGCCGGGGTGTCGCTCCGCGTTGGCTTACCGTCGTTTGAGTCCCTCACCGAAAAAATCTATCGCACCCTCGGCGAGTCGAGCGACGAAGAGCTTGCCGAGCGCATTGCAATGGGACGTGGGGAATACGATCGCGCGCTTCGCTCATTAGAAAAGAGGACGCACAGGCCGAGGACAGAGTCGCGCTTACGCATTGCTGTCGCCGATCTTCTCGGCGCTCCCTGCTGCGATTTGCCGGACCACCTCGCTCTCCTGAAGCTGTCCCGCGATTCGGACGGGCGCGCGAGGGTGCTGACAACAAACTTCGACACGCTCTTCGAGCGAGCGGCAGAGGCCAACGGCACCGCCAACATCCCCAGTCACGCGGGAAAGGCCCTTCCGCGGCCGGGCGGTGAAAAAGACTGGGGTGTCCTTCATTTACATGGCAGAATTGCTGACGACATACTTGGTCTGCGGCCAAGTGAACTCGTCCTGACCAGCGCTGATTTCGGTGACGCTTATCTACGTGACGGCTGGGCGTCGCAATACATCGAAGACCGGATGAGATTGGGAATCCTCGTGCTCGTAGGCTACCGAGCCGAGGATGCCGCACTGCGCCTTCTATTAGAGACGCTTGACGCCGATCGTGACCGCTTTCGCGACCTGAAGGACATTTACGCGATAGAGACGAGCAGTGCTGGTTCGGCTTCGCAGTGGAAGGCGAAGGGGATTAAGCCGATCGAATTTTCTGACTACGATGCGATCTACGCCACGCTTTCGGAGTGGGCGAAATACGCAAGCGATCCTATCGGTTACGGGACGGCGCGCATCCAGGCGATTTTCGCTGGCTCACCGGAAGGTCGAACGCCGTGACCGACAAGGCGCAACCGCAAACGACGAGGAAACGAACTCCTAAGGATGCCTCGGAGTTCGAGCGCGAGCAATTGCGCTTCTTTTTGGCGGGGGGCGACTTGGCGGCAACGCTTGCGAGGGTCAACCCCTCACCGGGGTGGCTCCCGGACCTGATTCAGATGAAGCTGGTCAAGGGCGAAGGGCAGGTTATTGGTTGGATCGAGCGCAATTTCCCGAGCCCCGAAGCCATCACGGACGTTGTCGACAATATTGCTTTCTTTGGGCCCGAATCCGCGCAGGCCTTGGAATATCGTCTAAGTGCGCAGTCCAGTTCCCTTACACCACTCATTGCAGATTGTTGGCGGCTGGTGATTCAGCAGATGAGGTTAGCCAAGCCTCTGATGCTTCAGAATCAATGGTTTCAGATAGCTCCGCGGATTGCCCAAGGGGATCGTACTGCAGCCTTGCTGGAGCGCATTGCGGAAACCCTTCGCCCAAGGCCCAAGCTTGGAAAGCGCTTCTCACTCCATAGCATTCCTCCCGACCCGCCCGAAAAGCCTTCCGATATCCTGTCGGTCAAATTCGAAGTTGACAATGGTACTTCCGCTCGGGATCTGCTCGGAGCATGGCCGAGCGACGAAACCGCGGAGAATGATCATAAACTTTTACTGCAGCTGACTGCTGCGATGAATGCGGCGCTCGGAGAAGCGACCGACGCTGGCGTCGAACGAAACGACGGGTTTACGGAATCTGATTTTGATGTTCCTTCGGTAGCCCCGCACGACCAGAATAGATACCGTACCGGATTTAGTGCGATTGTGCAGGTGACGGCGGAGCTTTGGCTCAGGCTCGCGCCCAAGGCCCCGGAACTGGCACTCGACCTGGTGCAGCGTTGGCGCGGCGGCCAATATCGACTGCTTAGGCGAATAGCGTTGTTTGCCAGCGGCGATCCGACTGTGCCGGCGCAGTCCGCAGCGGAAACTTTGATCGACACGCCGAAGGCAGAATTGTTTTTGTTTGGTTCAAGTGTAGAGGTCATCCGTCTCATACTCGCGAGATGGAATGAGTTTCCGCCAAGAAAGCGCCAGACCATTTTGCGACACCTTCGGGAAGGTCCGGCGCAAAGCGAATTTCGAGAAGGTGCGGACGTCGCCCGTGCGATCGACCGGTGCCGATTCGATGTTCTCGGCGCGATGGAGCGTGGTGGGCTCGATATCGGTAAGAAGGGCACCGAACTCCTGAAGCGAATCCGCGCTCGGAGGCCAGATTGGCAGATGCGCCCGCCTGAGCAAGCGGGCTTCCATGTCTGGACGACAGGCGCCGGCTACGTTCGAGGGGACGATTCGAGATATGCTGAGATTCCAGACATGGAACTCGTCGCGAAGGCCAGAGAGCTGGCGGCGGCGGCCGACTTCCTTCAGGGCGACGACTGGCAAGTGTTGTGCACTTCGGACCCCGACCGTGCGCTGCGCGGGCTCGATGCGGCCGCGCGCGCGGCAGACTGGGCGCCGCGGTTTTGGCAACAACTTTTATGGGTTCGGGAGAAATACCAATCCGCCGACACCGAACGTCGGATCGCTGAGCTACTAATTGGAATGCCTGCGGAAAGTCTAGAAGAAGTCGGCGTACCAGCGTCTTCCTGGCTCCAGGCGCACGCTGTTGCGCTTGAAGATTCGTTGCTTTGGGGATTGTGGGATCGTTTAATTGATATGCCGTCGACCGGTGTGGATAGCGCGTCGAGACACGACGTGATCACGGAGGCTTTAGGCTCTATTCCTGGCCAACTTGCAGAGGCGGCGTTGAAAAAGCTGCCTCGGCAAAGCGAAAATCCGGACCTATTTGCCCAAGCGGTGAAGCGCCTGGATCAGCTTGTTGGTCTTCCAGGCAAGGCAGGCAAGCTCGCGCGCGCGCCGCTCGAATTAGAGGTGACGTATTTGTTCGACCTAGCGCCTCAGTGGGCGATGGACAAACTTGTTCCGCTATTCGATTGGTCTTGCCCCGAGGCTGGTGCAGCGTGGGCTTCGCGAAAATTTTCGCATAACATTGGATCGCCTAAGCTTTTCGACCT
>JBEKJW010000390.1:0-3903 GCA_050011035.1 Candidatus Acidiferrales bacterium
GCGCAATATTGCGCGTAGAAAATCAACAACGTGCAGACGTAAGTCCACTTCTTGAAAGCCTTCAGTCCCACCCGGTCGCCCAAATCAAAGAATTCAACGAGCGCGAGAATGGCTACGACGGCGGCGAGACCAGCGATGACGATCGGAGGGCTGATCCAGATCGCGGTAACTACGACGAGCGCTAGGATGACGCCTGTGGCAATCCGTTGAAGCATGCCGGTTAGCCGCGCCCGCGCTTCGCCGGCTTTTTATCGCTCGCGGCGGATTTTTTGTCGGCTTTGCCCAGGCCGCCATAGCGGCGCTCTCGTTTTTGGTAATCGATCAGAGCTTCGAGGAGGCGAGCGCGGGAGAAATCCGGCCAGAGCGTCTCGGTGACGTAGATTTCGGCGTACGCAATCTGCCAGAGCAGAAAATTGCTGACGCGCATTTCACCGCTGGTGCGGATCAGGAGATCTGGATCGGGAAGGCCCGCGGTGTACAGATAATCGGAAATGGATTGCTCGTCCGCGCGGAAAGGCTCGGCGCCGTTGGCTTTGGCGTGGTCGAGCATGGCGTTGAAGGCGTCAACGATTTCCGCGCGGCCGCCGTAATTGAGGGCGACGACGAGCTTCATGCCGGTATTGTTCGCGGTGCGCTTCATCGCTTCTTCGATGTCGCGGCGAACCGCATCCGGCAGCTGGCTCGATCGGCCAATGACGACGAGGCGGATGTTGTTCTTGTGAATCGAAGGAAGCTCGCGCTTCAGGTACTCCCGTAGGAGGTGCATCAGAAAGTCGACTTCGGTTTGCGGGCGGCGCCAGTTTTCGAGCGAGAAAGCGTAAAGCGTGAGGCAGGGCAGATGAAGTCGTGCGCAGGTCTCAATGATCTCGCGTGCGGCCTGAACTCCGGCACGATGGCCGGCGACGCGAGGAAGATGGCGCGACTGCGCCCAGCGGCCGTTCCCGTCCATAATCACCGCGACGTGCTGCGGAAGATGCTCGAGGTCGATTTTTTCCAGCAGCGCAGCTTCGATGCGGTTGGCGGGCTTCAAAAGTTCGGTGGCTTTCACGCGAGTTTCGCTTTACGGACGGCGCACGGCGGTTCCCTGTGACCCCAAAACCGCGACTGAAATGATTGGCTGAATGATGCGCGCTTGCTCTTGCCGCGCAACGTGCACGAAAAAATTAGCACAGCGCTAGGCGGGCCGCAACGCCCGCGGCGGCCGGCGTTATACGGGGTTACGGCCAGTGCAGCCAAGATCCCGTCAGTTCGGAACCGCTCGGCTGAACGATCGCGGTGTAAACGAGCACGAGCGTAAGGATGATCATGATTACGCTCGTAGCCCATGCGACGAGGTTGAAACCCCAACTATTAGTGTGGTCTCCCATCAGGTCGCGGCGGTTGATGAGAAACAGGATAAAGATCAGGACGACTGGCAACCAGACACCGTTGGCGACCTGGGAGAGGATCAGAATTTTGAAGAGCGGCGCGCGCGGCAGAAGAATGATGCCTCCGCCAACGACGATGAGTCCAGTGTAGAGCGAATAAAACGCAGGCGCTTCCTTGACCTTGCGGTCGAGGCCGGCTTCGAAACCAAGCCCTTCGCAGATCACGTGCGCAGTGGATAGCGGCAAGATCGACGCGGCGAAGAGGGATGCGTTCAAAAGGCCGAAGGCGAAAAGATACGACGCCCACTTCCCTGCCAGTGGCGTGAGCGCGGCGGCGGCTTGCGCGGCATCGGTGATGTTCGTAAGACCGTTCTTGTTGAGCGTGGCGGCGCAGCACACGATGATGAAGAAAACGATCACCATGCAGCTGATACTGCCGAGGATGACGTCGAGACGTGCGTGCTTGTATTGCTTGGCGCCGACGTGTTTTTCAACGAAGCCAGCCTGCATATAAAAGAATTGCCAGGGCGCGATAGTTGTTCCTACGAGCGCCGTGAGCATCAAGAGATATTCAGTTGTGAAGTGGAAAGTCGGCGCGACAGTCTCTTTCGCGGCCACCAGCCAGTCGGGCTTCGCGAGAATCGCTGAGACTACGTAAGTGAGATAGAAGCCGCAGGCGACCAGGAAGATCTTCTCCACCTGGCTGTAGCTGCCTCGCACCACGAGGAGCCAGACGGCGATTGCGGCGAGCGGGACGGAAATGTATTTGCTGACGCCGAAAATCTGCATCGAGGCGGCAACGCCCGCGAATTCCGCGACGGTATTGCCTAGGTCAACGGCGAGAGCGGCGAGCATCACGAAGAACGTCGACCGGAAGCCAAATTCCTCCCGAATCAAATCCGACAGCCCCTTGCCCGTGACGACTCCCATGCGGGCGCACATTTCCCCGCTGACGTAGAGCGCGATGGTCATAGGGATCAGCGACCACAGCATCGTGTAACCGAACTGCGCTCCGGCTTGGGTGTAGGTCGTGATGCCGCCCGCGTCGTTGTCCACATTCGACGTGATCAGGCCTGGGCCGATTACGGCCAAGAGGACGGCGAGTCGCCGCCGGGTCACACGCGTCCGGCGCAGGAAATCCTTCCCACGAGCCGACCATGTGGCCCACGCTCCCGAATTGGCGCTAGACGCGTTCATCGAAAGTCAAATTGGCGCTGCGTTCGATTCGGCCGCCGCTACGCCAGTTTCTCCTGCAGCTTGCTCACCACGTCATCGACCGTAATCGTCCCTATCGGATGCTTCTCCTTATTTACGACGGTCAAGCTTCGCAGGTTGTACTTGTCAAAAAGTTCGAAGACGTCCTTGTCACTCATGTCCGGTGTGACTGAAAGCAACGGGTCGGCGATCAGCTCTAACATGCGTTGCTCGGAATCGGCGAGGAGCAGCCGGCCGAGGGGCACGGTACCAGCGAACGCGGCGTCTTTGTTGAGGAGTACAACGTTGTCGAGCTGGTCGGCCGCAAGCTCGTGGAAACGGATGTAGTCGACCACCTCCCCGCGCGTGGCATCCTCGCCCACCACGACAACTTCGGTATTCATCAGGCCGCCTGCGGAGTTTGCGTCGAAGCGAAGTAGCTCTCGAACGTCCGCGGCTTCTCGGTGGTCCATTTCCTCAAGCACTTCCTGGGTCTTCTCGGGCTCGAGGTGTGACATCAGGTCCGCAGCCGCATCCGGACTCATTTCCTCGATGATGCCGGCGGCGTGCTCGGCATCGAGTCCCTCGACGACCTGCGTCTGGAGGCGCTCATCGAGCTCGGCAATGGTCTCAGCGGCGGCTTCTTCGGGCAATGATGTGACGATGCCCTGCCGCTCTTCTCACGAACTCCCACCGAATTTTGCGTGGCGGAAGCTTTTCCTGGATGCGGCGGATGCCCATCGGCGGCACCACGCCCTGCAAAAGGCGGCGCACGGCACCGGGCAGACCGACATCAACCTGCGTGATGCGAAGCTCCATGTTGCCGTTGGTCTGGACGTCGTCGAGGTCGATATCGTTCACGCGGACGACTTTGCGGCCATCGGTATCGATGATTTGTTGATCGAGGAGGTCCTTACCTACGCCAAGCCAAGCCTCATTGGGCTTGTACAGCTCCAGTTCGGACTCCTCAGTCGATAGCCGCACTTTTCCTGGACCCACGAAGGCGATCTGGTCGTAACGCGCGAGAAGCGGGCGATACTGGCCGCGCGACAACATGAGCCGCGCGACACGGTTGGGCTGGTCGGCAGGCTCGACAAACATTTCCTTCACCCGGCCGACGAAATTGCCGAGTGAATCGACCGTGTTGGCCCCGAGTACTTCCGTCGCGTGCAGCATAAGAACTCCTTAACAATCGGCGAGTTCGAAACGTTCCGGATCGCGCGGGCAAAAAAAAAGCCCGTGACCGGAACTGCTCGGCCGCGGGCGCACACAACTCGCCTAGCGCTACTTCAGACCGGGCCTCGCCTCCCTGTGTTCGCGGGCAAACAAACCGCGAACGCCG
>JBEKJW010000391.1:0-3238 GCA_050011035.1 Candidatus Acidiferrales bacterium
CGCACTGGCCGGTCACGCGGCGCTACGCGCGGGGGCGGGATTGGTCACGGTCGCGACGGCGGAGAGCGCACTGCCGGTGATCGCCGCGTCGATGCCGGAATTGATGACCGAAGCGTTACCGGAAACCGACACCGGCAGTATTTCGACGCGCGCCTTCGATTACGGCTTGCTGCAGAAACTCGTCGAAGGCAAGACGCTGCTGGCGATGGGTCCCGGATTATCGCAACATCCCGACACGGTGGCCTTCGTGCGGCGCGTGATTCAAGAAACGCAGCTTCCCATGGTGATCGACGCCGACGCTTTGAACGCTCTGGCCGGCGCCACAGAGTTGGTCGACGGCCGCGAGCGCGTCATCGTGATCACGCCGCATCCCGGCGAGATGGCGCGCCTCGCCGGCATTTCCACCAGCGACGTGCAATCGCGCCGGGTAGAAACGGCGCGCGCCATGGCGATGGGCCATCACATTTACGTGGTGCTAAAAGGTCACGGGACATTGATCGCGGAACCGGGCGGTCAGGTATTTGTGTCGACCACGGGCAATCCCGGAATGGCCACGGCCGGCATGGGCGACTCGCTCACGGGAATCACCGCGGCGTTTCTGGCGCAATTCGCTGGGCGTCCCGCGGCGCAGGTGATTTCAGCCGCGGTTTACTTACACGGATTGTCCGGCGATCTGGCCGCGGCCGAGTTGGGTCAGATACCCGTGACGGCCAGCGATATCATGCGGTTTTTCCCCCAGGCGTTGCGAAAGGCTTCCGCCTAGTTTCCGGCCTCCCAAGCCGCTAAACTGAGCCAAAGTTTAGTGCCAGTTTAGTCGAAGAGTAAACTGGTTAAGCCGCCGTATCTCAGGCTGTTACAGACACAATCTAGCGGCTGTGCCCACATCAATTCCCAAAGCTGGCTACTCAATGGGATCCGCCTCGCTCAAGGAGGGTCTGACGGCGATCCCGTCAGGTTTTCCACGGCTTGTCGAAGAATCGTTCGCCACCACATTGACGAGTGAGCGGAATCTCTCTAGACTGGAACCAGTGCCATGAAGACCTACAACTTCAAAGTCGTTCTAGAACGAGACGAGGATTTTGACGGGCATCCCTCCGGTTGGCACGCCTACTGTCCCGCGCTCGAACGCCAGGGGGCATCAACTTGGGGCGAGACCGAGGAAGAAGCGCTTAAGAATATCAACGAGGTCGTTCGCCTGGTTGTCGAGAGCATGCAGGAGCACCACGACCACATTCCCGAGGAACCTGCCGACCAGGTGGTCGTTACCGTCGAGCCCCGTGTGGCCGTGACCGTCTGATCCGTGGACACCCATTACGGACAACTTCGCAACCTCACGGCGCGCGAACTCATCTCCGCGCTGATCCGCGACGGTTTCTCTCTGGATCGCGGAAGCGGCTCTCACCAGATTTACTACCATCCTGATGGACGGAGAGTCACCGTTCTCTTTCATAGAAGCAGCGACTCGTTCCGGCGCAAGACACTGAAGAGCATGCTCGACCAAGCCGGTTGGACGGAGGACGATCTCAAGCGTCTTAAGTTGATCTCCTGATCTCTTGTTACGATCGAAACCGCTCGTTAGCGTGCGCGCTGACTCCTGCGTCGCGCCAGTTTGGCAACCGCTTCTGCCGTTTTCACGAGAAGTCGTAGCGTGCGGTTGACCGCAGCGGTGTCCGGAAAGACCTCAGCGAGATCCGGCTCGATCAAAACAAGGTTGGTTCCGGCGGTCGTCTGTTCGTAGTACTTCCCGCGGACGCCGCCTTGAACAAGCGCAGGTCGTACTCGGGCCGGAGGTCGTCAACTTGCCGATGGGCCGAACTCTTCTTCATATTGCTCTCGCTCTCCTTGTGTCGCCCTGCGCACGCTGATAATTCTGACCCGTTCCCCTTGAGGACAATGCGATATGAATAGCAGCCGACCACGATAGGAATGGCCCATCGTGATTTCGCGATCCTCTGGCCCGGAATGGTCAAGGTCGGGAATCGTCACAGCCAGTTCGTTGAAGAAGACCTCCGCGCGTTCCTCGAAGGACACGCCGCGCCTGCGAAGATTGGCACGCGTCTTGGCGTCGTCCCATTCAAACACCACTCCACAAGGGTACCTCAGGACAATAACACCAGCACGCCTTCGTCCGCCAGATCGAAGGCCGGAAGGGTTGGTGGGAACGGCCTAGCGCGGGGGATGGGATCGATGGGGGTCGACCGGGCAGCGGGAACCCCCAGACCTGCACGCTTGGGAAGATAGGGCCAACCTGAGGTTGCGGGTTTTCCGCCAGCACATGACAAAAATCCCCGAAAAAACTGACCCCTCACTTGACACTCGTGGTATGCTGAACAGTAACGAACTAAATACGAATTATGGCCCTTCAGGCAAGACCGAGGCGAGTCCGCGAAGAACAAAATGTGAAGACCCATGAAAGTCACGCAAACGGTTATTATAAAATAAGTTAGCGCGAGTCAACAATCTCTGCAAAGTGTAAAATTACGGAACGATCTAACGGAGGCATTAACTACATTTAAATCAATTGCTTAACAACGTTAAGTGTGCGATAATGGGACGCGCCCTAGCAAGCGATTACCCACGTCCGCCCATCCCTCGGATTTCCCCCTTCGGATTTCCGGGGCGAACGTCCGCGAGCCGCAGACCGCACTCCTGCAGAATTTCGGCGCCCAGGCACTTTTCCTCAGCCAACAGCGCGAGGAGAAGATGTTCGGTCCCGACGAACGATAGGGAAAGCGCGTCGGCCTCTTTGACGGCGCAGACCAGTATGCGCTGGCATTCCTCGGATAGCGGCAAGTCCACGGAAAGTGCGAGTTTCTTGCCTTTTCGAACATGGCCCATGATTCGGTCGCGAATCGAATCAGGCGGCACGGGCTGCGAGAATAGTCGGTTGACCAGCGCCCGATCGGCTTGCAGCAGGCCCAGGAGCAGATGTTCGCTCTCGATGGCAGGGCTTCCCAACTCGCCGGCTTCGGAACGTGCGAAAAAGATGACACGCCTGGCGGCTATGGTGTATCGCTCGAACATACGCGCAATTCTAGCACCCGGAGAGGGATTGGGTTCCCATTCCTGCGGCCAGCGACATCACGCGATTCTTCCGCAAGCGATCAAATTCATGTAATCCGGCGATCCCCTTGGCGTCTTCTGGAATGATAAGGGAAGAATGATCGCGTTCCTCGCATTGGTCGTTCTGTGTTCGGCGATTCCGGCCGCGGCTCAGCCGCGCGCGCAGGTTGTGTCG
>JBEKJW010000392.1:0-3626 GCA_050011035.1 Candidatus Acidiferrales bacterium
GAGGCGTCACCGCAAAGGAAAATCATTTCGCGCATGCCGCGGTCGCGGCTCTGGCCGACCCACTGGGCGAACTGCTGCGAGGTGAACTGTTTTCCAGCGGCGTCGAGAAGAACGATGATCGACGCGGTGTCGAACTTCAGCTTGCGGAGGGCGGCGGCGCTAGCCTCGCGTAGTTCGACGATTTCGGCGGGCGCGTAGTGCTGGATACGGCCGACGTAGTCTTCGATCATGGCGTGGAGGGCGGCGTTGCGCGTCTTGCCGAGCATGATGAGTCGGATTTTCATGGCGACGCGGCACGCGCTCTGAAGTGCAGCGCGATTATTCGATTAGACCGAACTTCTTTCTTTTTTCAAGCAAGGTCTTGCGGCTGATGCCGAGAATTTCGGCGGCACGGCCGATTTTGTAGTGCGTGGCTTCGAGCGTCGCCTGAATCGCTTCGCGCTCAAGGCTTTCGAGAGATCGAAGCGGTCCGCCGCTGGTCTGCGAGGTAGCGGACAGGTCCGCCGCTGGTCTGCGAGGTAGCGGACAGCCGCACAATCTCCGGGAAGTTTTCGACGCCGAGTTCCGATGCCTGCGAAAAAACGAGAGCGTGCTCGATGGCGTTCTTCAATTCGCGGACGTTGCCCGGCCAGTCGTAGGCTTCGAGCAGCCGAAGCGCAGCGGGCAAAAATGAAGCGTCTGAGCGGCCGTGGACGGGGCCGAGGCGGGCGAGAAAGTGCCGGGCAAGTACTGGAATATCGGCGCGGCGATCGCGAACCGGCGGCACCACGATCGAGAGAATATTCAGACGGAAGTAAAGGTCTTCGCGGAAGCGCGCTTCGGAAACGGCCTTTGAAAGATCCGTGTTGGTGAGGGCGATGAGACGCGCATCCATGCGGAGAGTTTCGTTGCCGCCGAGACGTTCGAACTTGCGATCTTCGAGGACGCGCAAGAGTTTGGCTTGGATTCCCGGGGCGAGCGCGGCAACTTCATCGAGGACGATTGTGCCGGAGTTGGCGAGTTCGAGGCGTCCTGGCTTTCGCGCAACGGCTCCGGTGAACGCGCCTTTTTCATGACCAAACAATTCGGACTCGACCAGTTCGCTTGGAAGGCTCGCGCAGTCGATTTTCAGGAGCGGCGCGTCGTGACGCGGGCCGCACTCATGAATCCAGCGCGCGAGTTGATCCTTACCGGTGCCGCTTTCGCCGGTAATCAGAACCGTGGTCGAGGCGTCCGCGACTTTTTGCGCGAGTTCCATCACTCGCAGGGAAGCCGCGCTTTGCGCGATCCAAGCGACGCCGGCCGACGCGTTCATACGATGCACAGCTCCGGCTGAAGATAAAACGGCGAGTGCGTGGGAAGAATCGACGCGAGCGAACTACCGCTGCGTGGCATTGCCTTGGGATTCCGCGGCGCGATGGTGCGGCGGAACTGTGTTGCCCGGAACGTTGGGAATCTCGATGCGCTCGGTGGTACGCCAGAGGCGCTCGAGGTCGTAATACTGCCGGGCTCCTTCGCTGAAAACATGAACGACGAAGAAACCGTAATCGAGCAGCATCCAATCGGCGCTGCCGCGGCCTTCGCGATGCTCGACGCTGCGGCCGGATTTATCGATCTTCTCTTCGATGGCACGGGTGATGGCCTGGAGCTGCGGCGCGCTGGAGCCGGAGCAGACCAGAAAATAATCTGCGAACGCACCGGTGCCCGACAGATCAAGCACGGAAATATCCAACGCTTGCTTATCCTGTGCGGCTTCAACGGCCCAGCGAACTTCTTTCGGGAGCGAGTCAAATTTCATCGATACAAGGCCTGTCCTAGAATGTATTCCTCAACCCGCGGCGGCACAAGCCCGTGAATATTCCTGCGCGAGGCCAGGCGTTGGCGGATTTCGGTGGAGGAAATGTGGCTGGCGACCGTGGTGAGTATGTGCACGGTGGATTTGCGCAGCACGATGGCGTTGGGATCGGACGATTGGGTGCGGCCGAGTTTTTCAGGCGGCACGACGAGGCGCAGCGCGTCGACGCGGAAACCCGGCCGGCTGGCAATGATGAAGTCGCAGAAATCGAGCAGCGCCTCGTAATTGCGCCACGTCGGGATCTCGAGAAATTGATCGGCGCCGACGATGAAGTAGAGATGATCGTCGGGATGCTCGCGGCGGTATTTCTTCACCGTGTCGTAAGTGTAGAAGACGTGCGGCGCGGCGCCGTCGGGAGCTTCGGCCGTGGACGGTTGAAAGTCGGCGTGGTCGGCGCAAGCCAGCGCGACCATCGCGTAACGATGCAGGAACGGCGTGAGCGCCGGCTTGGTTTTGTGCGGAGGGCGCGACGACGGGACGAAATAGACGGTGTCCAGGTGAAAGCGCTTCTGCGCCGCTTCGGCGACCGCGATGTGGCCAGCGTGAATCGGGTCAAACGTGCCGCCAAAGAGCGCGACGGAGCGACGATGACCGTGGGCGTGCGACTTGTGGCCGGAAACGGGACTCAATTCTTCTCCGGACGCGGGAGCGCGTGGTGTTCGGCCCGATTTTCAACGCGACCTTCGTCGCGTGGATCGTGGTCGACTTCGTTTTCGGCTTCGGAGGCGCGCAGGTGCGGCGCGACGGGGCCGGCGTAAGGAGCGGGAGGCGGCGCCACGGGAAGCTCAGGCTTGGGAATGCGGTCAAGCGCGTCAGCCAGGACGCGAACGAGTTCGGGAATGCCTTCACCGGAAGCGGAGGACACGGCGTAGAACGGAAGGCCGCGCTCTTTCGCAAAGGCGCGTAATTCTTCGAGGTGCGAGCGATCGCTAACGGCGTCGAGTTTCGTGGCGACGACGATCATCGGCTTGCGCGCGAGCTCAGGGCTGAACGATTCGAGTTCGTGCATGATGATTTCGAAATCGCGGACGGGATCTCGATCGTTGAAGTCACTGACGTCGACAAGATGCGCGATAAGGCGGGTGCGTTCGAGATGCTTCAGGAAGCGTGTGCCGAGTCCAGCGCCTTCGTGCGCCCCTTCAATGAGACCCGGCACATCAGCGACGACGAACACCCGGCCTTGACCGGGCGTTGCGCCTGGATCGGCGGAGACGACGCCGAGATGCGGCTCGAGCGTTGTAAAAGGATACGCAGCAATTTTCGGGCGCGCGGCGGAGATGCGCGAGATCAGGGTGGATTTTCCAGCGTTGGGAAAGCCGACGAGGCCGATGTCCGCGAGGAGCTTCAGCTCAAGGACCAGATTGCGCGCTTCGCCGGGACGGCCTTCTTCATGTTCGCGCGGTGCCTGATGCCAAGGGCGGATGAAATGTGGATTGCCGTTGCCGCGTCCGCCGTGACCACCTTTGGCGGCGACGAAGCGCTGGCTCGCTTCGGTGAAGTCAAAAAGTTTCTCGCCGGAATCGGCGTCGACAACGACGGTGCCGACGGGAACCTTCAGGATGAGATCGTCGGCGTCCGCGCCATGACACTTCGAGCCTTCGCCGTGACCACCGCGGCGCGCTTCGAAGATGCGATTGTAGCGATAGCGAAGAAGAGTGTTGTCGTGCGGGTTCGATTCGATGATGACGTCGCCGCCGTTGCCGCCATCGCCGCCAGACGGGCCGCCACGCGGGACGTATTTCTCCCTACGAAACGCGACGGCACCATCGCCGCCATCGCCTGCCTTCACGGA
>JBEKJW010000393.1:0-3198 GCA_050011035.1 Candidatus Acidiferrales bacterium
AGCTACACGATCGTGATCGAAGAGATTTCGAAGTACTGCGCCTCGACCGGCGCGATCCTCTCGGTGCAGAATTCGCTCTACTGCGATCCGATTTACCGCTACGGAACAGACGATCAGAAAAAGCGGCTGCTTGCGCCGTTTGCGCGCGGCGAAAAGATCGGATGCTACGCGCTCACCGAGCCGCAGGCCGGATCGAACGCCGCGGCTCTGAAAACGAAAGCGACTCTGAAGGGTGACAAGTACGTCGTGAACGGCACGAAGGCGTGGATCACGAACGGCGGCGCGGCAGACGCAGCCATCGTCTACGTGAACACGCACCCGGAAAAGGGCGAGAAGGGAATTACGGCGCTAGTCGTCGAGAAGGGGACGCCGGGATTCGCCGTCGGCAAGGAAGAGAAGAAACTCGGCATCAATGCGACGGCGTGCGCGGAACTTTCGTTCACGGATTGCGAAGTGCCGGTGGCGAATCGCATCGGCGCGGAGGGCGAGGGGTACAAAGTCGCGCTCACGACGCTCGATGGCGGCCGCATCGGTATTGCGGCGCAGGCCGTTGGTATCGCGCAAGGTGCTTTTGAGGCGGCGCTCGCCTACGCAAAAGAGCGGCAGGCGTTCGGCCATCCGATTTCCGATTTTCAGGCGATTCAGTTCATGCTCGCCGACATGGCGACGGAGATCGATGCGGCCCGGCTGCTCGTGCGGCGTGCGGCGTGGAAGCAGGATTCAGGCGCGCGGTTTTCGATGGAGGCGTCAATTGCGAAACTTTTTGCGAGCGAGCTGTCCACGCGCGTCGCGCACAAGGCGATCCAGATTCACGGCGGTAACGGTTACAGCCGCGAGTATCCGGTCGAGCGCAATTATCGCGATGCGCGCATCACCGAGATCTACGAAGGCACGAGCGAGATTCAGCGGCTTGTGATTTCGTCGTGGGTGTTAAAGGCTCACTAAACGGCGTTGATTTGAGTTTGTTTCTCGAAATACCGACATTCGCGACGACCTAAATTCGAAGTTACGCGGGCGAACTCCAGCCTGTGCCACGCCAGATCTCGCCTAAGTCGGCCTTGCTGAGCGAAGAATCTTTTCAGGATTGCGATTGGAACCACGCGATGGACTTCGCTACTGCTTTTGCTTGCGCGGAGCGACGGCAGTGACGATGAATTTGATGCCGAAGAAAAGGATGATCGCGGAGAAGGGAAGATAAGCAAGCACCACCGCGCGGTTGCTCTCCGGCAACACGCGCATGCCTGCGGCTTTGGCCAGCTGGGGGAAGGCGCTAACGACGACAAAGAACGTTTGCGAGCAGGCAAGAAATCCCATCAGAAAGAACCCGATTCGCTGGATAGGATTCAGCGAACGGTCGCCTCGGATCAAATTCCCGTAAAAGCGTCCTTCGTTGCGAGCTGCGTCCAGCGGAAGAACATTGCTTTGCTGCGAAGCAAACTCGGTTTCGAGGCGTTGCCGGGCTTGTTCGAAGGTGAGCTTCGTTTGTGTGGGATCGTTCGGCGTCATCGGATTGGATCTCCGGGACTCGCGGTGATGTGAGTCCGCGCCCTCCCAATTCCCAATGTAGCCGTGCGGATGCGGAGCGCGTAACTGAACGGACGAACAGTAGTGACTTATAGGTTAACGTGAGTGTCGACGTGGTGGTTGCGAAGCGATGGCTCAACCCGCGACCCACTGAGAGTGGGTCTCGCACAGACTCCAGAGTCTATGTTACAGCGCCCCGAAGGGCGACCCCACCACCGCCGAACGCGAATCCGGCGCACGGCGCACGCATCTCAATGGAGCGACTTCACATTTTGATGGGGAGGCACTTATATGGCGGATGCGGCGAAGAGGGTGGCGCTGATCACGGGCGCGAACAAGGGCATTGGGTTTGAGGTGGCGCGGCAAGTCGGGAAGGCCGGGTGCACGGTGTTGGTAGGTGCTCGCAACGTGGAACTGGGGCGCGAAGCGACGGCAAAATTGAAAGCGGAAGGCGTCGATGCGAGGTTCATCGCGATCGACGTGGTGAAGCACGACACGATTAAGCGCGCGGCGGACGAGATCGCGCGGGACTTCGGACGGCTCGACATTCTGGTGAACAACGCGGGCATCGCGGCGATAGGGAAAGACGGTGCGCCGGGCGTGGCGGACATCGACGCGGTGCGAACGACGGTCGAGACGAATTTCATCGGAGCGCTGGCGGTGACGCAGTCGATGCTGCCGCTGCTCAAGAAATCCGCGGCCGCGAGAATCGTGAATGTATCGAGCGAACTCGGTTCGATCACCGGGCATGGTGATCCGAATTGGAAGTTTGCGAATGTACGGGCGATCGGCTATTCCGCGTCGAAGGCCGCGATGAACATGATGACGGCGCAGCTCGCGCTCGAACTGGCCGGCACGCCGATCAAAGTGAACTCGGCGAATCCGGGATTCACGGCGACGGACTTGAACCAGAATCGCGGACACCAAACCGTAGAGCAGGGCGCCGCGGAAACGATACGTCTCGCGCTGCTCGGTCCCGATGGCCCGACCGGCGGATTCTTCGAGACCGGCGGGACGCTACCGTGGTGATGCGTGCGGCGTTCGCCGATGCGGCCGCTATTTGAGCTTCGCGAGGATGGAGGAGGTGGTGTCGACTTCGCCGATTTTGGGGAAGGCGCGTTCGACGGAGTGGCGATGCATTTCGGCGGCCAGGTCGGTCATGGCGTCGGAGGCGAAGACGACGTGGTAGCCGAGGTCGTACGCGCTGCGGGCGGTGGATTCAACGCCGCTGCTGGTGGAAACGCCGGCGAGAACGATCTGCGTGGCGTTGCGCGAGCGCAGATAGGTGTCGAGGTCGGTGCCGAGGAACGCGCCGACGCGCTGCTTTGACACGAGATGATCGGTTGGCTGCGCGTCGAGTTCGGGGGCGAGATCGGCCCAGTCGGGCGGTGGATTGAATTTGAACCTCGCGTCTGTGCGGCCGGGCGCGCGGCCGATGACGTTGACGATCACGACGGGGAGATTGCGCTTACGGAAGGCACGCGCGAGTTCGGCGGCGTTATGAAGGACGCTGGCCATTGGATGGACTGTGGGAAGGCCGGTGATTCCTTTTTGAAGATCGATGATTACGAGGGCTGCGTTCGGATCGAGTTGCGTTAGGGGCATTGGCGGGTCCTTTTAATATAAGTTGCGATGCGTGGTGCATCGTTCTGCTCGAAATTCCTGAACAAGCTA
>JBEKJW010000394.1:0-3197 GCA_050011035.1 Candidatus Acidiferrales bacterium
GACATTTCAATTTCCGTGAAGCGCGGCGCAGCCCGGCCAGGAAATCGTCTAACCAGCGGCCGGTGAGTTCGTTGGGAATGGCCAGACTCAGCAAAAAACACCGCGGCGTGCCACCCATCGCGGCGATATCGCTGGCCGCTCGGGACAAAGATTTCCACCCAACCGAATCGGCTGGATGACGATCGCGAAGAAAATGTGTTCCTTCCAGGAACCAATCGCAGGTTAAAATAGTTTCGTAGCCGCTTCGGGGGACAAACAGAGAGGCATCATCACCGATCCCTAGACGCAATCCAGACCTCAACTCATTGGATCGCGTGGACTTCCCGAGAATTTTTCGGATTAGATCATTCTCTGGGGTTTTCATTCGAACGTTTTCAGGAATTCGATGTAGTGACCTTTGGCCGCTCTTCACGTCTAGTTTAGCGTAAACAAATTAGACTGGCCGTTCGGGCAGGTGTCGGGCAGCTTTCTCACAGCTGCCCTTGGAGCAGGGAAATACAGGATTGACTGTAAGCCCTACAGATTTTAGTATGGCGCACCGTCGCGGCACCCTTTACCGCGACATTTAGTGGGCAGTTCGAGTAGCGAACCGCTGGAAGTAGAGATGAGCTAAGAGTAGCAGCGGTTTTAAGAAAATACGGGCTGTCTGTATCATTAATTGGTTTTCATAAAGGACTCCGCAGATTATGAAGGGCAAGACTTACACTTTTTATATCGCTTCAACGCCGGGGAAGATGCAGAAGTTGGTGATCCCGGCGTACGTGCTTCACGTTGTGGCCGTGCTGGCACTGATTGGAAGCGTGACGGTGGTTGCGGCGGCGGGATCTTACTCGCGGATGCTGTGGAAGGTCGGAAACTACAACGCCCTCCGGCATGATCAGGAAACTCTAAAGAAACAGTATCGCGCCTTACAGAACACGGTTGACGACACCAACCAGCGCCTTGATTCGTTGCAGTCGTTGGCGACCGAAGTGGCGATGACCTATGGCGTGCTGCGGTATCACCCGGCGGCCTTTGATTCGAGTGACAATCCAGCGGATGCGCAGAGCGCCTTTGATCGCTCCGTGGAGCAGTACACCTTCTTGAAGCGCAACGCGGCGGCGATTGCCATTTCGAGTGGCGGCCTGCGCTTGATGCCCTCGATGAGCTTTGCGGATTCGACCTACACTCCGGCGATCTGGCCGGTGATGGGACACATCACGGATAGCTTCGGGGAACGGCTCGATCCGTTCTCGGGTGAAGGCGCGTTTCACACGGGCGTTGACGTTTCGGCTGATTACGGTGCGCCGGTTCACGCTACGGCGGACGGCGTGGTAACGATCGCGGAAAATCACGCGGGTTACGGCCGGCTCGTCGTGATCGATCACGGCTTTGGAATCACAACGTGGTACGCGCACCTCTCGTCGTTCTCGGCGATTCCGGGTGAGCGTATCAAGCGCGGCACGGTGGTCGGTTACACGGGCATCAGCGGCCGCTCGACCGGACCGCACGTGCACTACGAAGTCCGAGTGAACAATGCGCCGGTGAACCCGTGGCGCTACATGAAGGCTGCAACGCCGGCCGGCGACTGATCGCCCGTCGCATCTCAAACAGACTCCCTCCGGGTTGAATTCGGACTTTTGTGAGCCGCTGCTATTTCTTTTTCAATTTGGCAGTCGGTTCCTCTTGGTGAGAGGGCTGAGGCTCGAGCACCGGCGTGGAAAAGCGAGCCGCCTTCAGCATTTCCGGTGTGACTTCCACTAGCAATCGAACCGACTTCGTTTCGCCCCGGTCGATCCGCGTCACGTCCGCTCCGTGAACTAACTCGATGTACGCCTCGCGCGTCTGATTGTCGAGTTGACGCCGAACCTTCGGATCGTTCAGTCCAGCCTGCGCGAACAAACGAATGCCGTTCAGCACGTCGGCGAGATCATGAGCAGTAGAGTCGTTCGGGCATTCACCTTCGAGAATGACGCGCAATCGGTTTTGCTCCGGCACTCCAGCAAGTGTTATCCATTGCAACTGGTTGAGCAGCGAGGCGAGCTGTTGCGCCTGACCACCGTTCGCACTCCGTGCGGCGAGTTGAGAGCCAATTTCCGCGTCCTGGCGGAACACAGCAAAAATCGGCGAACCACCCAATCTATCGAAACGTTCACGCCACTGGATCGCGTCTGTTCCGCGCAGCGGATTTTTCAGCAGGGAAGAAAGATCTGGATCGTCAGTAATAGCAATTCGATTTTGGTGCAGAAATAGGAATGAAATTTTGCGAGAGCTGCCTTTCAGCGGAGCCGTAAAAACTTCGCGGCCATCTTTCTTGTCGTGTGTCCCGAACTCCGAAATGTACGTGTTTATTTTCTTTCGGTCGAAGCGGCCGTCGCCGACCGCGAAAAACTCAGTCGCCTGGCCGCGCTTGATTGTGGCAACGGCGACGCGATCGAGATCGCGCTGATAATCAAACCCGGTGTCTTGCAAAAACTTCGCATAATCCTCGTCGACTTGTTGCGCCTGAGGGACCCAATCGCCGAGCGCCGAAAAAAAAGGCGCTGTGCGAAGCTGCGCGACATCGGCGAAGACAACGGAATCCGCGTCGGCAGGAGTCAGCGCGAGGGCGCTCTCTCTGGCGTCGCTGTCGCCGCGTCCGAAGAACTGATGCCATGCGACCGCCGCAATCGCAACGAGCGCGACGACAAATGCCAATCCAATCCAGAGGCGTCGATTCATGCGCAGTTCATTCTCACGCAACTGAACAAAAATCGTAAGGTTGAATCGTCGATGCGCTCAACCGCATCTGATTGGGCCGGCCCGATACGGATCTTGGCGGCTTTGGAGCAACTTTGGGAGTTTTCCACAGTCGTCTATGGACAGTTTCAGCTAAGTGACTCCGTTTCAACGCAATACGGGTTGCCCGTGAGGGAACGAGAGCTTCCTTTTCCACAGTGCTGGCCTTTGGCGTGCTGGAAATTTTCGGCTCACCACTTGCGCTCTCCTAGAACTGTCTGCTATTCTTTGTCGGTTTGAGAGCGCTGGCGTAGCTCAGCTGGTAGAGCATCTGATTTGTAATCAGAGGGTCGGGGGTTCAATTCCCTCCGCCAGCTCCACTGACTGACACGCGGGGGAATTGAGCGTAGCGAATCCTTCAAAGCAAAATCTACGGGCTGGTGTCTCTTGTAACGAGTCCGTTTTGTGTTTTCGCTTCGATGCTCCTCACGTTCTTGAAT
>JBEKJW010000395.1:0-3133 GCA_050011035.1 Candidatus Acidiferrales bacterium
GAGCAGCGGCGGTATATGTATCAGTTTGGCGATGCGGTGGTCGGGCGCGATGGGGAGATCGTGTTTGCGGAGAACGATAACGGCGGGCATTTGTGGGTTTACTTTCCGTCGCTGCGCGGAGTGCGGGCGTCAATCATTAGCGAGTGATGGATGAGTTGGGCTACGCAGTGCGCCCGATTCGTAAGTGGTGCGAATCGGCCCGTACGGGCGCCGTGACAGATCGTCGCGGTCCGATTGCGGCGGTGGGACGACTTTTCGGAGGCGGTCGTCAGAAGAGGGCCAGGTTGGCTAGCCGACTGTGTTGTTGACTGTGGCGTGGGAAACGCGCAAGTTGAGGGAGTTGGCAGGAGGTCGAGCCATGAAGAAGAGCTGGAATGGACTGATATGGATTGGGGCGCTGGTGACCGTGCTGGGCGTGGTCAGCTATTTTGTGTTCTTCATCAACTTCCCGGTGCTGCGCGACTTTCCATGGGTGAATTTGCCGATGATCGCACTCGGCCTCTTGCTGCTCAGTGTGGGAGTTGCTCGGGCGTTCCGGCAACCACAGCTCTACCGCGGAAAGATTTTCGGAAGCGTGCTGGGCGTATTGGCGGTGGCGTTCGCCGGCTTATTCTGCTGGCTGATTTTCTTCGGAGCGAAGATGCCGCCCGTCGGGCACGGAGCGCCGCAGGCTGGACAATTCGCGCCGGACTTCACGCTTCCGGATTCGAAAAATAATTCTGTGAATTTGGCGAGCGTCCTGAGTTCGCCGTTTACGCCCAATGGCGCGAGCGCACCGGGAACGGGAGCGGCCACGGCGGCGGGGCAAACCGCGGGCGTGGTGCTGATTTTCTACCGGGGATATTGGTGAACATTCTGCAACTCCGAGTTGCGGAGTTTCCAAAAGGCGCTCCCCGAGTTCGATTCACGAAAAATCCGAGTCATTGCGATCAGCGTCGATACGCCGGCCGAGTCCGAGGCGCTGCGCCAGTCGCAGGGCTATACGTTTCCGATTCTTTCCGACGCGAATGACGAAGTGATTAGGCGTTGGGATCTGGTGCACGCGCACGGCAGGCAGGATGGCGCGGATATCTCGCGTCCGGCGGAATATTTGATCGATCCGTCGGGAAAAGTGCGATGGGCAAACTTTACGAGTGAACTGACCGTGCGCGCGCGGCCGCAACAGGCGCTGGCGGCAGCGGACGCGATGAATGGCGGTAGCGCGTCGAAGGGTGGCGGTTAGGCGGCACGATTTGTGGTGGTTTTGCGGGGCTTTTGCGCCGTGTTTGCGGCGGATTTGACGGTCGGCGTATAATTCTTGGTTTAGACCTATGCCGACGAAGCCCACTGAGTCGTTCGAGCAGGATCCCAAGGCCATTTCCACGCGGGGTACGGGTGTGCCCGGTTCCCATCCCGGCGGCGCCGAGGTGCGGGCCGAGTCCGGCTCGAAATCCGACGCTTACAAGGAACGCGACCGATTGCTGCATCGAAAGTCGGACTCCGCAAAGACGCCGGGCGTTGCGGTGAAGGCTGGATCGGCATCAGGCGGAGGCAAGGGCGGCGTGGCGGTGACGGCGGATGCGGACGAGATTCGTGTTCGCGGGGCTCGTGTCCATAACCTGAAGAACATCGACTTCACAATTCCGCACAACGCGATCACGGTGATGACGGGAGTGTCGGGGTCGGGCAAGTCCTCGCTGGCGTTCGACACGCTGTATGCCGAGGGGCAGCGCCGGTATATCGAATCGCTTTCGGCATACGCGCGGCAATTCCTCGAGCGCATCGAGAAGCCCGACGTCGACGAGATCACCGGCATCGCGCCCGCCATCTCGATCCGGCAGAAAAATTCCACGCGCAATCCGCGGTCGACGGTAGCGACGGCCACGGAGATTTACGACTACCTGCGGCTGCTTTTCGCGCGCATCGGGCACACGTACTGCTTGAACGACGGCGAAGAAGTTCGGCGCGACACGGTGGACGAGATTGCCGCGCGCGTGATGACGTTGCCGGAGGGCCGGCGGTTTTACGTGTTGTACGAGCTAAAGCCCGGCAGCGAGACATCTTCAGGCAATTCGGGCACGGCGAAAACGGGCGTGGCGGCGCGCGCTAAAAAGAAGCCTGCGCAGGAAGTGATTCGCGAGAGTTTGCTGAGTTTGCGGAAGCGCGGATTCAATCGCTTGTATCAAGGCGGGCGCGTTTTCGAATTTTCAACGCCGGAAGAATTGCTGGACGTGGATTTTACGAAGCCGGTGTACGTGCTGGTGGATCGTCTCGCGACCGGGCCGGAGGTACGGCCGCGCCTGGTGGATTCGGTAGAGATCGCGTACCGCGAGGGGCGAGGCGAAGCGATTTTGGAATTCGTGCCGGAGGCGGAGGGCGCCACTTCGGAGCGGCTGATTTTCAACGAGCGGTTCACGTGCAAGAAGTGCCTGACGGAATACCAGGAGCCGGAGCCGCGGCTTTTCTCGTTCAACAATCCGTACGGCGCATGCCCGCGGTGCCAGGGATTCGGCAACACGGTGGATTTCGATCTGGACCGCGTAATTCCGGACAAGAGCAAATCGCTTGCGGACGGCGCGATCGAGCCGTGGACCAAGCCGCGCTACCGGCCGCTTGCGGTGGAGATGAAGAAATTCGCGCGCGCCAAAGGAATTCCGGTCGACGTTCCCTTCCGCGATCTGACGACTGCGCAGCGGAGCGCGATTCTCGACGGCGACAAGCGCGAAGGCTACGAAGGCGTAAAGGGATTCTTCGGGTGGCTCGAGCGGAAGAAATACAAGCTGCACGTGCGCGTTTTTCTGAGCCGGTACCGCGGGTATGCGACGTGCCCGGAGTGCAACGGAACGCGGCTGCGAGCGGAAGCGCGCGCGGTGAAGGTCGCGGGCAAGTCGATCACGGAAGTCTGCCAGATGACGGTGAAGGAGGCGCGGCCGTTTTTCGCGTCGCTGAAGCTGACGGACGCCGAGGCGGAGATCGTCGAGAAAGTTTTGGAAGAGGTGCAGCAGCGTTTGCGGTTCCTCGATGAGGTGGGACTGGATTATTTGTCGCTGGACCGGCTGACGTCGACGCTTTCAGGTGGCGAGTCGCAACGGATTCAACTGGCGACGTCGCTCGGATCGCACTTGGTGGGCGCGCTGTATGTGTTGGACGAACC
>JBEKJW010000396.1:0-3116 GCA_050011035.1 Candidatus Acidiferrales bacterium
GCGACTTCGGCGTCATCAACCTCGATTTGGGCTGAGCAATGGGCGCAGCGCACGCGCATGGGCGGAAATGTACCATTTTTGTAAAAGCTGTCAGTCGGGAAAAGGCGGTAGTGTAGCGGAAACTGAACGATGTAACGAAATGTTACAACAGTTCGCATTATTGCGCACTTTCGATGTGGCGCGGCGTGTAACATGTAGTATAGTGCATATCGATGAGTCTCAAACTTCCTACCGATCCTCGGTTGAGCCCTGATCTCGAACCGGTTTCGCTTGCCACGGCGGAAGAAGGCTTTCTGGCGGGCCTCGGCCGGCGTGTCCGCGGCTTTCGAAACCGCCGCGGGATGACGCGCAAGATGCTGGCGGCGGAAGCCGATGTGTCTGAACGACACTTGGCGCAACTCGAAACGGGCGACGGGAATATTTCCGTTCTGCTTCTGCAACGGATCGCAACGGCGTTGAGTGTTTCTATTGGCGAGCTGTTTATGGATGCTCACGTCGCCGATCGCGAAACGGCGGCGATTTTGAAGCGTCTCGAGCGCCTGCCCGCGGCGCGGCGTCGCGAAATTGTGGCGCGCATTCAGTCCGATATTGAAGACGACGGCAAAGCGCGCGACGGGCGCATCGCTCTGATCGGTTTACGCGGCGCGGGAAAATCCACGCTTGGAGCGCGGCTCGCCGCCGATTTGAACGTGCCGTTCATCGAACTCGATAGAGAGATTGAGCAAGATGCAGGTGTGGACCTCGCCGGGATTTTTTCGCTTTACGGGCAAGCAGGTTACCGGCGCTTTGAGAACCGGGCACTCGAGCGAGTGCTTGCCACGCATGGACGCGCGGTGATCTCGGTAGGCGGCGGCGTGGTTTCCGAACGCGAAACGTACGATCGCCTGCTCGCAAGCTGCTTCACTGTGTGGGTGAAAGCCAAACCCGAAGAGCACATGGCGCGCGTAGTGGCGCAAGGCGATTTGCGCGCGATGGAAGAAAACGACGAAGCGATGGAAGACTTGCGCGACATTCTGGCCGCGCGCGAACCGCTTTACGGCATGGCGGATTTTCAATTGGAAACATCGGGCGATTCGGTAGACGAGAGTTTTTCGAAATTAAAGCGGGCGGCAAGCGCTCGCTAAATCTCGGAGGAAGCTGTGGAAACGACGGCGACGCAAGAAGCGCAAACGCAACCGGCAGCGGTGGAATATCAGACCGACCCTTCACGCTACAAACACTGGCGCATCACGTTCGAGCCGCCCGTGGCGACGCTAACGATGGATGTGAGCGAAGAGGGCGGGTTGCGTCCGGGCTACAAGTTGAAACTGAACTCGTACGACCTCGGCGTCGACATCGAGCTGCACGACGCGCTGCAGCGCATCCGTTTTGAACATCCCGAAATTCGTTCCGTGGTGGTCACCAGCGGCAAATCGCGCATATTCTGCTCCGGCGCGAACATTTATATGCTGGGACTTTCGTCGCACGCGTGGAAAGTGAACTTCTGCAAGTTCACCAACGAGACGCGCAACGGAATTGAGGACGCGAGCGCGCACTCCGGTTTGAAATTTCTCGCGGCGTTGAACGGGACGACGGCAGGCGGCGGCTACGAGCTGGCGCTGGCGTGCGACGAACTGGTGCTGGTCGACGATCGGTCATCGGCGGTGAGCTTGCCGGAAGTGCCACTGCTTGGTGTGCTACCCGGGACGGGCGGCTTGACGCGACTGACTGACAAGCGGCGCGTGCGGCGCGATCATGCGGACGTCTTCTGCACGAACCCTGATGGCGTGAAGGGCCAGCGCGCGAAGGACTGGAAGCTGGTCGACGAGACGGTGAAGACTGCGCAGTTTGGCGACTACGTAAAGCAACGTTCGCAACGGCTCGCGGAACGCAGTGACCGGCCCGCCAGTACGAAGGGCGTGATGCTGACGCCGTTGGAACGCACGATCGACGAGGCGGGACGCCGCTACAAGTATGTGGACGCGGCTTTCGATCGCGACGCACGAACCGTGTCGATCACTGTGCGTGGCCCGGAAGCGGCTTCGACAAATGGAATGACACTCGAAAGCGTGACTGCGCTCGGGGCGAACTGGTGGCCGCTGCAGATGGCGCGCGAACTCGACGACGCAATTCTTTCGCTGCGGACCGATGAGCGCCACATGGGCCTTTGGATTCTGAAAGCTACGGGCGACGCGGACGCCGTGGTCGCGATCGACAAATTCCTGATCGAAAACCAGCACAATTGGTTCGTGCGCGAAGTAGTCGGCATGATGCGACGCACGTTCGCGCGGCTCGACGTTTCGTCGCGCTCGATGTTTGCGCTGGTCGAACCGGATACGTGCTTCGCCGGGACGCTCGCAGAGCTGGCGTTCGCGGCGGACCGCGTTTACATGCTCGACACGCAGGAGGGCGACGTGAAGAGCTGGGTGATGCTCAGTCCGATGAATTTCGGCGCGCTGCCGATGGTGGGACGGCGTTCGCGCTTGCAGGCGCGCTTCCACGGCGACGAAGCGGCCTACGACGCGCTGCGCGGACTTGCAGGGCGCAAACTCAGTGCGGCTGAAGCGCTCCAGGCGGGTCTCGTGACGGCGGCGCCGGACGATCTCGACTGGGCGGACGAAATCCGGCAAGCGATCGAATCGCGCACTGCACTTTCACCGGACGCGTTGACCGGTCTCGAATCAAATTTGCGGTTCGGGCTGCCGGAAACGATGGAAGCGCGCGTCTTTGGGCGCCTGAGCGCGTGGCAGAACTGGATCTTTGTGCGGCCGAACGCCGTCGGAGAGAGTGGCGCGTTGAAGGTGTACGGCACGGGCGCGCCGGTGAAATTCAACTGGGAGCGCGTCTGAGTTCGCGAACACCCTTTTTGAGATTACGAATTCTAGGTACTGAGGCAGAGCGATGATCGATTACACCGAAAGAATTCCGAACAACGTGGACCTGGGGCGCGACCGCGTGTTGCAGCGCGCGCTGGAACACTGGCAGCCCGCCTACATGAACTGGTGGTACGACATGGGGCCGAACGACAGCCACGCGCTCGACGTGTATTTGCGCACGGCGACCAGCGTGGAACCCGACGGCTGGGCGCAATTCGGCTACGTGAAAATGCCGGAATACCGTTGGGGGATTTTTCTGCA
>JBEKJW010000397.1:0-3086 GCA_050011035.1 Candidatus Acidiferrales bacterium
TTTGCGAAGCAAGGCCGCGGGTTGGGGCAGCGGGCCGGGATTCGCGTCTATGCGCGCGTCGTCCAGATCCGCGACTGCGGAGGCGGACTGGCTTTGACCGCCGCCGCTGTCGCCGAGCTGCGTTTGCCAGGATGCATCGCTGCCGATTCGCTCGAGCGAGCCGTCAGACTTTGAGATTTTTAGGAGTGCGGCGAGACCCGCCGCTCGATTTTTCTTTCCGGCGGGGCGCGTGAGGAACATTGGCATGGCCGTGACCGTGGCTTTCACCTCGATCGAGTTTTTCCCGGCGGTCAGGTAGCTGGTCACGTCGATGCGATCGAAGGACGACCAGTCGGTTTTCTTCCCTGCTTCGTGGCCATTCACAGTTACCGTGAAGCTGCCGGGGAAATAGATGAAGAAGGCGGCATTTGCGGGTACGATGGGCAAATCGAAATCACGGCGGAAGGCGATGGCCGTTTTTGCGGGGACGTCCATTGCATCGTTGCCTCCTGCCCAAATCCACTTGATGGCGCTGCGATCGGCGGCGTCCTGTGGATTTTCCCAGCCGATCCATTTCGCTGACCAGCCCGCTGGCGACATCAACCCCATTTCCCACCATGCGGGCGAGGCCCAAGCAGACGCTTTTCCGTTTGAATCCCACACTCGAACGGTCCAGAAGTAGCGAGTCCTTGGCTGAAGCGCCGGGCCGCCGTAGGAGATCGCAACCGATTCGGACGACGTTTGCTTGCCGCTATCCCACACGTCGGCTTTGCCGGGCGCGAGTAGATCCGATTGCGTCGCGACGAGAATTTCGTAGGCGGACTGGCGCCAATTTCGTTCGGTGTTGTCACTCTGCCAGGAAAGTTGCGGGGCGGGCACATCGATGCCGAGTGGGTTTTCGCGGTAGGCGCAGCGTAGCTTTACAGGATTCGCCGAGACAGTCGCCGCAACACCGAACACCGCGACGACCAAAACGACTGTTGAAAGCCGCTTGCGCTTGGGAACTTTCATCGTGTGTGGTCGCGCTCCTCAAATTCTTATGCGGCGCCGAGCATAATCCGGCTAACGGAAAATCACCAGCATCGTTGGGTAGGTTGAGCGAGTTTGTGCAACTCGATCGACTACAATTCGGGAGCGGCTAGCGTGTTTCGCTTCTCGCTTGGTGCAATTGTGGTGTCGTCGAGCCGGCGGGCTTTATAAATGACTACCGATACGAGCCAGCTTGCGACGAACAGTCCGACCACGATGTAACCGAGCGCTCCGAAATTATTGTTCAACAGCGCGATTCCGCCCCAGAACCATCCCTGAAGTTGAAGATGCGCGCCGACAAGCCCGAGCGCCTCGACGCCGCCAACGAAGAGGGCGACGATTACCGAGACCGACGTAATCGTCATGTTGTAGTAGAGCTTTCGCACCGGCTTTACGTATGCCCAGCCGTAGGCGCCGAGCATCAGCACGTTGTCGGTGGTATCGATTAGCGACATTCCCGCTGCAAACAGCACTGGAAAAACAAGAATCGATCCGATGGGCAGCCCTTTCGTCGCTTCGGCTGCCGACAGGCCCAGCACTCCGATCTCGGTGGCCGTGTCGAAACCCAGACCAAACAAAAAGCCGAGCGGATACATGTGCCAGCTTCGCGTGATCAGCTTGAACATCGGCCGGAAGATGCGCGCGAGAAATCCACGGTTTCCGAGGAGCATGTCGAAGTCTTCTTCCACGTACTGGCCGCCGCTGCGAACGCGAACGAACGCGCGGTAGATCGACCGGAGCACGATGAGGTTCGCGATGGCGATGGCAAATAGAAAAAATGCCGATACCAGCGTCCCGATTAGCTCGCCAACGCTGCGAAACTTCTCCAAGCGGTATTGCAGCGTCAGCGCTGCGCCGGCGATCGCAGCCGCTCCGAGTATGACGACGGTCGAATGGCCGAGCGAGAACATGAATCCCACCGCGACGGGCCGCTTTCCATCCTGCATCAGCTTGCGCGTCACGTTGTCGATGGCCGCGATGTGGTCGGCGTCGACGGCGTGGCGCAAGCCGAAGCTGTACGCGAGCAGCGCCGTGCCCAGAAGCAACGGGAAATTCCGGAACGCTACGAACGCCCACGCCCAGGCGCCCAGATTGAAGACGGCGAGCAGCGCGTAAATCGCGATCACGCGTTCGCGAACGTTGCCCGCTGCGTCGTCGAAAAGCGAATTGAGCTGCGATCCCATGTCTCGATCTCTATCGGCTGAAATCATCAGCCGAAGTAACACGATTTTGGAAGTCATGCTACGACGGAGTAACACGTTGTGGCAAGCGGTGCTACGACGCGGCCTCGAGCACAGGGTGAACACGATCGCGATATTTAGCATCTTGACGGCAGCACGATGCTCGCGCAATGTGCGTTAGGATTGTTTGGTGAAACGGGAGAAATGAAGATGGGTAAGCTGGTGAGAACCGGTCTATCGCTCGAGAGCGATCTGCTCTCCGCATTCGATGAAGCAATCGCGAAGAAAGGCTACGGCAACCGCTCCGAAGCGATCCGCGACCTGATTCGCGAGCACTTGGTCGAACAGGACGTCGATAAAAATAAAGTCGTGGTCGGCACGCTCACGATCGTCTACGACCACCACATACCGAATCTCACCGAGAAGTTGGTCACCGCGCAACATCATGCCGGCGGCAGCGTCCTTGCAGCCACTCACGTCCATCTCGATCATCACAATTGTTTGGAAGTGGTGATCATGAAGGGCCGCAGCGGCGCCCTCAAGGACCTGGCCAATGGCATCCTGAGCCTGCGCGGCGTCAAACACGGCCAGCTCGTCGTTACTACTACTGGTAAAGACCTGCGCTGATAATGTCTGAGGAGCCGCGCCATACCGAACTAATGGACGCTCGGAGTTTGCCCAGTCCACTGTAGGTGTCGGACAAATTGAGCGCCAATGGCCCTCTTGGGCGTGCATATAACGATCGCGAAAAGAGCATTAACGATACAACTAAAAAGCGGCGATACCGGTGATGCGTTCGCCGATGATGAGTTTGTGGATGTCGTTGGTGCCTTCGTAGGTGTAGACCGACTCGATGTTGTTCATGTGCCGCATCACGCAGTAGTCGTCGACGATGCC
>JBEKJW010000398.1:0-4259 GCA_050011035.1 Candidatus Acidiferrales bacterium
TTGCTTTTTGGCGGTTGTGCGCATATTGACACTGTTCCAAAATGGGTTTTGGGGCGGCATCGCGGGCATTTCGGCTGTGATTGGGTTTATCGGGAGCATTTTTCACGCAGACCCACAACTCGGGCGCACCGCGCCGTGGATGGGGTTGATTGGCGCGATGCTTTGTCCCGGGCTGCTGATTTCGGATTTCGGCCGGCCGACGCGTTTTTTGAATATGCTGCGCGTGTTCAAGTGGCGTTCGGCTATGTCGATGGGGTCGTCGGCGTTCGACGGCGCGGCGTTTGTGGCGGTGGCCGCGAACGAGGCGATTCGCTACGGTTCGCACCTGCCGCTGCCGCCGCAGATCGCCCGGCTCGGTGATTTTGGCGGCGCCATCACTGGCCTGCTGTTTGCGAGCTACACGGACGTGCTGATCGGCGCCACGGCGATCCCGGTGTGGCACGAACACCGGCATCTGCTGCCGGCACACTTTCTCACGTCAGGGTTGGGTGGCTCCGCGGCGATGCTCGAACTTCTTGGTTTCTAGCTGCCGGTTACACTATTCATCGGCTTCGCATTGGCGGGTGCGGAGATTTTCGTCGGCTCGAAGCTCGGCCCAGTCGCGTGGACGCGCCGCTTCATCACGGGAAATCAGGATGGATGATGCGGATTGCGGGCGCTCTGGAAGGTCCGATCGCACTGCTCGTCCGGATTTTCCGGCACGGTTCGTCGAACGGGCGCTACGCTGCGGCAATCTGTTTCCTACATGGCTCATGCTCCAGCCGGTATGCCTGGATCTAGGCCGGCCGCGCGTCGGCGCACGATCCGAAAGCGCTCTTCGAAGAACAGCACCCGCGGATGAAAGCGCGAGCGACCCCCGCTCGAACCCTTTGATTTGCTGCTCACGCTCCCGTACAAATTGGCTCGTTGCCTTCGGCGAAAGCTGCCGCGGATCCCGCGCTGGCCCCTACTCCACAGTGATAGATTTATCTTGAGTTCATACGATGTGTAGCCGATAAATCCAATCGGGGAGCTTGTTTGATCCCGCAAATATTGTTTGTCGCAGGTTTCGTGCTGTGTTGGACGGGCCTGATTTCTCCTCCGATCGCCCTCGCTCTCGGCCTCCTGTTCGGATTTGCATTCAAGCATCCCTTCCCTACTCAAACGCGCGTCGTGACGAAATATCTGCTGCAAGGATCCGTGGTTGGATTGGGCTTCGGAATGAATCTGCACGAAGTGCTGGTCGCGGGGCGCAGCGGATTCGTTTACACGGCGCTGGGCATGTCGCGGGGCGCAGCGGATTCGTTTACACGGCGCTGGGCATCGCGTTTGCGCTGGGGCTGGGGCTTTGCCTCGGACGCGCGCTGAAGGTAAATCACACGGCTTCGGCCCTGATTTCGACCGGCACCGCGATTTGCGGCGGTAGCGCGATTGCGGCCGTGGCGCCAATCATTCAAGCAAACCACGAAGAGACTGCGATTTCGCTGGGCACGATATTCATTCTGAATTCGGTAGCGCTTTTCATTTTTCCGCCGCTGGGGTGGGCGCTGCATCTGACGCAACAACAGTTCGGGTTGTGGGCTGCGCTGGCGATTCACGATACGAGTTCGGTGGTCGGAGCGGCGTCACACTACGGGCCGCTGGCGCTGACGGTGGGAACGACGGTGAAGCTGACGCGCGCGCTGTGGATCGTGCCGGTATCGATCGGCTGGGCGCTCAAAAAGCATTCGAAGGCGAAGATTCAGTGGCCCTGGTTCGTTTTATTTTTCTGCTTTGCAGCTGTGGCAAACACGTATTTGCCGGCGGGCGCGCATGCGTGGCAACTCTTAAGCAGGCTGGGACGCCTTGGACTCACGGCGACGCTATTCCTGATTGGCTCTGGAATTTCTATGGCGACGGTGAAAGAAGTGGGCCCGCGACCGATGCTGCAGGGCGTGCTGCTGTGGATCGTTGTGGCCACGACGTCACTGTGGCTGATCAAAGTTGGCTGGATTTCGCTCTAACGCTGCTCGGTAACGATCGCTGCGAGTTTTCCCGCTATCACCGTCACAGACGATGCCGGCAGATCGAATGCGGTGTCATTGTTCGCGTCGACTTGCCGGTGGAGCGCCGGGCCGTCGGGATCGGCATGACCGGGGCCATTCGCGTTCACGGGCGGATCGCCGGCGTTCGCAGCGTGAGCCATAAAGTGCGTCTTCGATGGATGCCAGACGTACTGATCGCGGCCAAAGGTCACAACGTTTACGATCCCCGCGAACGGTATTGAGACTCCGCCGCCCTGATCGAACTGAATTTTCACCTTGTGCGCGGTTTCCTGATCGCGGTTGACGAGCATCACCGACCACTGCCCGTCGGGCCGCGCGAGGGCGTAGGCGGTGACCATTAGGTGGCCAACACCATCGGTGATGTCACTTCCAGCGTTGAAGACGTCATGGCGATCCGAGCCGGGCTTCACCCACTCCAGATTGATCAGCTGCGCGACGTAGAACTGCGCAAGGCGCTGCTCGATTTTGTAATTCTCGTCGACGGTGAACATTCCAAACGTGCCCTGCGAATCGTTGCAGCCGTGCTCCATTTGAATCGGCAAATAGTGGAAGTAATAGACGCCCTTCCCGCCATGATTTAAGAACGTGCCGATGAAATCCGCGAGCCAGAGGCCGGAGAAAATGTCCATGTAGGTTTCGCTGGCGGCAGGCGAGAGATTCGTCTCGGTGATAAACATCGGCATGCCGGCGGGAATTCCGTCCTTGTGCCAGACGTCCATGATGTTGCTCACGAGTTCAGGTTCGTCGTACTCGCGCTGCCACGGCGAAGTGCAGCCGGAGTTCGGATAGTGCTCGAAGGAAAAGAACGTGAGCTGGTCGAGCGCGTTGTGCGATTTCAAGTACTGCAGGAAACGGCGAACCCATGAAGTCTGGCCAGCGGCATCGGGCCAAACCTGAATGTCTTCATTTACGCCTTGGAAAGACGGCCCACCGAGCTTGAGCGACGGATCGACTTTGTGCAGCGCCTTCGCCCACTGGACGTAGAGCGCGGCGTAGTCCTCGGGTAGCATGTTCTGGCCGTCGGATTCCTCGCCCATTTCGACGTAGGAGATCGGATATTTTCGTTTTTCTAGGTAAGTGATCTCGGCGGCGGCGTTGTCCGGCGTGTCGTAAAGCATGGCGACCGGAATCATGGCGGGCAGGCCGCGCGTGATACCGCTGGTGTAGAAAAGGTCGAAGCCGACTTGGGCTTGGAGCGTGGTGCCTTCGTCGGAAGCGGCGTGCCACGGATCGACGGAGGAGCAGAACGTGACGGCCTGCTCCTGATCTGGCGTGTGGCGCAGCACGTCGTGAAACGCGCCGTCGGGCGTGGTGGTGCCGACGTAAAGCTCCTTGATCGCGAAGCCGACGCAATTGCGCGGGTCGGCGGAGCCGTGCGTGTCGCAAGTGTTGGAGGATTCCGTCATCCAGATGCGGAGAAACTGCACCGTGGCGGGCTTCAGCGCGAGTTTCAGTGTGGCGTCGCCGCCTTTGCCGTCGAGGATTGAGCCCTTGAAGTAGGTCTTCCACTCTCCTCGCGTGGGCATGGCGATCGGGCTAATCCCGGCGCTGGCGACCCAGTATTGAACCAGGTAATGCGTGGCGTAGGGCGCGGCCCAGTCGATGCTGATGCTGTCGATGGGCGTCGGCTGCGTGAGGTCGATCACGATCCACTGCGGATGGAGCGAATCGCTCTCGCCGGTAAATTTTTGGGTGAGGTACGGATTGCTCTTCCAGTAGGTGTTCGTGTCGCCGTCGGTGAGGCGCGAGAAGCCGTTGGTGCCCGTGCCGTCGTTGCGTGTGAATCCGCGGTGCGGAAGTTCCCAGCCATACGAGAACCGGATCGGATCGCCGAGCGCCGTTGAGCCCGTGAAGTAGCCTTTGCCGCCGTCGGAGGGATCGCTCCAGGTTCCGACGGGATTCCAGTGCCAGGCTTCGACGACGAGGTCGGTGTTCTGCCGGTAAGAGACGGGCTGCCAGCCGGATGCGAGGGTTTCATCGAGATTCGGCTGGACCAGGTCGTGTTCGATGGCACCCGTGGCGATGCGGTCGATTCCCGCGCCGAGAGTCTCGTTTGGCACAAACTGATTCGTCGGGTGCGAGGTGTCGACGTGCACCGTCTGCGCCAGCGTGGCGACCGATGCGAGCGAAGACAACGCGAAGACAGCCAGGAACCGGCGAAGAACCACGGCGGCGCGAACGTTCAAATCCGTCCTCCTCGAGCGATCGAAACCGAAATGGGAATCGGCACGGCTC
>JBEKJW010000399.1:0-3058 GCA_050011035.1 Candidatus Acidiferrales bacterium
GAAAAATCAACACGCGGAGGAGGAGGGGCGGGAGGAGCGCTTCACTTCGTCGGCCAGGATGATGGCTTCGGCGACTTCGCGCATGGGCTTGCGGAGTTGGCGGGCTTGACTGTTGAGCGCGAGGTAGGCTTTTTCTTCACTGATACCGAGTTCGCGCTGAAGAATGCCTTTGGCGCGCTCTGTGTACTTGCGCGTTTCGAGGCGTTCGGAAAGTTCGAGGTTGGCGGTTTCGAGGCGCGCGAGTTCGATTTCGGCGCCGACAAGAAACCCCACGGTGGAGAGCAAGCGAATTTCGCGCTGCTTGTAGACGTGCGGCTGAATGTGCTGCACGGTGATCACGCCGGTGAGTTTGCCGCGGCACAGAATCGGTACACAGAGGATCGCCTGAAACGTGTCCTCGGGAAGCTGTTTGAAGAATTGAAAGCGCGGATCGGCGGAGGCGTTCTTCGAAACGGCGACGACGGTTTTGTGTTCAGCGACCCAGCCGGTGATGCCTTCACCGACTTTCAGTTTGAGGCGGTCGATGACGTCATAGTGTGGATTCTTCGAGGCGCGCAGGACGAGTTCGTCGTCTTCGAGCACGTAAACGAAGCACGAATCGCATTTCACGAGCGCGACGGCGGTATCGACCACGCGGCCCAGATCCTCGTGGAGCGGGTCGGGTTCAGGTGCGGCGATACGGCTGCCGATGTCGTGAAGCAGGTCGACTTCGAGACTGTTTATGGCTGGCGTATTTTCCATATTCAAAACTACTAGTACCTCGGCGGGGCCGTCCAATTGCGATTTGCTATGCGTGGGATTCGGAGTTTGGTTTGAAGTTTGTGCAACCTTTGGCGAGGGCGGTGAAACGATTTATGACGGGGATGTTACTGGCCGCGGATGGCGGAGATGAACTCGCGGACTTGCGTTTCTTGGAGGACGAAGGGAGCGCCGGATTTGAGGGCGGAGTGGTCCATCAGGCTGGAGTGAACTTCGACAACGCCCGTGCGGGCTATGACTTCGGCGACGTTTCCGGAGCGGATACCGCCGCCGGCGAGAACGGCGATGCGGCCGCTGCCGGCTTTTACGAGAGCGCGTAGGCGATCGGCGCCTTCGATGGCGCTGGCGTATTCGGTGCCGTCGGGCTTCGCGCCGCCGGTGGTGAGGACGCGTTCGCATCCGGCGACGATCACGTCATTCAGCGCACGATCGGAGTTGGGCGCTTGATCGAAAGCGCGATGAAACGTGGCGGTGAGTGGGCGGGCGCGGCGGACCAGCTCGTGGGTGTCGGCGATGTCGATGCGCCGATTGCGATCGAGCACGCCGACGACTACGCCATCGACCCCGTGAGACTTCATCACTTCGATCTGGCGGAGCATGGTGGCGACTTCGGCACCGGTGTACGCAAAATCGCCTGCGCGAACCCGGATCAAAACGTGCAGCTTGCATTTGATCGCGGCGCGAACATCGCGGACAAGCGTGGCGCTGGGCGTCACGCCCCCTACTTCGAGTTGCGCGCATAACTCGACACGATCGGCGCCGCCGCGATCAGCCGCGATGGCTGAGTCGAGCGAGTCCACACAAATTTCAACGATCATTGGTTCCTCGTTCGGCGCCGCTCGTCGCTGGGGCTGCGGGCGGCGGTGCAAGCGCAGCGCACGCCGACGGATCGAGCACGCCCGCATAACCCTGCAGCGCCGAGGCTGCCGAGTGGTCGCGGCACGAAGCATACTCGCAATTCGAATCGCCGAAACCGGAAGCATAGCGGCCGGAGCGAATTTCGGGAATGAGCTTTTCGGCGAGCGTCTGCGCGGTGATGTCGTTAGAGGCACTGCCGGCGCCGGGCGCCGGAGCTTGCGAGGAAGAAAACGGTTCGTCACCGAAAGCGTGGGCAATCACTTCGTGCGACATCTTCCACAGCGCGGTGATGCGTGAATCGGCGAGGCCCAGCGCGTGGAACCTCAGCGTGTCGGGCCAGGGAAGTTCAAAGAGGTGCTCGCGCTCGCCGCAGGTGGCGACGATGGTCTGCGTTCCGAAATCGTCGGAATTCTCGCGTGCGACGTCGTCCTTCGCGGCGGCTTGGATGACGCCGGCGACGTCGGACTCGTTCATCGAGCAGAGGTGGTGATGGCCGGCGGCCTGGTCCACCGAGTCTCCGGGGAGCACACGGTCGCGTTCGCGGGCGATCACGGCGTGCGGAGGGCAGTGCGGCCCAACGGCGGGCTCGATGGTGATTTCGCGGATGCGAATGCCGGTGCCATCTTGCGAGACGTCGACGATCGTGTCGCGCCATGCGGGTTCGGCGGCGATTTGCGGGGCGTTCGATTGCGCTGCGGTGGAGCTGGCGGGGGCGGCATCGGCGTCGGGTGCGGCGGCGACGGCGAGCGTGACGATGTAGAAGCCGTTGAGCGGCCCCGACTTTTTGTCGTTGTGGGATTTCCCGTTGGGATCGTGCTGCGCCGCGCTTGCGACCGCCAATCGCGTGCTAACACAGGCGAGCGCGATGGCGACCACCGCACTACACGCAGCGAGCTTCGCGGTTCGCATCGCTCGCCAGTATATAGCGGGGGCACACACTCACACAGGCGAACTCCAGCCTGTGCCACTTGCAACGCTTGGTCAGTTCGATCACGCCGGATCCAGATACTGGCAGAACGCACGGACCAGGCAGGGCCACATTAGGAGCGAACGGTTGTGGAATAGACAGACCTGTCTGTGCTGTTGTGAACTCGAACGTAAGTCAAAACCACAGGCAAGTCTGCCTATTCCACTGGCGTGCTCGCCGAGTTTGATCGCGGCAAGCATTTTAAATATTGCCAGCATCGCGATGGCTCAACCCGCGACTGCCGACTCAAGCCTGGGCGTAGTTCATGTTGTGCAGATCGGTGAGCAGGTCCGTGCCCGTGGGCGTCCATCCCAGCGCTTTCTGCGTAATCGTGCTGGACGCCGGCATATCGCGCATGGCGAAGTGCGCCAGCCAGCCGAAATGCGCGTTCGCCTCGTCCGGCGAGATGGAGCGCACCGGAACTTTTAGCCCTTGTCCAACGGCTTCAGCGATGTCCTTCGCACTGATGCCTTC
>JBEKJW010000400.1:0-2961 GCA_050011035.1 Candidatus Acidiferrales bacterium
CCGGAACCGGCCAGCCTCGGCCTACTCGCGGCGGGCTTGATCGGCGTCGCGCTGATCGGCCGCAAGCGGTTCGCGCTGGAAAACTAACCAACGCGGAAAGTCTCACCCTCTCAGACGAAAAGAGGCCGCTCTCACGGGCGGCCTTTTTCTTTTCTGGAGTGTCGAATGGAAACTTTGCTGCGCTGGGTTATTGCTCGCCGCACGGAAGGTGGCAGGTGGCGCAACCGGAATCGAATGCAAGGCGCCAGAGTGCCGCCGCGAACACTACGATTCTGGCGTGAGTCGGTGGCTGAACGTATTGCCTGTGGCACCGTGGGCATCGCCAGCCAGCCCAACGCAGGAACGGCACGCTGACCAGCACTGTGGCCGCGCCGATAACAAGGAGCAGCACGACCACCATCTCTGTATTGGACAGATTCGCGAGCCACGCAAAACGTTCGACGGGTGTCGAAGCAAACAGGACGAGGATGACGGGTAGTCCGACAGTTGTAAGTCGGGCAAAATTCCGCGCGCGATAGTAGCCATCCCAATTCGCGCCGGCGTTTGTGACCGATGCGAGAGAGGACGCCGACTGATCCATGCGCTCGTGCGAAAAGTGCAACGGATCGGAAATGCGCCGCAGGCGCCGCCACCGCGAGGCCGCCTGAAGCAGGGGGTAGCCGACGGCCGCTACTGCGATTCCTATAGCCGCCGGACGCATCGCAGGCTTCATCCAAGCTGCGACGAGAACGACCAACAATAAGCCGACCGCCGTCGACAAATATGTTTTTGCGCCACGGCGCAGCAGTATCGCCGCGGCTTCGGAATTCCATCCGCAATGCGCGCAGTAGGGAATGGTGCCTCCGCCCTCGTCGGCATGGACGATGATGGCCCCACATGAGGGACAAGAAGTCATGTCAGGATTTGAGGCGGCTCCCGACACCATGCTAGCCCTGGAGGTGGCGCGAGATCCGAATTTCGGGATGCACGACCGCGAATCAATCAACGATGCGCGCGCTGGCGGGCAGCTTGAACTGCGACTGTTATTTCGGTGTAGCGGACGTGAGTTTTAGGTTCGCGAACGGCTTCCAGTTGCCGTCCTTGTCCTTCTGCTGCATCAGCCAGTTCCATTCTTGCTTTTGCGGATTCCAGGCGAAGTCCGTGTGAAACGGTCCATCGGGATATTCGAAAACAAAATGGATCGTGTTGCCGTCGCGCGTGCCATAGCCAAGCGTTTCGGAAAACCGCGCGCCAAATGTATCGAGCAAGTGCAACACGTAGCGGTCACTCACCTCGTCGTAACCGAGAAACCAGATGGCGTTGTAACGGCGCTCGTCCGGCGGCGCGTCGCTCGACGTCTTCTCTTCGATCCGCAGAAATTGGCGATCGAGCACCCACTCGGCGTGGACCACGTGATGCGCGCTCTTGCCCAGCACGTCGCCGGTCATCGTCCACGTGCCCGCCATGTGATCGACCAGCTCGTGCCAGTCGGCCGCAGCAGCCTGCGCCAGCTGCTGCGCGCCCGTAGGAAAGGGAATTGCAACGTTGGCGGCTAGCGCCACCGCCAGAATCAATAACAACGTATGTCGGATTCGAGGTCTCACGTCGCGAAAAGTTTAGTCAGTCCATCCCAGTAGTGCGACTTCCAGCCGGCGGCGAGATGATCGCCCGCACCTGCCGGGAATCCGGTGTGATCGAATATGATTTTCGTGCCGCCGTCCGCGTCCGACAGTTCGAATCGCGCGATCGAATACATGCCGGGATTCCAATTCTCCACGCGCCACGCCTGCACCACGCGCTTCGTCGGCACGAGTTCGACCTGCCGCCCTACGATGATCCCGCCAAAAAGACTGAACGCGCTGCCTGGCTCGGCGCTCAGCTGCGCGGGATGTGCGTTCAACGCTGCTGCTGGAACGTCGGGAGACAGAAGCTGCAGCTTTTGAAATTGCGAGGCGTTGGTGAGCACTTCGTAGACGCGCGCGGCCGGGGCCTTGATCACTACTTCTTGGTGAATTGCTTCCGCGTCGTGAGTCACTCCGGTTGCCGCGCCGACGTTCTGCATCTGTTGCGTTTGCGGCCATGCTGTCTTTGCGCCAAACGCTGACGCGAGTGTAGCGCCGCCCGCCGCCGCGCCGCTCTTTATCAGCCAGCGCCGCCGCGACATACGAACATCAGGCCCGGGAAAATTGCTCGATGAGTGCATGCTTCCTCCGGCCACGCGAATTACGGAAGATACTACATCGGAACAAGCACACCGGCACATGTCCGCTGCGGCGGATGCCTGTGTACGCCTTGCGTGCCAGGGGGCATGTTTTGCGACAGCAATTCTGGCAAGTACGATGTGCTTGGCTCGATCACAGTTGGCGCGAAGCCGGTGGAATAGGCAGACGTGCCTGTGGTCTTGTTACGTTGTGCTACAGAATCAAAATCACAGGCAAGTCTGCCTATTCCACAACCGTTCGCGCCTAGCTTGAATGTTCATGGTCACGCATGTTGCCAGCACCTGGAGTTGTTGCGCCGTCAGCGCAACGGCTTAGCGTTCGGCAGAGGGATGGGTGCGGGATTGCGATCGACGAATTGGCGCTGGTGCCAGTAGGGATACGTAAGCGTAACGTCGCTGGCTGCGTCGAGCTTTGCCACTTGCGCGTGCGTCAAATTCCAGCCGAGCGCGCCGAGATTTTGCTTCAGCTGTTCCTCGTTGCGCGCACCCAAGATCACACTGGACACCGTCGGCCGCTGCAGCAGCCAGTTCAACGCAATCTGAGGCACGGTTTTGCCCGTCTCTTTCGCAATCACATCAATCGCGTCGACGATTTTGTAAACGTGCTCGTCCGGCACCGGAGGGCCGAAGTCCGCGGTCTTGTGCAGACGGCTGTTGTCGTGCAGCTTCACGCCTCGGCGAATTTTCCCGGTGAGCCGTCCCCATCCCAGCGGACTCCACACCACGCACCCGACGCCTTGATCGAGCCCGAGCGGCATCAG
>JBEKJW010000401.1:0-3574 GCA_050011035.1 Candidatus Acidiferrales bacterium
GTGCTGGCGTGCGATCCTCCGATCGATTGGAGCCGGGTGAAAACCGGAAAGGATTTCGGACGCGGGCAATTTCTGAATGCGCGAGACACGAGCATTGCGTCCGTGATGGAAAAGGAGGTGCTGGGAAAGCATCGCAAGGCGCTGATGCTCTTCGGGGCAGCTCATCTTTTCCATGTCGACACGTCGGCCGTGGGAATTTATGAGAAAGATTATCCGGGCGTGACGCTGGTAATCGCCGACCACACGGGGTTTGGAAACTGGACGCCGCTTGAAAAGTACAACGGCGATTTTGAAGAGCGGATGGCAACGTGGCCCGTACCGGCGCTTGTGCTGGAGATGAAGGGCACGTGGCTGCTGGATTTGTTGGACATGACGTACTCGTCGGGCAATGTCACGTTTGGCGTGACCGACGGCGGGAAGCTGCCTGCGGGTCCCTCGGCACCGAAGGGCACATTCGCAGAAGTGCCTCCTGAAGCGAATCACAAATTTTCGGAGATGGTGGATGCGTATCTCTACCTGGGGCCGAGAGATTTGCTGTTGAACGAACCGACTCCGGCGAATGTTGTGCTGTATAAGGAATACATGGCCGAGCTGCAGAGGCGAACCGCGATGATGGGAGGAGGGCCGATCGTGGACGAAGTGAATCCGGATAAAATCGCGGAGCGCGATTCCAACCCGTTCTTTTACGACCCTGAGGAACTCAACAAAATATTGCAGCCTGCCGATGGAAAGTCGACGTTTTAAGACAAATAGCGCATGGAGTCTGTCGCCATCCTGGCGAATTTCGTGAATTGATCAAACCGTAGGCGATTTTCTCGGCGTGATGCTGATTTCCGCGTGGCCTATCCGCTGACATGCCTCCAGATCGCAGCCAGGCGCGGCCGCGCAAGTTCGGGCTAACCACATGAAGGCCCAAGATGCCTTTGCAGTTACACATTGCAGGAGGACAAGCCGTGCTATCGGAACTGTATGCGGAGTTGAACATTGCGGGGCAGTGCAGTGTGTGCGGTCGTGTAAGAGATTTATTCGCGCTTCCGGGACGCCCGGAGAAATTCTGCTTGGAATGTAGCGCTGACGTGGCAAGCGCGATCCAGTTAACCACTGAGATCGACGCGGAAGCGAGCGCCGGGAGGGCTACATCGGCGTTGGAATCGGAATTTTCCGAAGTGAGTCGCCGGATACTCGAGCGTTCTCAGTTGGCTGACCTCAGCGGCTTGTAGATTGCATTGATGATCCGCCGAAGCGTTAAAAGACGGGTTCCTGAGTTGAAGGACTCGCCGAAGGAAATTGGGGTGAGCGATGGGATTTGAACTCGCGACCCTCGGTGCCATAGGCCGCGAGGAATTGGAGTTTTTGTCACGGTTCGATCGCTGAGTTGAGAACGAGGCTTACTTGCGTCATTGCGGGTCGGGCGTGAGCGCGCCCGTCGCGGGGTCAATGCGGAAACGCGAAATCGAGGATCTTTGCAAGTTCTCCACGGAGAGACCTGCGCCATCTGAATCGACTTCAATGCTGCCGGGTTTCGCGTTTGTTCGAAATGGCGAAGAGACAATGGGATCCAGCTCGCCCGTTCTCCAGTTAACAGTGAAAGCCGAAATGCTCTCGGAAATTTGATTCAGCACATATAAATAGTTGCCAGAGGGATCGATCGCCAACCAACTCGGGCCGCGCTCCGGCAGAACGGATACTTCGGCGTCGGCGATGGCGTCGGCCTTGGCCTCGCCGCCGCGCGAAATCGTCACCGAATCCGCCAGGCCGTTTGCCGCGAACGTCATGTGTTGGCCCGTGCGTAGATTCGTCACCTGCAGGACGCGTGAATCGCCTCGCACTGCGCTGGCGACGTTCGGGGTGGCAGCCACAGTCAAGAGAGTCTTTGTATTGTTACCGTGATGGCTGGCCAAGATATTCGCCGTTCCCACAGCAACAGAAGTAGCCAAACCGGAATCATTAACGGTTGCCACCGTCTCATTGTCCGAGGAATACCTGGAGTCGTCGGTCGTTACGTTAGAGGTCTGTCCGTCCACGTAGGTCACGGTTAGAACGAACTGCTGCGTTGCGCCAACCACAACCGTAGGATTTGCCGGAGTGAGCTTGACTCCGGTAACGAACAGATTGCTCACGGCGGAACTGAAGCAGCCGGACAAAGCAAGAATCGACAGCAAAGGAATAAATTGAACGAGCCGCTTGAACTTCAACAATGAAGTGAACTCCGACGTTGCCCGAACGAGAGGTCCGAGCCCAGAGGGTGATCTTGATTTCCCGGCCCAGTGCTAATCGACGACCTCGCTGTGGGCTCCACTATGAGTGATACGGACCGTTGAGCGCAAAGCATTTGCGATGCCAACGTGTTTCATTGCGCACTTGGGCTTCTAAGGTCTGTGCACGCACAGCGCCCGAATCCTGATTGGCGCGGTAACCGGAGACGTATAAGCCATCAAATCTACTTGTCTGGTAACGCGACTTACCAGGGGTCAGCAGCGAGATCGAGAATAGTCGCCGCAAAGAGCGCAACTACTGGCGCGATTCAAAGTCAGCCTTAGTTGCGAGCGACCGGCGCTCTGCGCGCAGCGGTGAGCCCGCCAGGCCACCAGTTCCAATCGCCAGCAATACGAAGGAGCGCGGGACCGATCACAACTCGAACGAGCGTCGCGTCAATCAACACGGCAATCGCCAACGTGAATCCGATCATTTTGACCACCAGGAAATCTCCGAATGTGAACGCCGCAAATACCACGATCATGATTGCCGCGGCGCTCGTAATCAGCCCTGCGGTTCTCGCTAGACCCTCCGGGATCGCATCCATTTCACTCAGTCCGTTCCTTCTGGCTTCCAGAACGCGCGCTACCAGAAATACCTCGTAGTCCATGCTTAATCCGAAGACGATGGCAAACGCGACGATCGGAACAAGCGGAAACACGCTTCCGGTGCCCCCGGGAACTCCCAGGAGCCTGCTTCCGTGTCCATCTTGGATAACGACAACTAAGGCTCCGAAGGCTGCAGCGACTGAGAACAGGTTGAGTGCGATCGCCTTCACGGCAGCGAAGATCGATCGGAAGCCGCAGAGCAGTGCAAACAGGGTCCCTCCCACTACCAGCGCGATTACGGACGGAAAGCGCTCTCTGATAATCGTTTCGTAGTCGGCATTGAGCGCCGGGATACCGCCAACAAGAAGTGTTGCGCCAGGCACTCCGGTGAGAGCTGGCGCGCCGGTCGCACGCAGCTCACGCACCCAGTTGACCTGGTCGCGCAGCGAGACCGAACTCGCCGGCAGCACTTCGAGCAGCGCCGCTCGTCCGTCACTGCTCAGAAACGTCCGGCGCGTTTCCCGCGACAGATCAGTGAGTGAAGACCGGTTGCTCTGCGCAAGTGTAGTGATAGAAATCACGCGGTCACAGCGAGGGTCGCTCGCAAGGCGTTTACTGACGCGATCCAGCGCATCCCACCCCGCGTCGGTTTGCGCGATGGAATCTGTTGGAAGTTCGACGATGACGCGCAACGATTCCACAACGCCACCTCGATCCATCCGTTCCAGGGTGTGCAGCGCATGGACTGATTCCGCCGCTGGCGGCAGCCA
>JBEKJW010000402.1:0-2909 GCA_050011035.1 Candidatus Acidiferrales bacterium
ACAGCCTGCTCCTCCATCACGAAACTGAGCGTGAAGTTGTAAATCGTGCTGAGAAGCACGACGGCCTCGCGAACCGTGAAGCCGCTCGCGACCAGTTTCGAGCCTGCGCGCTCGGCTGTTTTCATATATTCGGTGTTCGTCAGGCGCGTGCCGGAGACCATCCTCGCTCCGTCGCGATATTCGAGAAGCGCCTTGCGCAGCCCCGTGCCGAATGTCTTCGCCCACACGGTCCAGTCGCCGGATTGCCTGGCGGGAGCCAGGAGCGGCGCTCCGTCCGCAAGGACCAGCGTGGCCATCTCGTCCAGCAATTCTTCCTTGCTCTTGAAATGCCAGTAGAGAGTCGGCGCCTGGATCTTGAGCTCGCTGCCGAGAAGGCGCAGCGTCAGCCGTTCAAGGCCGACTCGATTGAGCAACTTCAGCCCGGCGCGCGCAACCATCGATCGGTTCACTTTCATGACGCCAGCATAGCAGGATTGACTTTCTCTGTCTAACGTCGTTAGATTATATCTAACACTGTTAGATATGCGATGAGACGGGCCAGTCGCACTAGCCCGTCGCTCAGGAGAGAGATCATGAAAGCCGCAATCATAAAGGAACGAGGCAAGGCGCCGGTGTATGGAGATTTTCGCGAGCCTACCGCTGCCGAAGGCCAGGCTCTCATCCATGTGAGCGCTTCGGCGCTCAGCCAGTTCGCCAAGTCGCGATCTTCCGGATCGCACTACAGTTCGCGCGGCGCCTTCCCTTCCGTCGCAGGCGTCGACGGCGTAGGCCGCACGACGAACGGCCGCAATGTCTACTTCGCGCTGCCTGAGGCCCCATTCGGAGCGCTCGGGGAGATTTCACTCGTAGAGGCGAGCCGCTGCATCCCGATTCCCGAAGACGTGGATGATGTGACCGCAGCTGCGATCGCGAATCCCGGCATGTCCGCGTGGGCCGCTTTGATGGAGCGCGCGCGGTTGCAGCCCGGGGAAACGGTCCTCGTGAACGGCGCGACGGGAACGGCGGGACGACTCGCCGTGCAATTAGCCAAGCACCTCGGCGCCGGCAAAGTGATCGGCACCGGCCGCAACGCTGGCGAACTCGCGGAGCTGAACGGTTTCGGAGCGGACAACGTGATTCCGTTTAGTCTCGAGGCGGGAAATTCGGCCGGTGCGGCCCAGTATGAAGACGCACTCGTCGAAGAGTTCGAGCGCGGCATTGACGTGGTGATCGATTACCTGTGGGGCGAAACCGCGAAGACCGTGATCGTCGCCATCGCAAAGGGAGTGGAAGACGGGCACCCGGTGCGCTTCGTTCACGTCGGCGGAGCCAGCGGCGAGGGGAATGTCGCGTTGCCGGGGGCGGCGCTTCGCTCGTCCGCCATTCAGTTGATGGGATCGGGAGCGAAAAGCGTGCCGTTTCCCAAGTTGCTTGCGGCGGTCGGAAGCGTGTTCGACGCCGTCGGGCCCGCGAAGTTGAAAATCGCTACGAAGACGGTGCCACTGTCGGCTGTTGAAGAGTATTGGAGCGCGCCCGGTAAGCCGCGCATCGTTTTCACGATGAAGTAAACTTCGCCGCGCCGAAAGGCGAGCGATTAAAGCGGACGCGGCGTGAATTGAAGCCCCAGGAGCTTCGAAATTCACGCCGCGCGCCGTAGGGCTGGGCTGTACTGCAATGGCTAGCCCGCTAGGCTGAGCGAATCCTTAAACTCGTCGCAGGCCATGCGGTAATTTTCGTACCAGGTCTCGATGAAGGTCGCGAGCAGATCCTTCGCCGACTTGACTCCGAATTTCATTTCAGGCGAGCTGAGGTCGCCCCAGGTGTGAATCTTCGTGCCGCCATTCATCAGCGGCGTGAATTCCACCCATTGGCTCATGGTCAAGCCGCTGCACCGGTCGATCCAACCGAGCTCCTTCGCCGGCTCGCAGCAGATGATCAGGTGATCGATGGTCGAGCGCACGGGCCTCAAGATTTCGATGGTCATGCGGCTGCCCACTTCCCAGGGGCGGCCTTCGGTCCACGCGATATCGCCGTAAATGTTGGCAAAGCGCGGCCAGAGGTTCCAATTCTGGTAAATCTCCCAGGCCTGCGCGGGGCCGGCCTGCGTTTTGATCGTATACTGAAATTGATGCATGCCAAGTCTTCTCCAGCTCCCTCCCAACAACGATGTGTGCGAGGTGCTCCAGGATGAAAAAACAGGGCCGAGACAACCCTATAATTATACGTTGTTAGTTTAACGCTGTAAAGGGTATTATTCAGTGGTTGTGCAAATAATTTGAGAGGGGCCCATGCCCAGAAAACCGGATGCCAAACTCGAAAATCGCATTCTCGACGCCGCATACGCGTTGTGGAGCAAGCGCGGCGAAAAAGCGCTCACCATGCGCGCCGTCGCCCGCGCCGCCGGCACCACCACGCCGACGATGTATCAGCGCTTCGACGACAAGCGCGACCTGCTCGAACTGCTGCGCGAGCGCGCCCTGAAAAATCTGGTAAGCGTGCTGCAGTCGGCGCACTCCCCCGCCGAAACCTGCCGCAGATTTCTCGCCTTCGCGGCGATTCACCCACACGAATACCGGTTGCTCACGTCGGATTGGGGCGCGCGGCTTTCGAGAAGCAACGAGAAGCGGCCGACGTTCGACCTGATCAAGCGGCGGCTCGCGGCGCAACTCGGCGGCACCCCCGAAGATCACGCGCGGCTCGCTCTCGCGCTCGGCGCACTGCTTCACGGCACCGCGACCATGCTGATGGCCGAAGGTGTGCAGGACGTGGTGGTGCGCCAGCTTCGCAGCATATGCAACGAAGCTTGCGAGACCCTTATTAACTGCGCAGCAAACAAGGGCGCGGAACTGGGGCGCGGAAATGGCAAGCGTTAGCGTACTGCTCGTACTAGGTTCACCCGATTGTCGGCTGGGCCACAGAAAACCTATCGT
>JBEKJW010000403.1:0-2854 GCA_050011035.1 Candidatus Acidiferrales bacterium
AAAGGTGTCATCGGTGTCGCCACATGCGACAAAGGCCTGCCCGCAATGATGATGGCATTAGCCTCATCGGGCGCGCTGCCGTCGATCCTGATTCTTGGGGGCGTCACGCTCCTGCCCGAAAAGGGCGAAGACGCCGCGCGAGCGCAGACCATCGGCGCGCGTTACGCTCAAAATCAAATCACGCTCGAATACGCCGCCGAAGTCGGCTGTCGCACGTGTGCTTCTCCTGGTGGCGGCTGTCAGTTCCTCGGAACGGCTGCCACGTCGCAGGTGGTTGCCGAAGCACTCGGCCTCGCGCTTCCACATTCAGCGCTTGCGCCTTCGGGCCAGCCGATCTGGCTCGATGCCGCCGCCCGTTCAGCCCGTGCGATTCTCCGCATGGCGCAACTTAACGTCGCAACGTCCGACGTCCTAACCGACGCCGCGATTCGAAACGCCATGGTTGTTCACGCCGCTTTTGGCGGTTCCACCAATCTTCTTATTCACATTCCTGCCGTCGCACATGCCGCAAAACTTCGCCGGCCTACGGTCGCTGACTGGACCGAAGTTAATCGAGCTGTCCCGCGCCTTGTCGATGCGCTTCCCAATGGCCCGCGTAATTTCGCCACCGTGCAGGTTTTTCTCGCTGGCGCCGTACCGGAAACGATGCTGCATCTCCGGCGCGCAGGACTGCTCGATACGAGCGTCCGCACTGTCACAGGTGAAACGCTCGACGAAAATCTGAATTGGTGGGAGTCGAGCGCCCGTCGCGCTGCGCTGAAGAAGCGGCTTCGCGAACTCGACGGAATTGACCCTGACGACGTGATTCTCTCGCCCGATCGCGCGCGCGAACGCGGCCTCACTTCGACGATCTGTTTTCCGTCAGGCAATCTCGCGCCCGAAGGGAGCGTGATCAAAAGCACCGCCATCGATCCGTTGCTCGTGGACGCGGATAACGTTTATCGCCACGTCGGTCCTGCGCGCGTTTTCACCACCGAAGCCGCTGCCATTGACGCGATTAAGCGCGGCGCCATTTCGGGCTCCGACGTTGTGGTGCTGATCTGCGGCGGCCCCGCAGGCTCGGGCATGCAGGAAATCTACCAAGTCACGTCGGCGCTGAAGGCGCTACCGGCCTGCAAGAATGTCGCAGTACTTACCGACGCGCGGTTCAGCGGCGTTTCCACCGGCGCCTGCATCGGCCACATTTCGCCCGAGGCACTCGCCGGTGGACCGATCGGCCGTACGCGCGATGGCGACACGATCGAAATCATCATCGACCGCAACAAGCTTCACGGCAGCGTGAATTTCGTAGTCAACGCAGCACAGGCAGGCGAACTTTCTATCGACGATGGGACGCGAGAGCTCCAACAGCGCGCGCCACGCGAAGATCTCGCACCGCATCCCGCGCTGCCGGAAGACACACGCCTCTGGGCCGCGCTGATTCACGCAAGCGGCGGAGTTTGGAGCGGCTGCGTCTACGATGCCGACGCGATCATCGCCCGGCTCGCCGATTCGAAACCGTCACCCATAAGATAATCGACGCGCGTCTGCTCACTGCGTCGGGCTCGGCAGCAAAAACGGTGAGCAGCACGGCTTCACCGACGGCTGAAACTCCATCAGCTCCGCCCGCGTTCCATCCGGAGCGTACAAATTGATCTGCCACTTTCCGTCGCGACCAATCTGCGGAGGCGAGTGCTTCGCAGTCAACCGGTCGCCTTCATAAAGAAGATCCACCGACTTCTCCATGTTCTGCACGCCCAGCGCGAAATGGTCCAGAATGCCCGCAACCTCCTGCGTCATGTCCGCAGGGATCCCAGTTTTTTCCGGTCCCTTCACCACCATGTATTCCAGCCAATCCGTTCCGTCGGGTACTTGCTGCGAGATCCATTGCGTCTCGTCGTCTTTCATTCCGCCGTGCCAATACGGGCGGAAGCCGAGCAGGTCGACGTAAAACTTATCCTCGAGCGCGGGACTGTGAACGATGTAGCCGACGTGAATAACGTGATCACTCACTGCTTGCGGATTTTTCGCCAGCGTAGGTACCGGCCGCGGCGGCTGCACGAATTCCACTCGATTCAGCTCCGGATCCTTCACGTCAAACACTTTGCTGCCGTCGCTCAGCGTCGTCACCGTGTCTGGCGTCGCGACGCCCTTGCGCTTCAGATACGCCCGCATCGCCTCGACGTCTGGCGTCACAAACGCCGCGTGATCGAAGCGGTTCTTCGACACATCGACTGCAAAAACAGGCAGTACCTCGACAAATTGTACGGAGTTGAACGCGTACCGTACCCCCACCGGGTTCTCTGGATCGGATTGCTTGATCGCGCCGAGGTCATGGACAAAGAAATACTCCGTCTTCGCCGGATCCAACGTGTCGATCGCGAGGTGCGACACGCCCGTAATCTTCGGCCTTTCCTGCGCACCCGAAGCGCCAATGAACATGAGAGCGAGCAAGCCAAACGCCAGTAGTTTCAGCTTCATGACCACACCATCCTGATCGATCTCTTCAGACGCTGGTTTCGGCTGCTGAAATGCCGTGCACCTGCGTCTGCAAGAGCGTTTACACTCGTCCCGTCTTGTACGAAACCGCGGCGAGTATAGACCCGCTATCAAGAGCTTCGTTGCGAATACCACATTTCAAAACGCTGGCCGCAACAGCAGTCGCCGTCGTCGTTTCCGCCGTGTCCGCGTCGCCCACCCAAGCGACCAGCCAGAAACAAATCGTCGCCGCGACGCCGTCAGCCGGTTCGTTCACAGTTGCGCAAAATGGGACGGCCGCCAAGATCTACGTCGATTCGGGCGACTACCCCGGCGTCCTTCGTGCAGCCAACGATCTGGCAGCAGACATCAATCGCGTCACCGGCATCACGCCCCT
>JBEKJW010000404.1:0-3339 GCA_050011035.1 Candidatus Acidiferrales bacterium
GATTGGGGCTTCGATGCGCACATCGAGACCTTCAACGTGCTCTTCCCCACTCCGAAAGAACGCGTCGTCGAACTCGTCGCGCCGACTCAATATCGCGCCAAGCTCCAAGAGCCGCCCGTCGCAGTCGATCCCACTTCGAACCAAACCGCCGAGCAGCTTCCCACATACAACGCCTACTCGATCGACGGAAACGTGACCGCACCTTTGGTCTACGTGAACTACGGCAATCGCGAAGACTACGAGCAACTCGATCGTCTCGGCATTTCCGTGAAAGGCGCGATCGTCATCGCGCGCTATGGCGCGGGCTGGCGCGGCATTAAGCCCAAAGTCGCCGGCGAACACGGCGCCATCGGCTGCATCATCTATTCCGATCCGCGCGGCGACGGCTACTTTCAGGGCGACGAATATCCGAGAGGCGGCTGGCGTCCCTCTGAGGGCGTGCAACGCGGCAGCGTGATGGACACGGACTATCCCGGCGATCCACTCACCCCGGGCGTCGGCGCCACGATCGATGCAAAGCGTCTTCCTATCTCGGAAGCTAAAACTATAACGAAAATTCCCGTGCTTCCGATTTCTTGGGCCGACGCGCAACCGCTGCTCAAAGCGCTCGACGGTCCTGTCGCTCCGAACGAATGGCGCGGCGCTCTCGGCCAGACCTACCACATCGGCCCCGGCCCTGCGCGCGTGCACCTGAAAGTCACATCGAATTGGGACATCAAACCGATCTACGACGTAATCGCCACGCTCCACGGCAGCGATCCAGATGCGCAGTGGGTGATTCGCGGGAACCATCACGATGCGTGGGTGAACGGCGCCGACGATCCGATCTCCGGCCAAGCCGAGATGCTCGAAGAAGCGCGCGAACTCGGCGCTCTGCACAAGCAGGGCTGGACGCCGAAGCGCACCATCATTTATTGCGCGTGGGACGGTGAAGAGCCTGGCCTGCTTGGCTCAGTCGAGTGGGTGGAAACGCATCTCGCCGAGCTGCGCGAACACGCGATCGTCTATTTCAATTCCGATAGCAACGAGCGCGGACACTTCGGCCTGGGCGGTACGCAAGATTTGCAGGATGTAATCAGCGCTGTCGCGCGCGACATCGACGATCCCGAAACGCACATGACCGTCTTCGAACGCACGCGCCTCAGTGCTATTGCGGAGGCGAAGAACGCTGAAGAACGCTCCGCCGTTCGTTCAAGCAGCAATCTCGAAATGTACGCGCTCGGCGACGGTTCGGACTTTGCCTCGTTTCAGGATTACGCCGGCATCTCGACAGCTGACATGGCATTTGGTGGCGAAGACGACGCCGATCAATACCACTCGATTTACGACGATTTCTACTGGTACACGCACTTCGTCGACACGGACTTTGCTTACGGCCGTGCCCTTGCGCAGACGCAGGGCACCACGGTTCTTCGTATAGCCGATGCTGATCTCGTTCCGATGAACTACGTGCCGCAGGTTGAAGCGATCACGAAGTACGAATCTGAACTCGAATCGTTGCTCAAGGACAAGCAGGAAGAAATTACGGAGCGCAATCTGGAGTTGAAAGAAGGCGTCTTCACCGCGACCGCCGATCCGAAGAAGACTTTCGTGCCGCCGCCGGCGGAACCTGTGCCGCCGTACATGAACTTCACGCCGCTTAAGAATGCGGTTGCGACGTTGAAGGTCTCCGCTGATCGTTACGCCAAGGCGCTCGCTGCGTTTCAGGCGGTGGGCTCGCAGCCGACCTCGACGCAAGCGCTTGCCACGGTGAATACGGACATACTCCAAGTCTCGCGGCTGTTCCTGAATGAGAAAGGACTGCCGGAGAGGCCGTGGTTCAAGAATCAGGTCTACGCCCCCGGCGCCTACACTGGCTACGGAGCAAAACCCATCGCGGCGGTGCGCGAGTATATGGACGAGAAAAAGTGGTCTGACGCTGAAGCGCAAATCCCGATGGTCGCGTCGGTGCTGGTGAAAGTTGCAGGCGGAATCGACAAAGCCGCAGCGGATCTTGAAGCGGCGACGCCGCATAAGTAGCGACGCTCGGCAATGTTCCCAACCGTACACGGGTAGGACTTTCGGTTCATAGATTTGCGCGGAACGCCGTGATGTAATTCGAGTATGTTTACAGCCCCTTCGAAACCGAAAGATTTAATTCCGATGATTGATGCGGCCGGCGTCCGCGCGTCCTCTTCTACTGACTTCATGTCCGAAATCGTCGCGCTGCTCCACAAAAACCTTCTGAAATACAACTGGGTCGGCTTCTACATGATCGAGCTCGGCGGCAAGGAGCCGATGCTCGTCCTCGGCCCGTTCAAAGGATCAATGACGCCGCATACGCGCATCCCGCTCAACCAGGGTATTTGCGGCGCGGCGGCCTCGAGCGGAAAGACGGTCGTGGTCGATGACGTCAGCGCCGACTCGCGGTATCTCGCTTGCTCGGTCGAAACGAAGTCCGAGATCGTCGTTCCGGTTTTTGTGAAAGGAACCGTGGTCGGCGAGCTCGATATCGACTCGCACTTCCCTGCCGCGTTCGGTGGCGAAGACCGCGTACTATGCGAGCACGCGGCCAAAGCGCTCGGCAAGTGGATGGAAGCGCACCCGTAGGCGTTCACGACGCTATTTAGACGGCTCCGCGATTTTCCCGCGGATCACGGTGACTGACGCCTTTGGCAGTGTATACACCGTTGAAGCGTCGGCGGTGATCGTGGTGCCTACCGGCGGATGATCCGGGTCGGCGTGGCTGTTTGCGCCGTCGTTTACCCACACGTATTGATCGCTGCCAAACGAAGTGACCGTAACGGGTCCGCTGAACCCCGCTCCGCGTTTTTCCTTCCCACCTTCGAATGCTGGATTCGTCTCGTCGCGATTGACCAGCATCAGCGACCAATTCCCGTCCGGCCGAAGCACCGGGTAGGTGGTTACGAGCTGGTTTCCATCGCCGTCCTTCAGATCCAGCGTTGCGGGAAACATTTTGTGCGCGCCAGAGCGGTGCTGCACCCACTCGTTATTAATCATGTGAGCGGAGAAGTAGAGCGACGTGTATCCCTTGATGTTGTACATGTCGTCCGAAACGAAATTCGACCACGACGCCCACCCGAGACAGCTCGGCTGCACAACTTGCGGTTGAATCGGCGAGTGATAGAACGCCGCGCCCCCACCTTCAAAAAACGAGCCGACGTTGTCCGCGAGCCACAACCCCGCAAACATCGTCGACATCGGACCCGTGAGATTTGCAGCGAGATGGCTTTCGGTGACCATGAGAGGGACGTCCGCCGGCACGCCGTCGTCGCGCCAGACTTGGAGGATGTGCTTCATCACCTGCGGTTCGCTGTAAAGCGTCTTCCAGGTGATCGT
>JBEKJW010000405.1:0-2829 GCA_050011035.1 Candidatus Acidiferrales bacterium
TGGTTCGTCGCAAGACGTTTCCAGCGGGAGGAAAGTCCGGACACCGTCCCGAGTCATCGGGAACTAGGGCAACGCGCCTGGTAACGCCAGGGGAGCGAACCGCGACAACGCGATTCGTTCACGGAAAGTGCCACAGAAAATAGACCGCCGCGGAACGGCACGGTGGCATCGCGCAGGAAAACCTGCAAGATGTCTTCGCACGATTCGCTGGTAAGGGTGAAAAGGTGGGGTAAGAGCCCACCGCTCACGCAGCAATGCGTGAGGCACGGAAAACCCCGCGTGGTGCAAGGCCAAATAGGAGGGGAGAGCCGGCCCGGCTCGTCGAGTCAGCGTTCGCAAGAACGCGCTCCCTTCGCGGCGGCGCAAGCCGTCGCAAAGAGCAACCCTCGGGTAGGCTGCTTGAGCCCTGGCGCGAGCCAGGGCCTAGAGGAATGATCGCCGCGCATGCGCTCGCAAGAGCCGCGTGCGGCACAAAATCCGGCTTACAGGCTCACCCGCATTCGTTTTGAATCGTTGACCAAGCGGCACAGCGCTTTCCCCCAGCGCGTTTTTGCCCAGCTTGCGGATCGCCGACAACTCGAGAGTGGATCTTTCGTTGCGGGGAGCCAGCAGTGAAGCCTTGCAGAGTTCTCTCTCACTGTTTCAAATAACGAAGCGCAACGAATCCCGATTTCAATGGCTTTGACTCAACCAACTTCAGTCGCAATTTCTGGGGCAGGCTGACGCCCTCCATCAACCGTCTTCCTTCTCCGGCAATGACGGGCGCAACGACAAAACGAAATTCGTCCACCAGACCTAGCTCGATCAGTTGGCAAGGGATACTCACGCCGCCGGTCAGGATATTTTTTCCGGGTTCTTGCTTCAATCGAAGTATTTCGTCGCGAAGGTCCGTGCGGACCAACCTCGAATTCTTATCGCTGACAGTCTCGAGCGATCGCGAAAAGACGATTTTCATCTTGGAGTCAAGTACACGGCCAAATTCTTTGTCCGATGGTGTCGAAGACTCGTCCTTTGCGACATCGGGCCAATAAGGAACCATCAATTGATAGGTTTTACGCCCATAAACGAGCAAATCAGCATCTCGAATCAGCTGCGTGTGGTATTCAAAATCCTCCTCATCGGGAGGAATCGTTTTGGTGTGGTCGCAACAGCCATCCAGGGTGACGTTGATTGCGTAAATTAAGTTTCTCATTGGATTGTCCCGCTCCCTCTATCGCGCCTGCGCGCTCAATCGGAATTACACCCGTGTGGTCTTTCGTCGTTCTGCCGCGTACTCTACCTAGGTTTCGGTTGTTCCGCTAACGGGAAAGTGGCGCGAAATGTCGGAAAAGGGTCAATCTCGCAAATCCATGTTCAGGGCGCTGAAGAACTTTGAAGAGTTGCGCCGTCTCTACGACACCGACACGCCCGTACTGGCTTATGCCTTCAAGAGGCAGACGGACGAAGGCTGGACGCCAGAGCACAGTCATCAGCGCGGGCAACTCGTCGCACTGACCCACGGGTTACTCATCGTAGAAACAGAGAGGCAACGATGGATGTTTCCATCCGGACGTTGCGCCTGGACTCCACCAAATTGCCAGCACGCTGCGCGTTCGGTCGGGGGCGCGGCTGGGGCGATGGTGGACTTGTCTCCCGAGATGTGTCGCGGACTGCCCAGGACGCCCTGCGTGTTCAACTCATCGGAGTTACTGTTCGCGATCGTTCATCGCATGGTCGATTGGGATCTCCGCCAGCCGCTCAACCCCGCGAAGAAGCACTTGATCACAACGCTTCGTGATGAGATTCGACAGCCTGACCAGCAGCCCTTGCGGTTGATCATACCCAGAGAAGAAAGGCTGGCTCGAGTTGCAGATGGTCTGCTGAATGACGTTGCGGACGACCGCACGCTCGACGCTTGGGCGCAGGTTGCCGGAATGGCCCGCCGCACGTTCATGCGTGCGTTTTCGGCGCAGGCAGGGATGTCCTTCGGCCGTTGGCGACAGCAGGCGCGGCTGTTTGCTGCCCTCGAGATGCTGGCAAAAAAAAAATCCGTCACCGAAGTCGCTATCGCGGTCGGCTACGACAGTGTAAGTGCCTTCATTGAAATGTTTCGTACGATGCTGGGAGCCACACCACAGGCATACTTTCGGGGCGGGCGTTCGTAGCCGTGCGGTAGGGCCAGAGGCCAAGTCTGTGTTCGCTCTTTTTGCGTTTGCATGGCTGGAAGCGATATCAAATTTCTTGGAACGATCGCGGCTGCTCTGAATCAAAATGTGATCGACCGGTCGGTCACTCTGAGGGGTTCCCATGCGCTCGCTCAAGTTCGTCGCAGTGATCTTGTGTTCGGCTTTACTCTCAATCATCGTCGTTAGTCGTAGGGCGATCTCTGCTTCCGAATCGCGCCCACAACAATCACAGGGAACCTTGACACCCGCTGGTGTTACCGCTCTTCACACCATCGTGGATATGGCTCGGAACGACGACCTGCGATGGCCGGATTTCGCGCCCTACAAGGCTGAGTTCGGCAAGTTTTACGGTGCCAATGGCGACTCGCTTGTTTGGGTGCCAAACGGCCAGGTTCGTCCGCAGGCGCTTGCTGTAATTGAGGTTTTGAAGAACGCAAATTCGCGAGGACTTGATCCCGAGGATTACGACGGTCCGCGCTGGCCTGCCCGGATCTTGAAGCTGCAACAAAGTCCGTCGGAGCAGGATCTCGTTTCGTTCGATACAGCTCTCACCGTTTCGGCAATGCGTTATGTCCGAGCGGTCCATGTAGGCCGCGCGAACCCGAAACAATTCAACTTTCAATTTGACAATGGAGAAAGTCAGTTTGGTCTCGCGGACTTTCTT
>JBEKJW010000406.1:0-2826 GCA_050011035.1 Candidatus Acidiferrales bacterium
CACGAGTGGCGGCGTGGTGACGAGCCATGTGCCGTCGGGCTGCTTGGCCATATCGAGTTTCGGGCCGCTCCAGAAGTTCAGCTTCACGGCGGCGGCGTTTGGCGCTTTCACGCGCACCTGCACTTTGCCGGTGCTATCGACTCGCGGATACTCCGCGCCCCAGACGTTTGTTTCCGACGGCGTAAACGTATTCTGCTCCTGAGCGTGGCTCACGCCGGCCAACAATAGCAGAGCGATCATCATTCCGAGCTGTTTCATTGACGTTCTCCTGGGCGAGGCAACGCCGGAGTCGCCGGCGCATGAACGCTGCCGCGCAGGAGGATAGCGAATCGAGTAAACGTTTACAAGAAGAGGGTGCACAGGCAGAACTTGGCTATTCCACGGGCGTGCGCACGTCGTGTGGGTGTGGATACGATCGCGTTGGTTGCCAGAATTGCGAACTGCGGTCGTATGACGACCGGGCTTCGGCCCTGTCGGACTCGCGCGATCCTAGGCGAAGGGGTTTTCGTCGCCGCTGGGGCCGTAGATGCTGGGGATGGCGACGCCGAGTTCGCGCAGGTAGACGCTGAGCTGGCCGCGGTGATGGATCGAGTGGTTCAGGACCAGGACGCGAACGGCGGCTACGCGAGGCAGCGCAAACACAGTCTTGCCTTTGAAAATGGTGCTCCACACTCTCTGCGACGATTCGGGAGTGAGTCCGGCTACGTAGGCTTCGAGCGCGGCGACGCCCTTATCGAAATGTTCTAGGACTTCGGCGGTCGAGTCGGCCTGGCGCTGGGTGAAGCCGCCGGCGGGTGGCTCGAAGACGTCTTCGGTGAGCCGTTTTGCGAAGCCGCCCGGGATGCCGGAGAGGTGAAGCGCGAGCTGGCCGAGCGTCATGGATTTGTCGCTGGGCTTCCAGCTGAGCTTGTCAGTCGGGACGCGTTCGAGAAGGCGGCGGGTGGTGCTACATTCCTGGCGGAATTCGGCGAGTAATGGTTCGAGGGCTGGAGTTGCGGCGGTGGCGGCTGATGCTTGCGACATGTGAGTCTCCTTTTTTGGTTCGCGATCGATTCTGATGAGAGCTCCAAATACTGGAAACGGTGGCGCGTGGGTTTTGTTACGCGCGAAGTTTTCGTGACGCTGTGTGCGAAGCGCTGGGGAGTGACTGGCTCAAGCCAGTCACTCGGCACAGACTGACAGTCTATGTTACAGCGCCCTTCGGGCGACCTGAGATAAACCAAAGCCCTTTGAACTGGCGCGTCGGTTTACTTTTGGTGCTCGCAGCAGCCGGGGGCTACACCGTCGGAGTGCTGATACTTGTCGTGGTGGCGGACCCAGCTCATGGGCATCGCGAGCCCTTCTTCACCGCGGCCTACGGGGGTCCAGTCGAGGAGGTCGTAGACGCCTAGCAGCGGTTCGAGGCCGCGGCCGTAGGTGGAGTAGGTGTGATACACCTCGCCGCCTTTGCGCGCGAAAACGCTTAGGCCTGGGGCTTCGCTTTCGCCCAAGGGCGTGGTGCCGTAGTTGTAGACGGGAGTCGAGTTGCCGTTTTGTTCGGGCTTGAACGAGACGCCGTAGTCGTAATTGAACTCGGTGCCATTCGACGAGACCCACTTGAAATTCCAGCCCATGCGTTTGCGGAACTCTTCGATTTTCGCGAGCGGCGCGCGCGAGACGGCAGCAAAGGCGGTGTCGCGCTGCTCGAGGTGCGGAATCGAACCGGTGAAGCCGTCCGCCGCGAGAGAGCAACCGGGGCAGCCTTCGGTCCACTCAGGGCCGAGCATGAAGTGATAGATCACGAGCTGGCTCTTGCCGCCGAAAAGTTCGGCGAGCGTGACGCGGCCACTCGGGCTATCGAAGGTATAGGACGTTTCGACTTTTTCCCACGGCAATGCGCGGCGCTGGCGCGCGAGATCGTCGCGCAGGTGCGTGAAGAGTTTTTCTTTCGTGAGGAAATCCTTGCGAGCGGCGAGCCACTCGGCGTGCGATGCGATGCGTGGTTCGTTCTGGCTGTCGGCGACTTTCGTTTGCGTGGCAGAGCTCATCGGTGATTCTCCTTTTGTTTGGATGATGGCGACGCGTTAGAAACGGAAACTTTGCGCGGGCGGAAGAGTTTCGCGGCGATCGCGCCGGCCGATCCAGCGGAGACGGCGCTTGCGGCGATGATGGCGGCGGTGCTTAGGCAGAATGGGCACATTGCTGATGACCTCCTCTGCTGCTGCGCTCTCTGCTACAACGGCGGAGAGTGGTTGTTTGTCATGGGCCGTTTCAAATGAAACTGCCCGGTGCTATAGCACCCCGGATGCGGCGGACGCTTAAGACGAAAACTGCACAGGCAAAACGTGCCTATTCCACTGGCGTATTCGCCAAGCGTGACCGTCGTACATCAGTGAAATTGGCAGTATCGCGACCTGCGGTCGTCGGACGACCGGGCTTCGGCCCTGTCGGACGGACGCGCTAGCGCGCGAAGGCGCCGACGGCGCGCTGGCGGGCTTCGTCGTTGATCTTCGTCCAACCCTGGCGCATGCCTTCCTTGTGTTCGTCGCTAATGGAGCCGAAGGCGAAGTGGTGGAAGGTGATCACGGTGACGCCGTTTTCTTCGGCGAGCCGATACTGCACGTTGTGAATCACCGGAAACGAAAGCATCAGCGGGCCGCTAAATTCGAGCAGCGTGGGGCGCTTGATCGCCTGCACCACGGCCCAGAAGTGGCCGTTGCCATTGCCGAGGTCGCGATACCAGCGGCCGCCGGGCCAGGGTTCGAGCTTCATCGGCATGGGGCCGTTCTGCGCCGGCATATCCTGCAATTCCTCGAGTAGCGCTTGGAAGGTGACGTCGAGCGGCGC
>JBEKJW010000407.1:0-2804 GCA_050011035.1 Candidatus Acidiferrales bacterium
ACTACCGGCCTTCGGGCCTGTCGGACGCGCGCGTCGGGCGCACCTGACCGTTGGAACAGGGTGGCGGATTTAGCACCCTGGACTGTCGAGGCGATTGTTGGGGCCTACTCAGCGGTGCTACGTTGGCTTGAAGCGACAGCACCTGAGGAATCCATGGCAATCAACATAGACGATCTCCTGCGCCGCGCCGTCGAACAACGCGCGTCCGACTTGCACTTGAAGGTCGGAAACCACCCTTACCTGCGCGTAGACGGCAACCTGGGCGGACAGACCGACGTGCCCCGCATCACGCCGGAAGAAATGCTTTCCATGGCGTTCAGCATGATGACGAACCGCCAGAAGCAAAAATTCAAGGAAACCGCGGAACTCGATATGGCTTACGGCGTCGCGGGCCTGGGCCGTTTCCGTGTGAACGTGTTCCAGCAGCGCGGAAACGTCGGCATGGTTCTGCGCGTGATTCCGACCAAGATCCGCACGATCGAAGAACTCGAGTTGCCGCGCATCATCAACACGATTTGCGAAGAGCAGCGCGGGCTGATTCTAACGACGGGAACGACCGGTTCCGGTAAGTCGACGACCCTGGCGGCGATGATCGACCGCGTGAACTCACTGCGCGCTGAACACATCATGACGATTGAGGACCCGATCGAATATCTGCACCGCGACAAGCGTGGGTTCATCAACCAGCGCGAAATCGAAGTGGATACGGCATCGTTCTCGACGGCGTTGCGCGCTGCTCTGCGTCAAGACCCCGACGTGATTCTGGTCGGCGAAATGCGCGACCTGGAAACGATTTCGACCGCATTGCTCGCCGCGGAAACGGGCCACCTGGTTCTTTCCACGTTGCACACTTTGGACGCGACGGAAACGATTCAACGCATCATCGCGGTGTTCCCGCCGCCGGAGCAGAAGCAGATTCGCTTGCAGCTCGCGGGAACGCTGAAGGCGGTCATCAGCCAGCGGCTGGTTCGCAAGGCCGACAACACGGGCCGCGTGCCGGCGGTGGAAGTGATGGTGAACACGGGCTACATTCGCGATTGCATCATCAACCCGGACAAGACGCGCATGATTCGCGACGCGATCGCGGCCGGCACCAGCCAGTACGGCATGCAGACGTTCGACCAGTCGCTGTTTGATCTCTATAGCCGCAACCTGGTCACGCTGGAAGAAGCTTTGACGCGTGCTTCGAATCCGGACGACTTCCGTCTGCGCGTGCAGGGTATCCGGTCTTCGGCGGATACGGCGCGCGAGGATATGGAGCGGGCGATGACGGAGTTCGATCGGAAGTAACTAGACCACATCTTGGAGAGTTGAGGGCGCGTCGCGATTGCGGCGCGCCCTTTTTGTTTTTGGGCGGTGCTGGAAGTTGGAGGGTCACAGGCACAACATGCCTACTCCACTGGCGTACTCACTTATGGTGAGTGAGCCAAGCGCGGCGGGCTTGCCAGAATTGTTGATGGCTCACCTGCACCTCACAGGATGTGAGGGGCACACAGGCACGAATGCCTCTGCCACCGACTGAGGGTCCGTGGCTAGCCCACGGCGGTGCGGCTTGCGTTGCTGAGGGCGCGTCACTATGCTCGCAGGATGAATGTGAGGAAGGTTGCGCGGAAGCTGGGGACACCCGAGCAACTCTATATGTCGGCGCAGCGGGCGCTGATGCGGCACGCTTACTCGGTGCATGAAATGAAAAAGCACCTGGAGCAGCGGGCTGAGAACAAGGAGCTGGTGGGGCCGGTGATCGCGCGGCTGCGGGAGCTGGCGTACCTGGACGACGCCAAGTACGCGCAGAACTACGCAGCGCAGCATGCGCGTGTGCGGCGGCAGGGCAAGTTCAGGATTGCGAGGGATTTGCGAGCGAAGGGAGTTCCCGACCGGCATATCAATGAGGCGCTCGAGGCGGTTTTTGCGGATCAGGACGAACGGGCGCTGGTGCGGGAGCGGATCCGACGGAAGCTGGCGCATATTCGCGGGGCTGTGGATGAGAAGAAGCTCGCGTCGCTCTACCGGAACCTGCTGGGAGCAGGGTTTTCGTCGGAGATCATACGAGCGGAGTTGAAGGGAGTTACGCGAGGTGATGTTCCGGAGCTGCCCGAAGTCGAACAAACGGACAGTGAGGCGCCGGAATCGCCCGACGAATCGTAGGTCAAGCGTGTTTCCCTGCCTTAAATTTTTGTAAAACCGTCACTACTGCTCCAACACTTCCCCTCCCTGGGGCGTCTAAGCCGCCGAATCCCGCCGTAACGGTCAGAAAATTCGAGATGGAACGTGAACCGATGGAAATTCGCTCGCCTGAGAGGAGACTCACGATGAAAAAGGCACTCTTTCCCGTAGTGGCTTTGGCACTTCTTTGTAGCGGAGCGGTAACGCGCGCTGTGGGGCAAAACGCAGCGGCGGCATCGCAATCGGCCGACAAGACGGCGCCGAGTTACGACATGAAAGCGCAGTCGTTGCAGGACATGGACGACATGCACAAGAAATTCGTGGCACTGGCCGAAGCGGTTCCGCAGGAAAAGTACACATGGAGGCCGGCGGACGGAGTGCGATCGATTTCGGAAGTATTTCTGCATATCTCGCTGGCGAATTACGGAATTCTGGGAATGAAGGGCGATGCGATGCCGTCGGGCATCGATCCGAAGACGTTTGAGAAGTCGACGACGGACAAGGAGCAGATCGTGGCGTCGCTGAACAAGTCGTTTGACAGCGCGCACGCGGCGATTGCGGCGATGACGAACGCGGATTTCGCGAAGGCATTGCCGAAGTTGGGGCCAGACGCAAACGAAGGGGACGTGATTTACATCCTG
>JBEKJW010000408.1:0-2773 GCA_050011035.1 Candidatus Acidiferrales bacterium
TCAAAAATGATCCCGTTCGGTCGAAACCCGGGCGCCTGCACAACCTTTAGCAGTTGGTCGCTCTGTTTGAACGCGTCGTTGTTCGCGTGGATCACCTGAATGCCCACGCCGAGCCGCTTGCCCGTCACCTCCGCGGCGGACGCCTGTTCCTGCTGGTAATCGTTGTCGTCGGTTGTGAGAGATACGACAAAATTGAGCATCTGCACCGCACCGCCTGAGAGGTTTGTGTTTTCACGATACCTCCAAAGCGCTTAGCTGGCCCTGAAATCGGGCTTTCCCGTGCCTTTTCGCACAGTGACGAACCTGGAACATCGCTCACAATGTCTCTCCCTGTGCGTCCAACTCTGTTGCGCGATCGGGAACACTCCTCGAAGCCGCCTCGCTCCCCCTTCTCGCATCCACTAGGTGAGTGTGCTAACGTTGAAAGTCCCAAGAGTGCTACCCAGCCGCCGAACTCGCCTGCTTCCCGTTTCTTTGATCGCCGCTTCCGCGCTACTCGCGGGAACTGTCCGCATCGGCGCTGCCTCGCCGGCCGCGGCCACTGATCCGCTCCTCGAGACGATGCAGCGCGAACTCAAGCGCGCCACCACTGATCTCGCGAAATCCGATCCGCCTCCTTATTTTCTGGGCTACGCCGTCACCGATATTGACGCCACCGCCATCGTCGCCACCAACGGCAGCCTGATCTTCACCACGAGTCGCCGCATTCGCATGGCCGATGTGATGATGCGCGTCGGTTCCACCGCGCTCGACAACACGCACGGGCAGTCGCGCGGCTCCGGCATCGTCTCTGGACAGTTGCCGCTCGATAATAATTCGAACGCAATCGCCCGCGTCCTCTGGCAGCTCACCAATCGGGAATACGAGCAGGCCTCTTCCGCATTCCTGAAAGTGAAGACCAGCACCGCCGTCCAGTCTGAAGAAGAAGACAAGTCCCCCGATTTCTCCAAGGAGACCCCGGAGTCGCACGCAGCCAAAGCTCTTCCTGCCGCGGATACGCAGCAAAAAATCTGGGAAGAGCGGGTGCGCAAAGTTTCCGCCGGTTTCCTGAAATACCCCGAAGTTTATTCGGCGATCGTTTCGCTCCAGACTTCAAACGACCGCACGACCCTTGCGAACAGCGAAGGCACCGCGTTAGTTCGCCCCGGCGCTTCCGCGCGTCTCGTCATGCAGGCGGAAACACGCGCCGACGACGGCATGGATCTCATGCGCGTCGAAACGTTTCAGGGGGATTCCGTCGCCGATCTCCCGAATGACGCCGAACTCAACGCCAAAGTCCAAAGTGTCGCCGACGATTTGAAAGCTCTTCGCGCCGCGCCCGTCGCTGAGCCTTATGCCGGCCCCGCGATGCTCTCAGGTCGTGCCGCTGCCGTTTTCTTTCACGAAGTTCTCGGTCATCGCCTCGAAGGTCATCGCCAGCGCGATGAAGCCGAGGGCCAGACTTTCACTAAGAAAGTCGGCCAGCTCGTTCTCCCCGATTTTCTCAGCGTTACTGACGATCCCACGCTCAAGGAACTCAACGGCATCAAGCTCGCCGGCTACTACGATTTCGACGATGAAGGCGTGCCCGCACAAAAGGTGAACGCGGTCGAATCCGGCGTCCTGAAAAATTTCCTGATGTCGCGCATGCCCATCAAGAATTTCAGCAACTCCAACGGCCACGGCCGACGCCAGCCGGGGCTGATGCCTACCGGCCGCCAGGGGAACTTGATCGTCACTTCCACGAAATCCGTTCCCGACGCTGAGCTCCGCGCGAAATTCATCGAAGAAATTAAGCGCCAGGGCAAGCCCTATGGCCTCTACTTCGACGATATTCAGGGCGGCTTCACGCTCACTGGCCGCGCCTCGCCGCAAGCGTTTCAGGTTTTGCCCGTGATGGTTTATCGCGTTTACGCGGATGGCCGCCCCGACGAACTCGTGCGCGGCGTCGATATCGTCGGCACGCCGCTGCTTTCGCTCACGAAAATTTTTCTCACCGGCGATAAAGAGCACGTTTTCAACGGCGTCTGCGGCGCCGAATCCGGCAGCGTTCCCGTTTCTGCCGCCGCGCCCGCGATGCTCTTTTCCGAAATTGAAGTGCAGAAGCGCCGCCGTGGCAATGAGCGCCCACCGATTCTGCCACCACCAGGTTTTGGCGATACGCCGATCTCGACTGCCTCTACGGCCCCAGCCGCTGCAGCGCCGGCGAAATCCACCCTTGACGCAAGCGCGAAGCCCGCAGGAGCCAAGCCATGATCGACGTGACGGCGCGACGGGCATACGCGAACTGTCGCTTGGCGCTCGCGTTTGCGATCGCAACGCTGTTCTCGGCCTGCGCGTTCGCCGCGAACGCCCAAGAAAAGGCGACACCGGCCGCGTCCGCATCATTGGCAGCTGCCGCTACGGCCGCAGCGAAACCTGCAGCACCTCCGAAACCGTCTGCCGCCGTTCTCGCCGACCCGCTCCTGAAAGCCATGCGCGAAGAACTCGATCGTTCGCGCGAGCACCTGAAAATGGACAACGTGCCCGCGCCCTACTACATCGAGTACCGCCTTGCTGATGTCGAGCAGTACGACGCCGAAGCCGTTTTCGGCGCGTTGCGCACCGACCAACACGTCCACGCGCGTTCCATTCGCGTTGTTGTTCGCGTCGGCGATTACAAGCAGGACAGTTACTACGGCCCCGGCATCGGCGTCGTCGATTTCGCACCGCTCGACGAGGATGAACTCGCGCTTCGCCGCGAACTCTGGCTCACCACCGACCGCGCCTACAAAATTGCCAGCGAAGCGCTTGC
>JBEKJW010000409.1:0-2763 GCA_050011035.1 Candidatus Acidiferrales bacterium
GCGGGCAGCTTGTGCGAGGCGGCGAGCTGGCTCACCTTGGTGCCGACCGACGAGAGAAGCGGAGGAAGCGACGTCGAAAGATCGTTCCACTGCTTGGTAAATTCGTCTTTCTTGGCTTTCGCGGCGGTGGCGAGATCGGTGATTTGGCCGGGCAGCGTCTTGGCGGCGTTCAGCGCGCCGGAGTAGTCGCCGTTGTTGTAGGCGGTTTGCGCGGCGTTGATCGACGATTCGACGGCGGCGGTCTGGTCGGGAACGTACTTTTCAGCCATCGACTTCACGGGGCCGAATGCGGTTTGCGCGGTGGTGATGGCGGCTTGCGCGGAAATCTTTTCGCCGTTCGAGCAACCGGCGGCGACGACGATGATAAGCATCGCCACCAAGGGGAGAACGAGTTTGCGTGGATTCATGGCGTGAGTCCTTTTAGTGCTGAATGGATTTTTTGCGCGCTGGGCGGGCCGATGTGACGCGGCCACGGTAGCGGAGCGGTGCGGGCGGTGTCAATGGTGTTGGAGAAGAGATTGGTGGCTCGTGATTTGTGGCGAATGGCTAGAGCGTCACAGGCGAACTCCGGCCTGTGCCACTCCACGGCTCACGCCGAAATTGTTGGTCGGTACGCTAGCGAGGTTTGCCAGTATTGTGTGCATCGATCATAGGACGACCGGCCTTTGGGCCTGTCGGACTGGCGAGCACAGCTGTATGCTTCATGGCATCTAAACCATAGTGGCGCCAACTCCTGGGCTTGCTCCGGCGCCGTCACAATTGAACGCATGAAAGATATTCTGATTCGAGTGGCGATGATCATCGCGGCGTGCGCGTTTGCGTGCGCACTGGTGATGTTGCTGGTCGGCGTGCTGGTGCACGTGGACCAGCACATTTTCCGCGAACGCGCCGAGCGGCTGCGCAACGACATCGTCGGCATCACTCCACGACAGACCACGCTCGACTCCGAAGACACGATGCTTTCGAGCTGGACCGACAGCGTGACGCGCAGCACGCCGTGCGACAAGAATTTCTGCGACATTCATATCGTGGTCGAGCGGCCGTTCACCGATGCGGTGCAGGCGCTGCTGGTGGCGAGCCTGCCGCGCGGATTGCGCGTGTTCAAATTTTTGGGCGGACGGCCGGCGAGCGCGGATGGGCGAATTTACGTTCGCAACGGATATGTGTGGGGCACGTCGTTCTCGCTGACGTCATACGTGTACGCAAAACCGGGCGACGCGCATTGGCCGGACGGCTACTTCATCGTCGGCACGGTGAGAACGCTGCCGTGGAGCCATCACTGGGGCGTCGACGAGTATTCGTATCCGGCGAGCGGGCCGGAGTACGGGATCGGGCAGTCGTCGGATACGTGCACGCAGTGCGTTTCGATCTCGGTGGATTTTTCGCCGTACGCGACGCGGGCGGACCTGGAACGGCTGACGCGCTACAACTACGACTGCTTGAACGCGGAATCCGCGTGCACGAAGGCGGAGGATTTGTTGCCGGTGGCGGCGAAGGAAGTGGAGACCGCGGTGCGGCCCGATCCGCTGGAAACGCCGGTGTGCGATCCGAAGGATTTGCCGCTGATGGGCCGCGACGCGGACAACGTGGGAATTTTCATCGTGAGGAAGGTGACGCTCGCGAAGACTCGGCCTCGCAAGGCTGGAAAAAAGCCGGGCAAGAGCACGTGGGAGACGCTCGACATTCAACTTGAGGCGCGAATCAAGCGCGGGGAGTTTTGGGACATTGGCGCGACGCGGAAGCTGGCGCTGAATCGCGAGCTGGTGGACCTGGCGCCGGATACGCCGTCGATCAATGTGGGCGACCGCGTGATCGTGATGTTCGACCGGCCGGAGGGCGATGCGCCGGACGCGCCGGTGCGCACTACCGTGTGCGGCGTGGCGCTCTCAACTCCGCAGAATTTGACCGCCGTGCGCGCGGGTGCGGCGCTCGATCAGCGCGTCGCGCCGCTCGCGGCGTACGAGGATGGTTATACGCCGGCGAAGTGAGTCGGTGACAGATCTTCCGGGATTTTACTTCGCAGAGTAGATGACCTTGCCGGCGCGGATCGTGTATCGGACCTTGGAGAAGGCTGTCGCGCCCTGGGCGGGGTCTGCGTCGAGGACGACCAGGTCGGCGTCCATTCCCTGCGCGATGCGTCCGGTGTGAGTTGCGTAGCCGAAGCGTTGGGCGGGATTCGTAGTGAGCGAGGAAAGAATTTCCTGGTAACTCATTCCGGCGCGGGACATCCACTTGAACTCTTCGGAAGTATCGAACCGATCGGTGTAGCCGACGTCGGTGCCGAACAGAACTTGTCCTCCTGCTTTAGAAAAAGCTCCCAGCTGCTCCGCGGCTTTGCTCATCCACTTTTCGAGGTCTTCGGGGGACGAGTTCTTCGATTCGAAGTCCCACAACGTGAGTGTGGGGGTGAGAGCCACGTGAGCCGCGATCATGCGCTGGACCAGCGACGCGTCCCAGGGCGAATCGATGGGAGTGGTGTGGGCGAGGATATCGACCCCGCTCTGAAGCGATACTTCGATTCCTTGATCGTTGGAAACATGAGCGAAGACGGGCTTGCCGGCTTGGTGACCCGCGGCAACGATAGCCGTAGCGAGGTCCAGCGGCATGGTCAAGACTTCATTGCGCTCGACGGAATTCGCAAAAATCTTGATGCCATCGGCGCCGTCGCGAATCTGCTGCCGAACCCGCTCCTCCGCCTGCGCGGCTGAGTCCACCTCCGGAATATTGATGTGATTGGCTTCAAGGAACGCTTTGACGTAAATC
>JBEKJW010000410.1:0-2670 GCA_050011035.1 Candidatus Acidiferrales bacterium
AGGTGATGTGCCTGTGCCCGTGCTCGATGAGATGCTCTACGATGCGGCGCGATCCCAGAGTATTTTGCACCAGAACAGTGTCGATGGACGGGTCAGAAACGGGACGGTCGAATGCCACAACGGGCGTCTTGCCGAAGAGCGCGCGCGTGAGGCGGGAATTGCGGACGCGGGCCGGAATCACCAGAACGCCGTCGACGTGGCGTTGCAGCATCTCGTCGGCTTCGGCGTACTCGGTTTCGGGATCTTCATCGGAGGTGGTGATGATGACGGAATAGCCGCGCTCTTTGGCAACGGTAGTGACCGCGTGGGCGCAGCTGGCAAAGAAGGGATCGTAAAGGTAAGGAATGATCAGGCCGATGGAATGGCTGCGCTGACCGCGAAATGCGCGCGCCAGCACATTGGGGCGGTATTTAAGCTGCTCGATTGCAGTTTGAACTCGCTGGGTTGTATCGGCGGAGACTCGGACTGTGCCGCTCAACACGCGAGAGACCGTCATGGTGCCGACGCCCGCCAGCCGAGCCACGTCACTCATGGTGGGCTTGCGATGTACAACCGGCGCTAATGCGCGTTGTTTCGCTTTACTCGCAGATTGACCCGCGGGACGCTTCGCCAATTCACTTACTCCAGGAACAACTTGCTCTTTCGCGCCCTGGCCGAACTCCGAAGGGGAAGATTCAACGGCCCTGCAGCTCTTCAGCTCGGCTGCATCTTTGTGTTTATGGACCGCATAAAGCGATGAACCGCGATGTCAGCCGCGTTTGCAACGGCCAATGCTGGACTATAACAGTCTCGATACGTGGGAAGCAACGAAATCCGCGAGTTGCTTTGGCGGTCATGTCGAGCAGAGTTTTTCTAATAATTGATTCATTTTAAACAACTTAATAGAAAGTTTCGATCGGAAAACGCGCGGCCATTTGCGCGATTTGCCGAAGTGATGGACAGCAATTTTCCATGATCGCGAAAGATCAATTCTCGCGTTCGGCTGGGGAACGTGCGCTCGGAATAGCAAGAAACACTTTGGTAACCATACTTTAGCGTTATCTAAGTTCCAAAATAGACCAAAAAGTGAGTACTATCGACCCACAGCGACTCGTTTACAGGCAGTCGTAAGTTGAGGCTCGTATTGGAAGTTCTCCCCGGAAGTGCACGATTTTTGTTGGTTGAAGGGGGAACAGATCAGCGAGTTCAGCTTTCCGGGGACCTGTCGACTTGAGATTTGAGAAGAAAGGCAGTTGGCGTCTCAATGAGCACGTCATCCCAAAGGGCAACTAAAACCGTGAGATCGGCAGAAGTGTCAACGAACTTCGACATCAAACGCAAATATGCGCCTGAGGCCGAGCTGTTGTCGATTGCATTAATCGGCCCGGACGAGGGGAAGCGGTCGGCAGTGGCCAGAGCGCTTGCCGAAACGCAAAGGGCCGATGTCCGCGAGTTCGATTCCTACCCGCCGGAAGTTGGAAACGTCCACGGATTGCTGGGGGCGTTCGACGTTGTCGTCCTGGATCTGGACAGTGAGCCGACTGTCGCCCTGGAATTGGTGGAAAGAGCGAGCCGCGGTGGCGCGGCGACGGGCAATGGCGCGGCGACGATTATGGTGTATTCGGAGAATACAGATCCGAAACTTGCGATCCGCTCCATGCGCGCAGGCGCGTGTGAGTACCTGCTTCTACCACTCGAGCGCGACGCTGTGAGTGAGGCTCTGGCACGGATTGAAACTGCGCTCCACGAGAAAGCTCTGCCCGGAGCGAGGACTGTTGGAGGACTGCACGTATTCGCCGGCTCCAAAGGCGGATCGGGCGTAACGACAGTCGCTTGCAATATTGCGGTCGCGCTGGCCGAGAAATCCGACCAAAGCATTCTGCTCATCGACCTGGCTTTACCCATTGGAGATGCAGCGCTGTGCCTGGGAATTTCCGCGGGCTACTCGACGGAGGACGCTCTACGGAATATCGACCGCCTGGATGCGAGTTTACTCAGGAATCTGTTGGTCCAGCATCGGTCAGGAGTAATGGTGCTTGCTGCACCCACCAAAGTTCCCGAGGTTGAGGTTTCAAAAGGCGCCATCGATAAGTTGATCGCAATTGCGCGGCGCGAATTCGATCACGTGATCGTAGATGTGGGATCGAGAATCGATGTGGCGGCGAAGGTTCTGATCGAGGAAGCCTCGACCATTTACCTGGTGACACAGACCGGCATCTCCGAGTTGCGCAATTCAAATCGCCTGATCTCGCAGTTTTTCGCAGAGGGAAACCCAAACCTGGAGATTGTGATCAACCGGTTTGAATCCCGCTTTCTGGAAACGGTGAACGAAGACGTTGTCGCCAAGGCTCTCGGCAAGCCGGTGCGGTGGAAGATTCCCGATGACCAGGACGCTGCGCGCGCGCTGCAATACGGCGACACGGGACGGCCTGAGACGCGCATTTCACGCATCAGCCGAGAAATGGCCAGCTCGATCTCCGGACGCCCCATTCCGAAAGAGCGGAAGAAGGATCTTGAGCCCAAAGGTTCCGCACAAAATATCGCGCGGGTGGAGCCTGTGAACAATACGCCGCCGAGCACTGCGAATTCGAAATCGGCCGATGGACGCATGACTCCGACGGTCACTTGGCCGACACCCGGCTCGATTACCTACGGAGAAAGACTGACCTTCGCGCAGCTGAACGCCACGGC
>JBEKJW010000411.1:0-2665 GCA_050011035.1 Candidatus Acidiferrales bacterium
CGCCGCGATCGCCGCGCCGCCGGAGTGACCGACGAGAAATACGCTCGAGAACGTGTAATTGTTCGTGGTGCGATCGATGGACTTCGCGATGTCGGAGACGACTTCCGCCGTGTAGTTCTCGCCGGTGGCGAAGCCGCGGTCGCCGTCGGATTTCAGTCCGTACGGATCGGAGTAGCCGGGGCGCAGCAGCGCGTCGATCACCACGCCCGGTACGGCCTTTTCGATCATCGACGCGAATGCGTATTGGTAGCCGGGATTTCGAAACGGCGCGTCGCCGTGCAGCACCACGATCAGCGGGCGCTTTGCCACGCTGCGCCAGAACGGCTGTTTATCGACGAGAAAGCCGAACTCGCGTCCGACAATTTCGCCACCCTCGGCGCGGCGCGCGTGGTATTCCACCGCTGGCGCTTCCGAGGCAGGACGCTTCTTGTCAAACGTGCCGCGCACCGCGATGAGCGAGTAAGCCGTGGTCGCGACGAACACCACCACGAGCGCGACAACCACCCATACTACGAATTTCACGGGACGTTTCATTTATATAAGGATACCTGCGTGATGCAGCGGGTAGCACAGGCAATTCTGCCTGTGAATCGCTGCGCCAGCAGCGACGGACGTTGTCTCGCTTTTCCGGCTACTGAAATCAAAATCGGCGACCACCGCGGGATTCACGCGCGCCGCTCTCCCACAGGCAGGATTGGCTGTGCTACCCATCAGCGCGCGCAGCGATGCGCCGCGCCTGAATTTGTGCCATATACTGTGCCCGTCGAATTCCCTTCCTGAGGTGAATTATGAACGCAGGAGTGAAGCAGCAGATCGCCGCGGGCTTGTTGCTGTTTGCGGCCGGTGCGGCGACGGCGAACTTCGTGGCGTCGCGGCACGCTGTCGTAAACGCGGCTTCCCCGAACGCCGCGCAATTCGATCCCGAAACGCAGTGCGTCGCGACCGTGCCGCGCGCGTGGGGCGAATATAAAGGTGGCTCGTCGCAATCGGGCCTCGCATTTCAGGCGCCGGACGGGACGCTGCGCTTTCTCACAAACTTACCGTGCGGTTCGCAACCCGCCGTCGCGCTGAAAATCGTGCGCACCGAGAAAGGCAGCTCGAATTGACCGCGCGCACGAACTTCGTCGCGGTGCGGATCGCAATCGCGCTTTCCATCGCCGGAGTTTTTGCCGCGGCAGCTCATGCGCAAGATCCGGAAACAATCGACGCGCCGCACTACCACTCCGCCTATGTCTCGAAAGGGCAAACGTCACTCGACTACTTCTCATTCGACGCACAAGGCAAACGGATTATCGAGAAGGAGTCGAACACCGCGGTTCTGCAGCTTCCCGCGATGGCTTCGAATCCGAATCTGCATGTACTCGGCATCGAAGACTCGGGCGGCTATTTCACTGCGGTGTTTGACACAGCCGAGCAAAGGCCCGATCCGCCCGGAGGATTCACGCACCATATTCAGATGTGGGGTGGGCGAAGGACACGCACGGCGACTCTCCATTACGAGGTGTCTCTCACTGGCGGCCCCGGCTCGAAAGTACGATTCTTCTCGCCGGAGAGGGTGCGAGATGCGCACGGACGCTTGATCGGGTCGGATGTGCCACCTGGCCCACCCTGGGTCTTTATCAGCGTGATGAACACGACGGATTACGATGACGTTTACCTGCTGGGCAGGTCCGGCGTACCCGCGCCGAAACTTTTCTCGGCGTGGGACTTCGACGTCGTGGATCTCGCGAACGATCATCGATACGAAATAGTTGCGTGGCAGCGCATGACCTACGACTTGAACTGCAACTTTCTGGTCGAGAGCGTGCATTCGTATCCGGAGGTCTACGCCGATAAAGGCAAGGGCTATGTGAAAGTGTGGCCGCCGTCAAACTGGAGAAATCCCGATCCGACTGCATGGCACGCCGACCGCGAGAAAATGGATGGCGCCTACTATCAGCTGCAGGGCACGTTCGCGGATTTGCGCAACGACGGGAAGTTCGAATTGGTGGCGCTCGTGAATCACGCGGCGGAAGATCGCGGGCAGTGGCTCGCCGCGTATGAATTTAAGGACGGCGCGTTTGCGCAGCTCGCGATGGCGCAACTGCCGCCCGGAAAGATCGCGTTCATGATCAACCATGCGGGGGGCGTCGATGAACATCCGCAGCTCCACGTTCACCGCCCGCCGACCAGCGGGACGCCGCACGTAGTCTTTCGCGTGGCGACGGTCGATAAGTGCAGCGCCGGCGGCACACTCGACGGCGATGGAACGTCGCAATTCGAGTATCGCTATTCCGACGGCCACCTGTATCCCTGGCACCGCTACATCGGGGCGCAGTAGGTGATGCGAACCACAAGCTACAAAACCTGTGCGTCTCTGCGAGACGCGCCTTTACAGACGCCAAGCGGTGGCGAGTGCGTTTGAGTCTTGAGAGTAGCGCCTGGAACGGCCGCTCTCGTGTCGCGAAGCGGGACGGGAGCGGCCAGCCGTTGTAGTGTCGGGCTGATTTCACGATGTGGGCCGGGACGGCGCGCGCGAAACTTTCCGTTAGAATGCCGCATCAACTCAGACGAAACGTACAATTTCGAAGAGCGAAGGAGCACTCATGGAATTCCGGCAACTCGGAAAATCGGGACTGAAAGTTCCCGTCTTCAGCATGGGCACCGCGACGTTTGGCGCGGGCAG
>JBEKJW010000412.1:0-2659 GCA_050011035.1 Candidatus Acidiferrales bacterium
TCGATAGCCTTGTCGAGATTTTCCAGCCGCATCTGCTGATAGCCGGACGACGTACGCAGCAGCGGATGACGCGGCTCCAGCGCCAGGCCTTTTTCAAGCTCGTCGCCGGCCAGTTCGATCTGATTCTGGTAGTGGTACACGCGGGCGCGATGGTTATAGAGAATTGCCGCGTTGGCCGGATTCAGCTTGAGTGCCCGGCTGAATTCGCCCAGCGCCTCGTCGTACATGCCGTCGCCGCGCAGAGCGAGGCCGGCGACCATGTGCACATTCCAGTCGTTGGCGGCGCCAGTGAGCAAGTTCGCGATGCCGTGGCGCGCCGACTCCTTTTCTCCGCGGGACAGCAGCATGTAAATGCGATAAAGATTTGTTTCGGTCGACGCCGGGTCGAGTTTGAGCGCCTCGTCGAAAGCGCGCCGCGCGTGGATGACGTGAATCTGCCCGCCGAATCCGTGCCGCGCGTATTGCAACTCGGAAATGCCCAAGCCGCTCCATCCCGCGGCGAATCCCGGATCCGCCTCTGTAACGCGAGTGAACAACGCGTGTGCGCGATCCAGATCCGCACGCGAGCCGGTACGCACCATAAAAGAACTGAGCAGCGCCCGCGCCTGCAAGTACCTTTCGCTGACCTGGCCGCGCAGCGAGCCATCACGAGTCGAGGTACCGGCGGAGCCTCGCACTTGTGCACGAGTGGCTTCTGCGCTTTGCCCGACGCGCGAGGATTCGATTCCATCTGCCGCGCCCATTCCCTGCAACGTGGCGAACACTTCGTTCGAAATCTCCGACTGCACCGCAATTAAATCTAGAGATGCGACGCGAATCGATCCGCCCGTGCGCACACTCTGCGAAGCCACGTCGAGTAACTGCCAATTAAGATCGAAGCCGCTTTCTGACTTGACGAAACTTCCGGCAAGGACAAACTTCACCAATAACTTCTGTCCTACCGCTAAGGGGTCCATCTGCACCCAGGGTTGCGCGCCGGCCAGCGCCATCAGGGCGCTCGAGGGCCGCACGACCAGCGACGGAATTCGTGCCAGACGGGCTGCAATGGCATCTGCAAGTGCGTAACCGTAAAGCGGCGCAGCCTCCGTTGCGCCCAGGTTGGCAAAGGGCAGCACGACCAGTGAATTCTGCGTTTTCTGCTCTCCCGCCGATTCGCGGAATCTTTCGGCAAGCATGGAGAGCAAACCCGTGGTGCGCTTTTCCGTTTCAGCGCCCGTTGCCGGCAGGTTCGCGGCCGCGTCGCCGGGAATGATTCCTGTTTCGATGCGCAGCGCCTTCATGATGGTCTTTAGACCCTCGCGAACATCGGCCGCCGATGCCGTGCGCGCGCCCGGGTTTTTCTCGAGGCAGGCCGCGATCACGCTCTTGAGCTCCGGAGAAATTTCCGGAACGATCGCACTCAAGTCATCCGGCTGCTGAAACTGAATGGCGCGAATAGCGTGAAGGTCCTCGGCGTCAGCGCGGGCGAATGGGTGGCGTCCGCTGGCCAGCTCATAAAGGATCACGCCCAGCGCCCACACGTCCGACTGCACGCTCGAGTGCCCGGTAACAAACTGCTCCGGCGCCATGTAGCGAATGGTCCCGCCGCGCGCCGTGTAAGTCGTCGCTGCGGATTTGTCTTTTGCCGGCGCGGGCTTTGCGGGGTCAAACCGCGCGTCCTCGGGGGTGAGCCGCCGCGCCAGCCCGAAATCCAGAATTTTCACCAGGCCGCCGTCGGTGAGCATTACATTCTGCGGTTTCAAATCGCGGTGAAAGATTCCGAGGGCGTGTGCCGCCTGCAATCCGTCGGCGATCTGAATACCCACTGAGAGCACAAGCTGGACTGTTGCCGGGCCGCGCGCGATCAGCTCGTCGAGGGGTTGACCGGGCACAAATTGCATGGCGATGTAGGCCTCGTCGCCGCTCTCGCCGATTTCATAGATCCCGCACACATTGGGATGCTCGATCGCGGAAGCCAGGCGCGCTTCGCGCAATACAGTCGAGCGCAATTGCTCCGCTGTTTGGAGTCCGGTGTGAAGCATCTTGAGCACTACGGGACGCTGCAAGAGCGTGTCGTTGGCCGCGTAGACCACACCGCTGCCCCCGGCGCCGAGACGCCGCAGAATCTCGTAATGTGCAATTGTTTTGCGCTTCATCGCTTGTTTCAAGTCTAGCGTCTATCGTGTAAGGATCGTCTCAGGACGGAGCTCTTCGCCCAGCCAATGTCGATCTGTTAACGTCGAATGGGCGATGAACCGGGTGATTGGATTTGCGGCACAAAGCGAGCGGCAAGTGGCGCCGATGCGACACGGCGCGCTGTTGGCACTGGTCCGCGTGGCCGTTGCCTTTGCGCTTGCCGTGCAGCTTTGTCCTCTGGCCGCGCAGAACGTAATGCGGGAGCCGGCGACGACTGCTCCGGAGAGCAAGCCGCCAGGTGCAACGCAGCAGACTGGAGCTGGCGGGCAGCATCCGGGCGCGGTTACGCAACTGCACACAGGAACCAGCGACGGACTTGATAGCGAAGCCAGCATGCAGAACCTGCTCGCCGATCACCAGTACCTTCGCATGCAGGCGCAGCTTGGGGATTTGCCACCGGATCAAGCGCAGCTTTATCGCGGCATTCTGGCAAATCGGACGAATCAACTGGAGCAATCGGTCCAACTTCTTGAGCCGCTTATGG
>JBEKJW010000413.1:0-3725 GCA_050011035.1 Candidatus Acidiferrales bacterium
TCCCCACTTTCAATGCGGGTGCGAATCACGGTCGTGTTTTTAAGAACGGACGCTATGTCGAAGACGGTGGTAAATCCCCAGCGGGTTAGCATCGCTTCGAGTTGCGAAGTGATTTGTTGCGATGAGAGTTGATCCGCATGAAGCAGACCGGGAGTGAGGATGTGTACGTGGCTGTTCCAGTAGCCGGCAGTCACGACCAAGCCTGCGCAGTCGATTACCGTGGCATCGTGCGGGACTTTGACGCTTGAGCGCGGGCCGACGGCGACGATGTGGCCGTCGTGGATGAGGATCGAGCCGTTCTCGATGGCTGGCTCCGTGGGCGACGGATAAATTTTCGCGCCGACGAGAGCGACGTCAGACGAGCTGACGAGGCCGTAGGCGGAAAACACCGAGAGCAAGAGCAAGGCATAAACCGCAACGGTTCGCATGCTTGCAATATAGCGGTACGGCCATTCGGAGACAATCCACGTCAGCGCGGAAAGATTTCGCGAACGTCGGGGGGTGAGGGTATAGTCCACCGAGTTCGCCCCTGCACGAACTCGCTCAGCCTTATCCCACGAGGACGTCGCCGACATGACCATTTGCCGCAGATTATTCTGCGCCGCCGCGATTTGGGCTGTGACTTCCTCGGTGACGCCTCACGCGCAGACCGCGAAAACCCCGATTCTCCGCGATGCGCAACCGGCGAGTGATGATTTGTGGCCAACGAGAGGGTGGGCGACCGCCAGCCCGTCGAGCGTTGGACTGGATGAGGCGGTTCTCCTCAAGCTGGACAAGGATATGGCCTTGGGAAAACTTTCGCAGATGATGGACAGCTTCGCGGTGTTCCGCTGCGGCAAGAAAGTATTTGAACGCACCTACCCGCACGACTACGCAACGCTCTATGACAAACAAGCCGGCGAATCAGGGCCGTACAACGAGCGCCTTACGGGGCGGTACAACTATTTCGATCCGTACTGGCACCCCTACTATCACGGCACGGATCTGCACTCGATGCAGTCGATAAGCAAGACGGTGACATCGGTGATTATCGGCGTCGCGATGCAACGCGGCGACTTCAAAGCCGGGCTGGACACGCCGGTGCTGAAATATTTCGACGCGTCGAAGGTGAAAAACGTAGACGATCGCAAGCGGCGCATGACCTTGCGCGACCTGCTGACGATGACGTCTGGCCACGAATGGAATGACGAGGGTTTCCTCACCGGCGATCCGAAAAACGACACGAGCATGATGGAGGGCGCCGACGACTGGGTGCAGTACGCGATCGACAAGCCGATGGCCGCCGAACCCGGCAAGGTCTGGAACTACGACAGCGGCGCTTCCGAGCTCCTCGGCTATATCTTTCAGAAGGAAACCGGCCAGGACATCGACGAGTACGGCCGGAAATATCTATTCGCACCGCTGGGGATCAGGCATGAATGGAAGCGGACGTATCTGGGAGTGGTGGACACCGAAGGCGGCTTGTATCTGAACGGCAGCGACTTAGCGAAGATCGGTTACTTGTACCTGCACGACGGCGTGTGGGATGGAAAGAGAATCGTTTCGAGCGAATGGGTGAAAGAGTCTGTGACGCCCTACTTCCAAACCGACGAGCCCGGATTTTGGTATGGCTTCCAGTGGTGGGTTTATAAGCTGCCAGATTCCGCAGAGCGCGTCTGGATGGCGCGCGGATTCGGCGGGCAGAGCCTTTTGGTGTTCCCAGCCGAGGACTTGATTGTGACATTCACGGGGTGGGACATTCTGCCGGATTCGACAGGCAAGTTGCCCGTGCCAGCTGAGTTCCTGGCTGCCGTGAAAGCGAAGACGTGCCCACATAGCGTCCACTGATCCGGTTGCAGAACTGATTCGCGTTTATCACCCGACCTGCTTCGGCTGCAAAACGTTGACGGACAGGAACGAATCGACGACGGTAGCTTGGGGCAATGCGTAGATCATAGTTGTTGTTGCGTCGAATCCGGCGTAGCGAGCACACTCGCACTGGTAATCCCCTGGGCGGTTGAATGCGAGTGAATGGTTTATTTGTTGGTTCGGTGGTCCTCGTTGCAGCGTCGGCGGTGCTGGTCGCTGCGGGACAATCGGCGCCGCAGAATTCTCCTTCCACACCATCCGCGCAGGCACTTCCACAGCAACAAGCTCAGAGCCCTGGTGCAGCCCTGCAGGTGCGAACGCGTTTGGTGACTGTGGACGTTGTGGCTACGGACTCGGATGGGAATGTGGTGCGCGATCTGAAACCCGAGGAGCTTGAGATTTCGGACGGCGGCGTGGCGCAGCGCATCGCGCGATTTTCGTTTGTGGATAGACCGGCGGACGCCGGTACGGCGAGGCTAACGGCTGCGGGTCAAACGCGGCCCAAAGGCTTTTACACGAATCAGGCGGCGGTCGAGAGGCTGACTACGCCGCCGACTGTGATTCTGCTCGATGCGCTGAACACAGAGGGGACGGACCTACTACAAGCGCGGCATGAAATGATTCGCATGCTGACTACACTTCCCCCGGACACTCCCGTCGCCGTACTTCTGCTGGGGCAATCGGTGGTTGTGGCGCAGGATTTCACGAGCGATCCTGCGCTGCTGCGAGCGGCGTTGGATCGAACCCTGAACCCTGGCGCAAAGCCGGCTTCGAAACTCGACAAAGTTTCGAAAAGTGATTCGAGTGAGCGAACGGCGGGATCGATTCGGGCTCGATCGCGAAAGCCACGCAATCGCTGGAGGATTTCGAAAGGGCGGCCTACACGCGCTCGATCGACGACCGCGCGACGACAACGCTCGCTGCCTTGACCGCGCTCGCGCACTATCTCGGCGGTTACAAGGACCGGAAAAATCTGATCTGGGTGTCTGCGTCGTTCCCAATCTTTCTGGTGCCGGATGCGGATTCCGGCGCGGACACAAATGGCTTTGGCGCGACCAGCGTCTACGGAGAAAGAGTGCAGGACGCCGCGAATGCGCTGACCGACGCGCAGGTGGCGGTCTACCCGATCGATGCGCGCGGGTTGGTGAGCGAAGTGCCATTCTCGGCTTCTGAGGCAGGCGCTCCGCGAAGCCCGAACAAAATCAGCAGCATCGTTTCCGGGCAGCTCGAGCGCGACGGCGCGGCTCGAACGATGGCGCGGGACACGATGGACCTGCTGGCGCGAGGTACGGGCGGCAAGACCTGCACGAACACGAATGATTTATCCGGCTGCGTGAACGCGGCCTTGGCGGACAGTTCGACGTACTACCAACTGGCGTATAGCCCGCAGAACGTGAAGTGGGATGGAAGCTTTCGCGCGATCGCTGTGAAGACTACGCGACCGGGCGTGAAGCTGGAGTATCGCCGCGGTTACTTCGCGCGCGATACGGAAACTTTGGCGGGCAGCCAAACGAAGGAGCAGCGATTGCAGCAGGCCTGCGTGGACATGCTGCCTTCGACGGCGATTCCGATCACGGTGCAGGCCGTGGCGCCGGCGAAATCCGACGACATTCGATACCTGATGACCGTTGCGCCTGCTGCGTTGAGTTTCTCGACGGATGGGCCGTCACACAAGTTGAATGCGGCGATGGTCACCTGTGTGTTTCATGCGAAGGGCAATTCGTTTCAGTTTTATTCGAAGGATCTGACGCAGAGTTTTTCGGATGCGGCGTACCAAGACGTGCAGGTAGGCGGATTGAGCGGATACGTGGAGGTTCCCAAAGCGGGTGCGCGGCGAGTGCGCATCGCCGTGCTGGATATCGACACGGGATTGACCG
>JBEKJW010000414.1:0-2651 GCA_050011035.1 Candidatus Acidiferrales bacterium
GGTGAGGCGCTGCAAGCGTTCGATGGCGTAGCCGCGAAACAGGACTTCCTCTCCCACCGCGGCGCGAATCACAGTGATCCAGCGCCACCACAGCGGCATCGACATCACCTGGTCGATGGACTGCGTTTCGTTGATGTGCAGCGCGGGAAAAATCACGTAGAGGATCGTAGCGAGCCCGGCGAGGCTGACGATTCCGGTCGCCACGCCAAGCGCGATGTTCTTCACGCCGGGGCGGCGAAATCCGATCGAGCTGAGCGGTTCGCGTTCGGCGAAGCGCACCCATGCGAGAAGCGCGACGACGGCAGCCCACCAGATCAGTTCGTAGCCGATGAGCGTGCGCGTGTTCGCGAATTCGTCGAAGAAGCGCGAGATTGGAATCGCGGGAAAGCCGAGCGCAAAGAGCACGCCGACGAGGGCGAAGATTTTCTTGCGCCCCGACGTGGATGGCGTGGCGGGCGCGGCTGTAGACGCGAGTGGCTCAACGGATGCGTTCATCGTTTCGACCTCCGGTTCGGCTGCGCTTCGAGCGCAACGAACGATTGAATCCACAATTTCACCGCGCGATCGATACGCACCGTGTCGTGCGAGGCGCAGTAGTCGAGCAGGAAGCCGCGATAGCTGGCCATGGCGATGGTCGCGAGAGCGCGCGACTTTGTGCGGCCGTGCTGCTCGCGCAACGCGGCATCGTCCATAAAGTCGAGCCAGTCGTTGATCGTCGAGTGCAGGAACGCGCGATAACGGCGCGGATGGCGCAGCGCGAGGCCGTAAATTTCAAAGAACAACCGGAAGTGAGGCTCGGACGTGCGCGAGGTCATGTGCTTCCAGATGGCGAAGTAGGCTTTCGCCGGGTCGTCCGTCGCGCGAGTGCGTCCCGTTGGCGCGCCTTGCGCCGAAAGCTGGTGATACAGCGCGTGCTGTCGCTCACGAATCCGGGCGATGACGCGGTCGATCATCTTCTCGCTCGAGCCGAAGTAATAGAGCAGCACGCGAGGACTCGAGCCGATGGCCTTTGCGAGAGGGCGAAGGGATAGGTCGGCGATGCCGTGCGCGGTGAGATACGGGACGATGCGATCGACTAGCTCGTCCGGGCGCTCGGGGTTGGCGGTTCGGCTCACACGCCAAGGCTAGCATACTTGAAACACTCGTTTCAACAATGATGCGGTGGCGCAGACCCAGGTCCTGGCAATACGCGCGGCCATGCACGATCAACTAGGTGAGCGTGCCAGTGGAATAGGCAGACCTGTCTGTGCCTTTGTGAAGTCAAAGACAGAGTCAAGGGCGCAGACAGGTCTGTCTATTCCACAACCGTTCTCGCCTGCTATCACCGAGCCAAGCACATCGTGATCGTCAGAATTGGGATGGAGTCTATGCTTCGAGACCTTGCCGTTCACCGGGCTGTGATGCGGCTGTAACCGTCGGGCGGGAGCATCTCGATGTATAGTGTGGGCAATGCGTCTCGCCGCTGCCACACAAAAAGTGAACCGAAACGCGGAGCGCGTCCGATGAGACGCGCAAGACGCCACACACCGCGCGCGCGGCGCCCCGCTCCGGATATCAGGACGGAGATGCTCCGCGCTCGCTCGTCCGAGCGCATTCTCGTGGCGGATGACGACCACGCAACGCTGGTGGCCGTCTCCGGCGTGTTGAAGGAAGCCGGTTACACGGTGACCACCGCGAAGGACGGCGACGCGGCCTGCCACGCGCTTGGGAAGGAACATTTCGATCTAGCGTTCCTCGATATCTGGATGCCGGGCCACACCGGGTTGCAAGTGCTCGAACACGTCCGCAAAAAGCGCGGCGACGTGAAGGCCGTGATCATGACCGTGGATGAAACGCCGCAGAGCGTTCTGCAAGCGATCAAGGACCAGGCGCTCGAATACTTGAACAAGCCGCTGACGCGCGAACAGATTCTGCAGGCGGCGCAGTGGGCGCTCGACAAAGAGGCGACGCTCCCGATCGAAGTGATCTCGGCGCGGCCCACGTGGGTGGAGCTGGAAATTCCGTGCACGCGCGAGGCGGCGGAGCGCATCCAGTCATTCTTGTTGAAGCTGGATTCGGACTTGCCCGTCGATCTGCGTAATTCGGTGGGCGTGGCGCTGCGCGAGCTGTTGCTGAACGCGGTCGAGTGGGGCGGGAAACTGGATCCCACGCGCAAAGTTCGCATCGCGCACATTCGCTGCGCGCGGATGCTCCTCTATCGCATCGCCGATCCCGGTTCGGGATTCACGTTCAATAACATGGCGTACGCGTCGCTCAGTGCGACAAAGCCGGAAGAGTTGACGGCCGTAGCGCTTGAACGCGAGAAGCGCGGCATGCGCCCCGGCGGATTCGGCATCGCCATCACGCGCGCCATCGCCGACGAAGTCGTTTACAACGAGAAGCAGAACGAGGTCGTCTTCATCAAGTACATCACGCCCGAAACCGCCCCCGGCATGCCCGATCCCATCAGGCAAGCTTGATCGAGCTGCCCCCGCGCAACGCCAACCATCGCACTGTCCATCAAACCCTGCTGGCAACAGTAAACTCCGTTCGACAATCGGTGTCTAATTCAGCTGGAGGCTGCGATGAAACTTGCGCTCGCATTCGCGCTTGGTGGGGCGTTCCTTCTTCAGGCTGGCGACAACCAGAAGGCGGTTCCGCACCGCGGCGAC
>JBEKJW010000415.1:0-2646 GCA_050011035.1 Candidatus Acidiferrales bacterium
AAGCTCGTCGCGATGACCGGCGACGGCACCAACGACGCTCCCGCGCTCGCGCAGGCGGACGTAGGCGTCGCGATGAACGCCGGCACGCAAGCCGCGAAGGAAGCCGGCAACATGGTTGACCTCGACTCGAACCCGACCAAGCTAATCGAAGTCGTCGAGATCGGCAAACAGCTGCTCATCACGCGCGGCGCGCTCACCACATTCTCCGTTGCGAACGACGTTGCGAAATATTTCGCCATCATCCCCGCAATGTTCGCCGCCACGCTGCCCCAGCTCGGCGTCTTGAACGTGATGGCGCTGAAAACGCCGCAGTCCGCGATTCTCTCCGCCGTGATTTTCAACGCCGTGATCATCATCGCGCTCGTTCCGCTGGCGCTACGCGGCGTGAAATATCGCCCCGTCGGAGCGGAAGCGCTCTTGCGCCGCAATCTTCTTGTTTATGGCCTCGGCGGCATCATCGCGCCCTTCATTGGCATAAAGGCCATCGACCTGATCATCACGCACGTGGGATTGGCATAGGACACGCACATGAAAAAGAATCTGTTCACTGCAATCTGGATGACCGTCGCGACCACCGTTCTCTTTGGGATTTTGTATCCGCTGGCCGTCACCGGCCTCGCCCGCGTGATTTTCCCGCACCAGGCCAACGGCGATCTCATCGTGATCAACGGCAAGACCGTCGGCTCCAGTCTCATCGGCCAGGCATTCTCCTCGCCCGGATATTTCCGCTCGCGCCCGTCCGCTGCAGGCACCGCGGGCTATGACGCCGACGCCTCAGGTGGTGGTGCATCGAACCTCGCCCCGACCAACAGCGCGTTGATCACTCGCGTGGCTGGAGATGTCCAGAAAGCGCAGGCTGAAAATCCGAACGCGAGAGTGCCGATCGACCTCGTCACCACTTCGGCTTCGGGCCTCGACCCTCACATCACACCCGCCGCTGCCGAATTTCAGATTCCTCGCGTCGCGCACGAACGGGGCATGAGCGAGGCTGATGTCCGCAGCCTCGTTGCCAAGCATACCGAGGGTCGCCAACTCGGCTTCCTCGGCGAAGCGCGCGTCAACGTTCTCGAGCTCAATCTCGATCTCGACGCCGTGCACCCGCTGCAACACTAACTCGCTCGATTTATTTGGAAGACTTCGAAGGCGGTTTTTCTTTGCCGTTCGCCGCGGGCGGCTCAAACCGATACCCGACCCAGGGTTCGGTGTGGATATAGCGCGGATTTCTTGGGTCGGGCTCGATTTTTTTTCGCAACTGGTTGATGAAGACGCGCAGGTACTCCGTCTCGTCGCCGTAATCCGGCCCCCACACCGCCTGCAGTAATCGCCGGTGCCCTTGCGCCTTCCCCTGATTGGCAACCAGCTGGCGCAGCAGCTCGAACTCCTTCGGCGTTAGCCGCACAGGATTTCCGGCGAGCATCACATGCCGCTTCTCGAAATCGATCGACAGCTCGTCTGACGCAAACGGCGGAGTCGTTTCTTCCGGCGCCGTCCGCCGCAATGCTGCGCGGATGCGCGCCATCAGTTCTTCCACGCCGAACGGCTTCACCACGTAATCGTCCGCGCCTGCGTCGAGCGCCATCACTTTGTCGCGCTCGCTGTTCCGCACACTCAGCATGATGATCGGCACATCGCTCGCGCGGCGCAGCTCGCGTGCAGTTTCGATGCCCGATATCCCCGGCAAATTCACGTCCAGCAACACCAGATCGACTTGCTCCGTGCGGATTTTTTCCAGCGCCTCTTCTCCGGTCAGCGCTTCGATCACCGTGTAGGCGTGTGTCGCCAGCGTGGTCCGCATCGTCCGCCGGATCTGCGGTTCATCGTCTACGATCAGAACCGTTGCCGCGCTCACGCCCCCGCCTTTCCGCGATCGATCGGCACCGTAAATGAGAACACCGACCCGTGCCCGCGCTGGCTGGTCAGCGAAATCGTTCCGCGATGCGCTTCGATGATCGCTTTTGCGATCGGCAGTCCCATGCCCGTCCCTTGCACCAGAAATCGCTGGTCTTTCCCGCGATAGAACTTCTCGAAAATCAGCGCCTGCTCCTGCTCATCGATTCCTGCGCCGCGGTCCGCGACGCTCGTCACAACGAAGTCTCCCGCGGTCTCGGCGGTGATAGTAATCGGCTGGTCCGCCGGCGAATACCGGTGTGCATTGTCGATCAGTTGAACGAGTGCATCGGTGACGCGCTTTAGGTCCACCGAAACGTTCGGCAGGTTTTCCGGAATTTTGATCCGTACCTCCCGCGCGCCAAGCAACGTAGCCGTTTGCTCGAGCGCCGCGTGCACTACGTCGCCAATCGAATTCGGCGCGAGATTCAGCTCCACCTCGCCTGCATCGAGCCGCGCCATCTCGCCCGCTTCGCCCACCAACCGGTTCAGCCGGTCCGTCTCTTCGTTGACGATAGTCAGCAGCTCCGCCCTCTGCTTCTCCGACACATTCGGATTCGAAAGCAGGTTCGTCACCGACGCTTTGATCGACGTCAGCGGCGTCCGCAGCGCGTGCGTCACCGAATCGAGTAACGCCGTCCGCAAGCGCTCGCCTTCTCGCGCCGCCTCCGTCTGTCCAAGCTGCTCCACGGCCCGCGCACGCTCGATTGCCACCGCCGTCAATGTTCCAATCGCCTCCAACGTCTGCCTGGTCAACAC
>JBEKJW010000416.1:0-3153 GCA_050011035.1 Candidatus Acidiferrales bacterium
TTTTCCTGCGGATCGACGCGCGCGACCTGCACGGCGGGCACAGCGCCGAAGACCAAAGCGGAAAGAAGCGAAGCGGCACAAGTGAACGCAAGAACGTTCGCATCCATGTGGACGGTGATGGCTGGGCCAAGCGTGCCTTCGGCAAGCAGCAGGAGCGCGCGAATCGCAACGTACGCAAGAGCAATGCCGACCACCATTCCGGCGGCGGCAATCACAATGCTTTCGGTGAGAATCTGGCGCGCCATGCGCAGAGGCGAGGCGCCGAGCGCGGTGCGCACGGCAAATTCGCGTTTGCGAGCCGAGGCGCGAGCGAGCAGAAGTCCCGCCACGTTCGCACAGGCGATAAGAAGAACCAGGCCGACGGCGCCGAGAAGGACGAGCAGCGGCGTGCGAACGTCGCCATAAACAAGCCGCGTGATGGGCACGGAGAACAGCCCCCAGCCGGAGTCTTTCGGATAGCTGGAGCTCCATGTGTCGACAAAGCGTTTGGTGATGACCGACATCACCGCGGCGGCCTGCTCAGCCGTGACGCCGGGCTGGAGACGTGCGATGGCAAAGTAGCCCTCGTTGAAAGCATTTTGCGTGTCGAACGCGGCGGGAGCGAGGCCCAGCGGCGACCAGAGATCGACTCCCGCGGGCCAGTCAAATTCGGGACGCATCACGCCGATCACTTTGTAGCTTTGCTGGTTGAGCTGAATCGACCGGCCGACGATGCCTGCGTCGGAGCCGAAGACCGTCTTCCAGGCGCGATAGGAGAGCACGACTACGCTGTTCGCGCCGGGCTGGTCCTCTTCAGGAGTGAACGTGCGGCCAAGATACGGCGTGGCGCCAAAAACTTCGAACCACTGCTGCGTGACCTGCGAGCCGACCAGACGCACTGGAAAACCGCCCGCGGAGTAATTGAAATCCACGCCCTGTTGCAGCGCCACTGAGGCGAACGTGCCGGTTTCATGGCGGACGAGGTCGAAGTCGGGAACGGAAATTTCAATACTGTCGAGACGGAGCGCGGTATAGCGGGCACGCGGGGCGACGACGCGTTCGGGATGATCGATGCCGGCGGGGTGAAGGAGCAGACCGTTCACGACGCTGAAAATAGCGGTGTTCGCGCCGATGCCGAGCGCGAGCGTGAGGACAGCGATAGCGGCGAAGCCCGGCGATTTGGCGAGCAGGCGGAGGATGTACTTCAAGTCCTGGCCAAACGAGTTCATGGCGCCTCCTGTAAATCTGAAGCGAGCGCGCGAGCGTTTACCGCACCGCACGGGCCGGCGATTGACGATACGCGCGCGGGCGGCTGGAAGTTCAGTACAAAGTTCAGCGGATAATCGGGAGGCTGGGGTTCGGGTCTGGGGCGGTTACTTGGTGGACTTGGTTTTGGAGAGCTTGAGGGTGAGTTCGAGGTCGCGGCGCGTGTCGAAATTGGAGATGGTGCGCGTGGGCGAGACCGCGTCGTTGTGTTCGGCGTAGATCTCGTAATCGACGTTGGGATCGAGGCCGCTGAATCGGTAAGAGGCCGTGTCGTCGGCAATGTAGGTTTTCACGGCGAGCGTTTTCAGATTTTTCAGGTATACGACGCTCGAGGGCACGGGATCCTCCTGTTTATTGATCACGGTGCCGTGAACGACGCGGAGTTGAGCTTCGGCTTTTTTCTGGGCCTTCGATTGCGGCGGATCCTGATCGAGCGGCTGAACCTTGGGCGCCACCTGTGCCGAACACCCGGGCGCGATGGCGGAGAGACCAACAGCGCAGAGAAGAAACGCAAAAAACGCGGCGAGGCGGAACGGTTTCACAATGACCTTGGATGCGCGCGATCGAGAACCGGTTTCAGAGCGTTTTCAGAGCGCAATCGAGCCGCTACGTGTGCGCGGCTATTCGTCTTCGTCGGGAGTGTCGAGGTCCCGCTCCTCTTCCTCTTCTTCCTCGGCTTCCTCTTCGTCCTCTTCGACGCTCGCCTCTTCTTCTTCTTCTTCTTCTTCGTCTTCCTCGTCCTCATCGTCGTCGGAAATCTTGATGAGGTGGACGGGATGCGTTTGCGTCACTTCAAGTTCGGCATCGCACTCGGGACAGCCGACGATTTCGCCTTCCTCGACTTCATCTTCGTCGAGATCAATTTCGGTGTCGCATTCCGGACAGCGTGTCACGGGCCAGGTCTCCTTTCTCGAGGGAAGGTCAGCTCGCGGAGTATTATATACCGCGAGGCAAATTGGAAAACGGGATGGATGTGAAAGAGTGACCTCGAAACGAGAATACCCGGACCGGCCGCTGGTGGGCGTGGGCGGCGTGGTGATTGACGGGGGGCGGACTCTGCTGATTAAACGCGGAGGGCCGCCGCTCGAAGGGCAATGGTCGATTCCCGGCGGGATGCTGGAACTGGGCGAGACTCTTCGCGAAGGCGCGGAGCGCGAGCTGCTGGAAGAGACGGGGTTGACGGTACGTGTGGGCGAACTGGTGGAAGTGTTCGAACGGATTTTTCCGGATGAAAGCGGGAGGATCCGGTACCACTTCGTCATTCACGATTTTTTGTGCGATGTGGTGGGCGGCGAAGCGCGGGCGGCGAGCGACGTGACCGACGTGGCGTGGGCGAGGAAGGATGAGCTTGGCGAGTATGGGCTCACCGATAGTGGCGAGTGGTTGGTGTGTTGATCGCGCGGCGGTAGATGTGGCGCGGTAGTTGTTGGGCCTCCCTGGTGGAAATCGTTGAACGGGTGCGGATGCTGGGCAGTGGTTTGCTTTGGCACGATATATCGTGCTACGATATATCTACCATGAGAGTAAGGATGGGCGTTCTGAGTAGCGAGGAGCGGCTTTTGCGCAGGCTCGCGGAGTTCCGTTTTCAGCTGCGGCAATTCCTGGTGTTCAGCGAGCGAGCGTCCGCGCGCGCGGGCGTGCAGCCTCAGCAGCACCAGTTGCTGCTTCAAGTCGCGGGAAAGCCGGATGGCGCGTTGGCGACGATTGCGTACGCGGCGGAACGGCTCGGGTTGCAGCACCACAGCGTGGTGGAACTGGTGGACCGGTCGGTGCGAGAACGGCTCCTCGCACGCGGCGAAGATCCGGAAGACGCGCGGCGCGTGATTTTGACTGTGACGAAGAAAGGGCGGCGCGTGCTGGACGAACTATCCGCGGACCACGCGTGCGAGTTACGCCAGATGGGACCGC
>JBEKJW010000417.1:0-2573 GCA_050011035.1 Candidatus Acidiferrales bacterium
TCACGCCGCGTGATGGAGAAAATCGGAATGACGCACGACCCGCGCGACGACTTCGATCATCCAAAGCTACCGGAGGGCCACCCGCTCCGCCGCCACGTGCTGTATCGTCTCCGCCGACTGGTGGTGCACTGAATGCCGCAACACCCGCTCGAACTGGAGAAACCGTGGAACGCCACGAATTCACGCACGACAACATCCGCTTCAGCTATCTGGATTCCGGCAACGATGCGCCTGTGCTGATCGCGATGCACGCGCACTGGATGGAGGGATCGACGTTCGTGCCGCTCGCCGAAGCTCTCGCGCCGGACTGGCGAGTGATCGCGCCCGATCAGCGCGGCCACGGCTACTCCGGCCACGCGTCGAGTTACACACGCGACGACTACATCGGCGACCTCGAATCTCTCTTCGAGTTGCTCGCGCTCGACTCGGCTGTGCTGCTCGGAAATTCGCTCGGCGGCGTAAATGCGTTTCAATTCGCTGCGCGCCATCCGGACAAAGTGCGCGGCATGATCATTGAGGAGATCGGCGCCGTCGTGACCACGGTCGACTTGAATTTCATGAACTCGTGGACGGGTACGTTTCCCACGCGCGAAGCCCTCGCCGAACGCGTGGGCTCGCGCTTCGCTCCTTATCTGAGCGATTCGTTCCGCGAGACGCCACAAGGATGGAAGCTCGCATTCGAGCCTACCGAGATCATAGAGTCGCAGAAAAATCTGATGCGCGCCTACTGGGATGACTGGATCGCGTCGAGCTGTCCGGCGCTGGTGTTGCGCGGGCGCGATAGCCGCGTCACCACCGCCGAAGTGGCGCAGGAAATGGCCTCACGCCGGCCGAACACGCAAGTGCTCACGCTGCCCGGCGGCCACATCCTGCACCGCGACAGTTTTTCCGCGTTTCTCACTGCCGTGAAATTGTTTTTGCAGTCGCTGCCCCGGGCCTGTTGATGCTGGCAACGCGCACGGCCATGCACGCTCAAGTTCGGCGCGAACGGTTGTGGAATAGGCAGACCTGCCTGTGGATCTCCGAGGTCATAAGCACGGGCAGGTCTGCCCATTTCACCGGCGCACTCACTTATCGTGAGTGGGCAATTACTGCGTGATTGCCAGAATTGCGATCGCAAGACTACGCGGCGTGAACAGGCTGCGCCTGAAACACGCCGGCGTTTTCACGCGACCACTCCGCAAACGTGAGCGGCTCGCGCCCCAGCACGGTGCGCACCGTGGGCAACACTTCCGCCGCGCGTCCGCTGCGCACAATTGCGCCAAACGGCAAGAGCGCGTTGACGATCTCTTCCGGCATGTGATGGCTGCGAAACGTCTGCGCCGTGGCTTCGTCCGTAACCGGCACGTACTCGATCTTGCGTCCGATTGCGTCGCCGAGAATTTGCGCGAGATCCGCGACGCCCAGCGCCTCTCCTCCGGTGACCGGGTACGCCTTGCCTTCGTGCCCCTGCGACGTGAGCGCGGTCACCGCGACCGCCGCGATATCGCGCGGGTGAATGTACGGCAGCTTGCCGTCGCCGTAGTTCGAGAAGAGTTTGCCCATGCGCACGATCGGCTCGCGCTGGAACAGCACGTTGGACATGAACGCCGTCGGCTGCACGATCGACCACGCGACGCCGGACGCCGCGAGCGCCTTCTCCGCATTCAAATGCAGCTCGGCGATGCCGCTGCGTTCGCCATGCGCGCCGCCCGGCCCAAGCGCCGAAAGTTTCACGATGTGCTTCACGCCGGCTTCTTTCGCCACACGCGCGAGTTCGGCTTCTTCTTCCGCCATGCTCGGCCCGAACACCACTGTGAAAAGCGCATCCACGCCTCGCAACGACTTCGCGAACGTTTGCGGCTTTGAGGTATCGCCCGCGATCACCGCCGCCCGCGGATCGATCTTCGCTTTCGCCGGGTCGCGCGTCAGCGCTCGCACCGGCACGTCTTTATCCAGCAGCAGCTTCACCACTTCGCGTCCTACCGTTCCCGTCGCACCCGTTACAAAAATCATCGCTGCCTCCTTTATATATGCGCGTCTTAGACCGTTTGAGTTTCCGCTATCACCGGCGTCACAAGCGCACCGGCCGACGCGTCAGAATACGAACGCGCATTTCGCGCTTCGCGTAACGCGAGCGCCCACCACTGCAGTTGTCCGAGCATGCGTGACATTGCGCGGCGATGGCGCTCGGGCTCGCGCAATTCGCCCTGCTCGTCGAAACGCTCGTGCGCTCCCGCAAAACTCACCGAATCGCGAATCGACGTCGCGTGCAGCTCGGCGAACACGAGTCTTAGCTGCTCCACCGCGCGCAGCCCACCTGAAACTCCGCCGTACGAGACGAAGGCAATCGGTTTCGCGTGCCACTCCGGGCCGACTTGATCGATCAGCGCCTTCAGCGGCGCGGTGTAGCCGTGGTTGTATTCGGGCGTCACGATCACGAACGCGTCCGCGCGCCGGATGCGATCGTGCAACGCGAGCGGCTCGGCCGGATCGATCTGGTCGAGTTCGAACGCGCCCGTTTTCATGATTTCGGCGACGGCCCAGCGCACCACGGTGTCGCAGAACCGTCCTTTGCGCGTGCTGCCGTAAAT
>JBEKJW010000418.1:0-2559 GCA_050011035.1 Candidatus Acidiferrales bacterium
GACCTGACGCCGGCGATGCTCGTGCGCGCACGCGAAACGGCGAAGAGCGAGGGCCTGAGCAATGTCGGATTCCTGCGCGCAGACGCGCAGCAACTGCCGATCGCGGATGGCGCGCTCGATCTTTGCGTCACGAGCTACAGCCTTCACCACGTTCCCGACCAGGCGCGCATGGTGCGCGAAATGGCCCGTGTGGTGAAGCGCGGTGGGCGCGTCGGCATCATCGACATTCTTGTGCCGGACACGCCGGGCGCTTCCGAAGCGGCGAACGCCATCGAGATCGCGCGCGACCCGTCGCACACGCGTTCGCTGATGCGCCGCGAATTCATGTCGCTGTTCGATCAAGCGGGCCTCCGCCTAATCGACATGAAATTCGAAGAATTGACGCGCTCGTTCGATCACTGGCTGCACGTGGCGGGATGGCACCGCGGCGATGCGCGTTATGAAGAGGCGCGCCGGCTGATGGAATCGACCCTCGAAAGCGACCTCGCCGGCTTCCATCCGAAACTCATGGCGATCGATCCGGCGACTCCCCCGGAGCGGCCCGACATCGAGATGTGCAACAACGCGCTCTACATCGCGGCGGAAAAAATGTGACCATGCCCGCCGAGACGATCCTCGAAGCACGCGATCTGCGGAAGACCTACTCCGCATCGCATGGCGCGCTCACGCAATCGGGCCGCCGTTTCGTAGCGGTCGACGGCGTGAGCTTCACCGTCGCGCGTGGCGAGACGCTCGCCATCGTGGGTGAATCGGGCTCGGGAAAGACCACGGTCGCGCGGATCGCGCTGCGCCTGATCGAACCGGATTCGGGGACGCTCACGTTCCGCGGCGAAGACTTGCTGGCCGCGAAGGGAGAGGAACTGCGGCGGCTGAGGCGCGGCATGCAGATGGTGTTTCAGGATCCGATGGCGTCGCTGAATCCGCGAATGAGCGTGGGTGCGATTGTTGGAGAGCCGCTTGCGATTCACGAACCGCAACTCTCTCGCAGCCAGCGTTCGCAGCGCGTTTCTGAAATTCTGGAAGCGGTCGGCGTAGGAGCTGCGGCACAAGCGCGCTACCCACACGAATTCTCCGGGGGTCAACGGCAGCGCATCGGAATCGCGCGAGCGCTGATCCTCAGGCCGGAGCTGCTGATCGCCGACGAGCCTGTTTCGGCACTCGATGTTTCGGTCGGTGCGCAGGTGCTTGAGCTGCTTGCGCGCTTGCAGCAAGAATTCGCGCTCACGCTGATTCTGATTTCGCACAGCCTGCCGGTGGTGGCGCAACTCGCGAATCGAGTGGCAGTGATGAAGGCGGGGCAGATCGTCGAATCGGGCTCAGTCGAAAAAGTGCTGAGCGCCCCGGAAAATCCCTACACACAAGCGCTCGTCGCCGCCGTTCCTGAAATTCCCGCGTAACGTCGGCGGTTCTTTGGCAATACTCCCGCCGAAATAAGGTAAACTCGCGCCACTTAGGTGCTGGACCGGGGCGTGTCCAACCATCGAGATCGCGGCTATCATCGCCGCTCGATGACGTGAAATTTTCCGCCGCCCCGCACGTAATCAAATCCAGCAACGAATCGATCGCGCGCTCAGGAGGATCTCGATGTCCGACGTCACAACGCCCGCAGCCATTCCGACGCCCGAGCCTGTTGGCAACGACAACGCCTTCAGCCGAATCCTCGGCGTGATCATCAGTCCGAAGCCCACATTTGCGTCGATCGCGGCCCGGCCGACGTGGATCGTACCACTAGTCATCATGATGATCTTCTCGCTGACGACGATTTACCTCTTCAGCCAACGAGTCGGCTGGAGAAGCGCCATGATTCGTCAGAACGAACAGAGCGAGCGCGTGCAGAAGCAAATGGAAAACATGACGCCCGAACAGCGCGACCAGATGCTCGACACCCAGGTGAAATGGGCGTCGAAAATCGGCTACATCGCGGGCGTGTTCGGGCTTTTCATTGCCCTGCTGATTGTCGCCGGAGTGTTGCTGCTCGGATTCATGGTGGTTGCAGGAATCCGGCCGACATACTCACAAGCGATGGGAATCGTCGCGCACGCATGGGTCGGCCCTGGAATAATCGCCGGACTGTTGGGGATATTGATTCTGTTCTTGAAGGACCCATCGACGGTCGATATCAATAGCCTGGTTGCGTCGAATGTTGGCGCGTTCATGCCTGACGACACGGCGAAGTGGCTGAAGACGCTGCTCGGATCGATCGACATCTTTGCGTTCTGGAACATGCTGTTGATGGCGTTTGGATTCAGCGCAGTCGAGCCGAAGCGCTTGTCGGTGGGAAAGGCGTTCGGAATCGTTCTATCGCTCTTCATCGTGTGGACATTGGTCAAGACTGGCCTGGCCGCTGCGTTCTCCTGATAGACAGGGTGATAAACTGGGCTGGATGGACCCAGCCTCGCCGCAAAACCAGCACGGCCCGTTCAAGTTTGAAGTTCTCGCCACTGATCCGACCGGCGCGCGCCTGGGCCGCATCACCACTCCACACGGCACGATCGATACTCCGGCGTTCATGCCGGTGGGAACCGCGGCGACCGTAAAAGGCCTTACACAGGAACATCT
>JBEKJW010000419.1:0-2553 GCA_050011035.1 Candidatus Acidiferrales bacterium
GCGCGGAAGCCGAAGGCGTGGTATTCGGGCGCGTTGGTGGAGCTGTTGAATAGAGAAGCCATCCACTGAAAAGAGTGCGAGGGCTGGCCGAAATACTCGTCCGCGGTGCCTTGCGGAAACTCGTAGAAGCCGCCGCGCAGAATTTCACCGCCGTTGATGTCGAGCGTCGATTGAGGGGTTGTGGTGCCCAGGCCCATTTTGCTGCCTGATTCGAAGAGGATCGAATTGCCGAGGTTCGAGCCGGAAGTCCAAAGTGGGATGTAGTCCGTCGTGCCGCTGCCAGCGGGGTTAGCTTGAATCACGGACGATTGGGCGCTCTCCGTCGTGGCGGACTGAGCCGAAGCTGCGATTCCAGGTGTCGCGACAACTGTCGTGTTGCTGCCGACGATCGAAGAGACCGAGCGTGCGTTCGAAGCAGCGAGCTGCTGCGCTGTGACGTATGACGACGCGGGCAAGCCGCCAAGCGTTTCGGCGTCTCCAGCTTTCAATGCGTACGGAACGCTGGCCATCAAAATGCGCGGAATTTCTGGCTGATGCGCCACCGTCACGCCGAGCCACCGTGACTGTCCCGTTCCGAAAAGTTCGACGGGAAATCCGCCAGCGGTGGCAGCGCCGAGCACGATCGAGTAGTGCCCGTTCGAATCGGCGAGAACGTTCTGCGTTTCCGACCACAGTGCCGCACCGCCTTCTTGGTCGGCGTAGACCGCGAAAGTCACGCTCGACACGCCTGCAACGGGACGCGAGGCCGCGTCTTTCAAGAGGCCGCTGAACTGCACCAATCGCGGCACCGCCGTTTGCGCCGCGCTTTGTTGCGCCGAAGCTGGCACCGCACTCGCCGACAGGCACACGAAGATCAGCATCCACAATACGAACGAAGTTCGCATGAGATTCTCCTCGAAGTTGAAAAGGCAAAAAAGGCGGGAGTCCGTCCACTCCGGCGCACACAAAATGCTGAATATAAATGGTTACGTCAATTCTTTTTTTGTGAGGTGCCGGAGATGCATGTACCAGTACGTTTTGCGCGTTGTCAAAGGTGCTCAGGGGGAACCCGGACTCAGATGTCGGCGGTCCTTTCAGATCGCCCAGGTACGTTTAAGTGGTTAGTTACCCGATGCGACTAGCGCGCAATCGCGGAAGCTTGAGACTCGAAGGGACGACTCAACCTGTTTCACGAGGGCCAACAACGTTTCCTTAAGCAACCGGGCGTCCCGCTTACTTCAAATCGTTACTTCTTCAAATCCTCCAAAACCAGCTGCCGGATATAAGCGGAGCCTGGAACAGCGCCGCGCTTTTCGTTCATTCGTTCTACCTCGTCTTCGCTAAACAAGACGACGATGCGCTTATCGCGGACGACGCCATCTTCTCTTTCGGTTGGTCGGGCACCGTTGTTGAATCTGCGACGATCTGATCTCTTCATGCTGGGTGATTTCACGCCTTAGCATTTATTCGCAACTATTATTCGTTTAGCTGAAGGATCCGCGTTTTGGGGAATTGTGCGCGGCCGGACTCAATTCGTTGACTCTGCTGCGCGAGCCAGACTAAGATTCGCGCAGAGGCCCTCCTAAATGGTCGGAAAAACTCTCGGCCATTATGTAATCCTCAACAAAATCGGCTCAGGTGCAATGGGTGTCGTCTACCGGGCCAGAGACCAGCGGCTTGAAAGAGATGTTGCGATCAAGGTTCTCCCTGAAACGTTGCTTTGCGATGAACGGTCGCAACAGCGACTCCGAAAAGAAGCCCTCGCGTTATCCAGATTAAATCATCCCAACATCGCACACGTGTACGATTTCAACGTCGAAAACGGAATTGCGTTCCTCGTAATGGAGTATGTCCAGGGATCTGATCTCGCGACAACCATCGCAGGCAGTGCCCTTCCGCAGGAATCGGTCATCCGAATCGGGATCCAGGTAGCGAGCGCACTGGACGAAGCGTCGAAGGTGGGCGTCGTCCATCGGGATATCAAGCCCTCGAATATCATGCTGACGCGGACCGGAGACGCGAAGGTCCTCGATTTTGGCTTAGCCATTTTCCATCGCGGCAACGAAAAGGATCAGACTCAGAGTTCGCAAAACGCTTCTGACGGAGCTGGCACTCTTCCCTACATGGCTCCTGAACAACTGAAAGGCGAGCCGTCCGACTTCCGGAGCGATATTTATTCTCTGGGTGCGGTTTTGTACGAGGCTGGCACGGGACGGCGACCATTCCGCGCTATGAACGCGGTTGCGCTGATCGCAGAAATAATTAACAAAACTCCTGAACGCCCCTCGACGGTCAATAGTCACCTCTCGACAGGCTTCGACACGGTCGTCATGCGTTGTCTTGCAAAAGAACCCGCGCGGAGATTCGATCGTGCGGCTGATGTGCGAAACGCGCTTGAAACCATCTCGGAGTCGGTAAACGACCGAAGACTTGCCGAATCTCCCTTACCTGCAGGGCGTTATTTGAAAGTTGCCGCCGTCGCGATTCTTGTTACGGCGCTAGTGGTTGGCGGCTTGGCCGTCCGGCGTCTGTTCAAAAAACCTGTCGTGGTCAAAGCCGACGAGCCAAACGAGT
>JBEKJW010000420.1:0-2550 GCA_050011035.1 Candidatus Acidiferrales bacterium
GGGATGAAGAGCGGATTGCCAGGACGCGCGTAACGGCCGGCCCAGTAGGCGAACTCATTGAAATAAATATCGGGCGAAAAGAAATCGAGTGAAGGAGCAGCCGCTCGCCAGACATCGAGAGAGTGCGGAAGCGGGCCGCCGCTATTGTACTGGCCCGGTTCGTAGTTCGGGCGTATCAACGCGGCGTTGGCGTACATCGGTAATGCGTACTCGGTTTTTCCAGCGGCGGCGATGTGGTCGATGTAGGTTGCGTACTGCCACGCCATAAAAAGATCGTCGGTGAGTGGGGCAGCGCCGAAGGTTTCCTGCCAAGTGCCCGACTGCTTCGCGCCGACCGATTCCCATACCGAGCGCAGTTCGGGCTCAAGCGTGCCGCGATGCTTTTCGAGATATGCGGTAAGCGCGGATGGAACTGGCGACTTGAATGCAGCCTCGCCGGCAGCAGAGTGATCGCGGGATTCGGGGATCACGCCAACCTCGTTCTCAACCTGGACGAGTAGGACGGTATGATCTGTCTGATCGGCGTCGCGCAGATGAGCCATGAGTTTCGCGAAGGCGCGGGCGTCGCCGTCGCGAACATTTGTACTGAACGGCGAGAGACGCTCGGTGCCGCGCCCATCGCTGAGTTGCACGCGAGGAAAGCGGTCGAGATCCGACTTTACCCAGGCCGGTGCGTAGCTCGAGAAAGTGTTTTTCCACGCGCCAAACCAGAGCACCACAATTTTGAGATTGTTCGCTCGTGCGCCTTCGAGCAGGCCATCGACGTTGCTGAAATCAAATTGTCCCTCGCGCGGCTCGATCGTCTCCCACGCCACCGGCAGCAAAACTGTATTGAGGTGCATAGTGGCGAGGTGAGGCCAGACAGACTTCATGTACTCGACGCTGGAGGAACTGGAATTGTGCATCTCGCCGCCGAGGATGAGGAACGGCTTTCCGTCGACGACGAGTTGCGTCACGTTGCCGCGCTTTTCGAGATGGGGAAGCGCGTTTTGCGGTACGCCGGATTGCGCCGTGGCAGCGACTGCGACCACAAATGCCGCAACGATCGCGAACAGAGCAAACAAATTCGATTTGCGATTCATCGTGTCGACTGACGCACCAGCGGCGCCGCTTCTAGCCGGTCGCGGAAGTTGGAATGTAGCACAGTTGTAGTGCGGCGAAACTGCCGCGGGCGACCTGGCCTTCGCCCGCCGTGTAATGAAAGAAGATGACGCTGAGGCTAGCGAGCCGGAGGCCGTCCAGTTCAGGAATGCCCGACGACGATCCGACGGTGCGAGAGACAGCTTCGACTTCCCGGCCTTTCTGAGCTGGCGTTGTCGGCAGGTCGTCGCTAAGTGCCAATCTGAGCGTCCCGATCTCGGTTTTGCGGCAACAAATACGCGTGACTGAAGTGATATCGCCGCGCACGGATGCTGCCACGACTGTTCCTGCGCAACCCGCCTGCACAGGCCAACGAATCACTCACGAGTGTTCGATAGCGAACGCTTGAGACACCGGCGAGATTTCCGCAAGAAACTCCTGACGCTTTGGAACTTCCGCCGTTCAAGGGACGTAACAGTGAGTGGGAGCAATCCGCCTGAGCACATAGCGCTCGTCGACGACAATCGCAGAATGGAGGCACCCGATGGGTACGTTTACCACGCAGCTCAGACAAGTGTTGCGCCGTCTGGGGCGCGCGCCACTCTTCACTATCGTGACGATTATCACGCTGGCGGCAGGCGTAGGCGCGAACGCGGTGATCTTCGGCGTGCTGAACGGTGTCCTGCTGAAACCGCTACCGTATCCGAAGCCGAGCGAACTCGTTGGGGTGTGGCTGACGGCGCCGGGAATTAAAATTCCCCAGCTGAATATCTCCCCTTCAACGTACTTCATTCTTCGCGACCAGAATCAGTCGTTCCAGGACATCGGCATGTATGTCGGCGACTCGGTGAGCGTCACGGGCAGCGGCGAGCCCGAGCAAGTTTATGGCATGGACATAACTGACGGCATCCTGCCGCTGCTGGGCGTGAACGCGATTCAGGGCCGCGCATTCAATCGCGCCGATTGCGATCCGAACTCGCCCGATACGATCGTCCTTACCTATGGCATGTGGCAGCGCAAATTCGGTGGTGATCCTTCCGCAGTAGGCCGCACGATGACAATCGACGGCAAGCCGCACCAGATTATCGGTGTACTGCCGAAGAACTTCGTCTTTCTCGACCAAACCGACGCGCAATTTTTCATGCCGCTGCAGTTCGACCGCGCGAAGCTGAAACTCGGAAACTACAGCTTCGAAGGACTCGCCCGCTTGAAACCCGGCGTCACGATCGAGCGCGCGAATTCGGATGTGGCCCGGTTGCTTCCCGTCGTGATTCGAAGCTTTCCTGCACCGGAGGGCTTCAGTATCAAGCTATTTGACAGCGCGCGAATCGCGCCCGCGCTTCATCCGCTCAAAGAAGACGTAGTCGGCGATATTGGCGGCGTGCTCTGGGTATTGATGGGCTCCATCGGCGGTGTGCTGCTGATTGCGTGTGCAAACGCCGCGAATTTGCTTTTAGTGCGCATCGAAGG
>JBEKJW010000421.1:0-2548 GCA_050011035.1 Candidatus Acidiferrales bacterium
GGCATGACGTCCCCGCACCCGTTTACTCCGCCCTCAACAAAATCACCGGATCGATTCTCACCGCCCGAATCACCGCCGGCACCGCTGCCACAATCGCCGCCGCAAAAATCGCAATTGCCGGACCGGCCAGAGCTGACGCATCCGTCGGCTTCACCTCATAAAACAGCGACTGCAGTGGCCGCACTGCAACCGCTCCAGCCGCCAGCCCCACAGCCGCGCCCAAAATCACCATCGCGTACGCTGTCACGATCACCGTGCGCGCGATGTGCGCCGGCTGAGCGCCCACCGCGATGCGAATTCCGATTTCGCGCCGCCGCTTGATCACCGAATACGCCAGCACTCCGTAAAGGCCGACGCCCGCCAGCACCAGCGCCACCGCCGCAAAGAACGTGGCGAGCGTCGAGAGCAGCCGCTCCTGCAATGTCCGTGAATTCAGCACTTCCTGCTCCGTGCGGACGTTCATGACGTGCAGCGACGGCGCGATGCGCGCGAGCTCAGCCCGCAATGCCGCCGCGAGAGCTGACGGATTTGGCGACTCCGTCTTCAGTGTGAAGACGCCGGACCGTGTCATCGCAGGCAGCCCGGGACCTTCGCGATTCGGCAAAAATATAATCGGCTTCGCGCAATCGCGCAGGTTGTCGTAACACGTGTCGCCGACCACGCCCACGATCATGAATTTGTCCGGTGGGCCGTCGCCTGTGCTTCGCGCGAACGGCTTGCCGAGGGATCTCTCGCCCGGAAAGTTCAGCTTCGCGAAGGCCTGGTTCACCATCGCCGAACCGGGGGCCGTGTCGCTCGCGTTGAACGCGCGGCCTTCAAGAACCTGGACGCGCATTGTCTCGATCCATCCGGGCGTGCATTCAAAGGTGTTTACGGGTATTTCTGTGCGGAGCTGCTCTCCGTTGATCGTCACGCCGGAAATCCAATTCGTGCCATCGACCAGCGCCCACGCACCCAAGGCCGCCGACTCGACGCCCGGTTGCCGCGCCAGATCTTGCACGAGGTTGTCCCAGGTCTGCGCGGGTTGCTTTGCGTCGAAGCCTGCGTAGATAGTCAGGACGCGCTCGGGTGAAAAACCAAGCGGCCGGTGCGTGAGGCGTTCGAACGTCTTCACGAATATTCCTGCCGCGAGCAGCACAGCCACGCAGAACGCTACCTGCGCCGCGATCAGCGCGTACATCAGCCGCCGTTTCGAATGAGGTTTCTCGCCACCTTTGAGCGCGCTCGCCGGATCGACTCTCGAAGCGCGCAACGCGGGCGCGAGGCCGAAAAGCAGTGTGACGATGAACGCTGTCACCACGAGAAATCCAAACATCCTCCAATCCGCCGGCAGCGCGAGCCGCACGGGATCGTCCGGCGGATTGATCATCCGAGTCACGAACGGCGCAGCCCGCCACGCGAATGCCGCGCCAAATACCGCGGCCAACGCACCCATCAACGCACTTTCCATAAGCACAAGTTGCACCAGGCGACGCGTGCCCCCGCCGATCGAAACCCGAAGCGCTAGCTCGCGTTCACGCGCTGCCGTTTGCGCGGTCACAAGGTTCGCCACGTTGGCGCACGCAACCAGCAGCACCAGCAGGCTCAACACGCATAGCGCCAGCAAGGGCCGCTCGTTGTCTTTCTGCAGAATCGAAGATCCCGACGACGCGGGCCGGATCGCAAGCGTCCGCGCAATGATCCGCTCGCGAAGGCTCGGCGGTATGCCGTGTCTCAGATTCAGTTGTTCCTGCAGAAATGAGTGAAGTGCGGGTTGGAGTCTTGCGGCGAGATGTTGAGGCGTTTCGCCGTTCGGTATGCGTGCCAGAATTCGCATGAACTCCAGCAGGGGCATCTCGATGTACTGATTCATGGACATCGGAACGAAGACGTCCACCATCTTGCCCGGCTCGGTACCGGTGAACGGTGGCGCTATGACGCCAACAATTTCATAAACGCGGTCGCCAAACTTGAAAGTGCGTCCCACAACTCCTGGGTCCTTCTGGAAACGGCGCTTCCAGTATTCCGCGCTGATCACAGCGTACGGGTTCGCGGCAGGCTTCTCGTCGTCGTGTGATGTGAGCAGCCTGCCCATGACAGGATTCAGGCCAAACGAATCGAACATTGAGCCCGAGACGTATTGCAAATAGACACGTTCCGGTTCGCCGCCCGCGAAGCTCACGTCTTCGTGTCCCACGATCGATATTGCGGACAGGTCGGCGTCGCCTTTCGCGGCGTCGCGAAGCTGCTTGTACATGGGATACGAGCTGTACTCGTCCACCGTTGGCTTGCCGGAGTAGTCTTCCCCTGCGATGCCGAAAGCGTAGATTTCATGCGGCGCGGCGATGGGGAGCGGCCGCCACAAGAGCGCATCCGCGAGCCGAAACGCCGCGGTGCACGCCCCAATCGCAAGTCCGAGCGAGATAACCGCTGCGGCAGTGGTAACTTTGCTCCGCGCAAGGCGACGCCAGCCGTACACCGCGTCGGCACGCAGCGAATCCAGCCACACCACCACGCGCGCATCGTGCGCGTTGTCGCGATGCTTCAGCGCCGAACCCAGCGCACGTCT
>JBEKJW010000422.1:0-3623 GCA_050011035.1 Candidatus Acidiferrales bacterium
CTCCGTTTCCGCCGCCACCGCCGTTGCCACCACCACCGCCGTTGCCGCCGCCTCCCGGTCCACCGCCACCGTGCATGTCAACGGTCCAGGTTCCCGCAAAATTCGTCGCCGTCTGCGGCGCCCCGTATGCCAGCGTCGCAACCAGCATCAATGCCGCAGCGAGCGCCCCCGCAAATTTCCACTTTGTATTCCGCATGATCGTTCCTCCTAGCTCCTCTCCACTGTGATGTCTTCGCCGCACGAGCGGTCCTGTATGTATTGACGTGAAGGAGCCAGCGAAGTTCCACAAATTCATACGCACGCAATGCTGGCGGAGATCGCAGGGCTCGGCGCAATCACATTAGGTGAGGACGCTTGTGGAATAGACAAGTCTTGTCTGTGGGTTGCTTTTGCGGAGGCACGAACGAAATCACAGGCAGAACGTGCCTATTCCACAACCGTTCTCGCCTATTTTGTTGGCGGGTACGGCAAGGGTGGTTGCCAGTATCGGGTGGCGCTCGTAGGATGACAGCCGGGTCGGCTATCCCACGCTACTGTGGTTTTTGGGTTTGTAGCAGCACGATGTCGTTGGTGCGGGAGCCGCGGACGGTGAAGAGCGTCTTGCCGTCGGGCGACCACGAGAAATTAATCATCTCCAGCGAAGTGAAATTTGTGAGCTGCTTCGGCTCGCCGTGGTTCGGCTGGCGCCATAAATTTCCGATGCCGCCGCGAGTCACCGGGACATCAATCGCCAGTCCGTCGGGCGACCACGCTGGAATCGCCGCTGGCGATGTTCCCGGAAGCACAGGGTTCGAAAAGACGGCGGGGCCGCCGTCGAGCGGAACGGCGGTGTTGCGGCGTGGCCGCGAGATGTCCTGCGCATCCTCGGCGTCATAGGCGATCAGCTTTCCGTCCGGCGAGACTCGCGCGATCGGCGAAATTTTATGCGGCATGTTGAGTTTCACCGGTGCACCGCCGCCGATTCCCACCATCCAGTCACCGCGGTCGCTGCCGGTGAAGTAGGTCACGAACTTGCCGTTCGGTGCACAGAAGGGCAGCGTGACGTTTCCGTCGTGCGTCAACTGAATGGGATTCGAACCGTCGGCGTTCATTCGCCACGCGTCGGATTTTCCATCGACGTTTGCGGAATAGGCGATGTAGTCGCCGGTGAGGCAGGGATTGGCGAAGGTGATGTTGCGATCGCCCACCGGAAGCTGCGTTTGTTGCGAGCCGTCGTAATTCGCGGAGAAAAATTCTCCGCTGCGCGTGGCCAGCAGCACCCGTTCCGCGCTCATGGCAGCCACGTAGTACGCGGCGCCGCCATTCGAATGGAGCGGAGTCACCTGCGAAAAGTCCGGCGCATGCGACACGAAGGCGTCGACGGTGTAGCTGAAGTCCACCGAGACGAAGGCAGACGCGTCGCGCGTCATGCCCAGCCACTGCAAACTGTAGTCCGTGAGGTCGTTGGTCAGCCGGTGCGCCTGGCCGGATGGATAGGAAATCGTCCACAGCTGGCCCGGCATTCTCGGGCCGCCTTCGTCCCGGATCGGAACGAGAAACGAATTTCCGTCCGGCATCCAGACGGCTGGGCCAACGGCGCCTCTGGTCTCATAGAGAATTCGGGTCGCGCCGTTTGCCGCGTTCACCTCGGTGATTTTGCCGCCGCCGGTTCGAGCCAGCGTAGAAAATAGAATTGTTTTCCCGTCAGGAGACCACGCGGGGCGGATCAGTCCCTGAGAGGACACGTTGCCGGGGATCGCGATGATCGATCGGGCGTTCGAGCCATTCGCATCGGCAATGTATAAATCGGCTTCGTTTTTGTCGGTGTCGCCGCGCACGAAGGCGAACTGTTTGCCGTCGGGCGAAAAGCTGATGGAAGTGTCGATGTCGTCGATGATTTTCTGCGGGCTGCCGCCCAAAACCGGCATTTTGTAGAGTGAGCTGTAAAGCGGATTGTCTTTCGAGGACTCAGTGAAATAAATGTAGTTCGCGTCGGGAGAAAACGTGAGGCCGTAATAGACAACGACGGCGGGCGGGCGAATTTGGACGTCGCTGCCCGTGGCAACCTGGCGGACGTTGAGGCTTTCCATTTCGCCATCGCGTAGGACGTAGACTACGTATTGGCCGTCCGGCGAAATCGCGACGCCCGCGGCTTTGCCGGACTGCGTGAGTTTCTCGATTTTCATGTCCTGCGTGCTCAGGACGAAGGCAGGCTTGCGGTTTTTGTAGATGTAGAACGCGGCGAGCGCTGCGACGAGAATTGCCAGCACGGCGAGAGCGCCGATCACTTTGCCTTTGTGTTTTTTTGCTTCGCCGTAGACGATGGCGGCGCTGCCCGAGCCGCTGCCTGACGTACTCGATGGTGAGGCGGGAGTCGCGTTCGCTGCCGAACCCGAGCCCGGAGGCGGAGCCGCGCCTCCTGAGGAGCCGGGCGTTGAAAGGGAACTACCGCTCGGTGGATCGGCGCCGACGGTGCTGATTGGGGTGCGTCCCGAACTCGAATCGCGCTGTAGCCGCTTCAGATCGGCGCGGAGGTCCGCCGCCGTCTGAGCGCTCGAGTTCGGCGGGTACATCGGGATTCACGCGCACCGGCGCTACAGGAGCTCGATTCAGAATCGCGTCGAAAATCGCGGCGGACGTGGAGCCGGAAAACGCCTGGCGTCCGGTCGCCATCTCGTAAATCACCACGCCGAGCGAAAAGATATCGGTGCGCGCGTCGAGGTCTTTGCCCAGCGTTTGCTCGGGCGACATATACGCGACGGTGCCGACGGCAACGCCGGGGCTGGTCAAGTTCACATCGTCTATCGCTGCGGCTGCCGATGCGCCGCCGGTTTCGGTGTATCCGCTCGGGGCGCCCGACGCCACCACCTTCGCGAGGCCGAAGTCGAGAACCTTCGTTTGCCCGCGATCGGTGAGGAAAAGATTCGCGGGCTTGATGTCGCGATGGATGATGTTTTCGTGATGCGCCGCGTCGAGAGCGTCGGCGGCCTGAATGCCGGAATCGAGCAGCGTCTCGAGCGCGAGCGGCCCGGCGCTGATGCGGTGCTTCAGCGTCGCGCCTTTTAGGAGTTCGAGCGCGATGTAGCTGCGGCCTTCGAACTCGCCGATTTCGAAAATCGTGCAGATGTTGGGATGGCTCAGCGCCGCGGCCGCGCGCGCTTCGCGCAGGAACCGGTCGAGCGCCACTTTGTCGTTGGAGACGTCGTCAGGCAGGAACTTCAGCGCCACCATGCGTCCGAGCTTGGTGTCTTCGGCGCGGTAGACGACGCCCATGCCTCCGCCGCCGAGCCGCTCGATCACCTTGTAATGCGAGATAGTTTGGCCGACTAGCGAAGGCGCGTCCGTCATCGGGCCACATCTTAGGTTTGCCCGATGCGCAAGTCAACGCGCCTCCGAACGCAGCGGTATAGCCGTGATCGTGGGATAGCCGACCCGGCTGTCATCCTACGGGCAACTACTCAAACGAAAGACGAAGCTCATTGCCGGGTAGAGGAGACGGGCTGAGCTGAAATCAGAAGTGCACTGAGTCTCCCGTTGCGGACTTAGTTGATCCGTCGATGAGCTGGAGGTAGCGTAGGCATTTGCTCGTCGGATGACAGCCGGGTCGGCTATCCCACTTTAAGTTCTTCTGTTAGCTGCGCTCG
>JBEKJW010000423.1:0-2513 GCA_050011035.1 Candidatus Acidiferrales bacterium
TGATTCGAACCGGCCATGCTAAACTGCACGCCGCACAAATAGCGCACCCTCGATATTCGGTGGAGGCCTGAAATGAAGATCACTCCTGGCAAACGCAAAGGCCTGGAAGCGGTTAGCGATTCTCGCGGCGTGATCGCCGCGGCGGCGATGGATCAGCGCGGCTCGCTGAAGAGCTACTTCGCCAAGGAAAAGGGCATCGACAAAAAAGATGTCCCGCCGCAGATGCTCGAGGAGTTCAAGACCGCCGTTTCCAAGGCGCTCACTCCGCACGCCAGCGCGATTCTTCTCGATCCCGAATACGGCCTGCCCGCCGCTAAGGCTCGCGCCCCGAAGTCCGGTCTGCTGCTCGCGTACGAGGACAGCGGCTACGACAACACGCGCCCCGGCCGCTTGCCCGACCTTCTCTCGGATTGGTCCGTGAAGCGCCTAGTCGCCGCTGGTGCCGACTGCATCAAAATTCTGCTCTACTACACGCCCTTCGATCCGGCCGAGATTAACGACATCAAGCACGCCTGGACCGAACGCATCGCCGGTGAATGTACCGCCGCCGACGTCCCGTTCTTCCTTGAGCTCGTCGGCTACGTGGAAGGCGGCGACGAGAAGAGCCTCGAATACGCCAAGAAAAAGCCCGAAATCGTGACGAAGAGCATGGAAGAATTTTCGAAGCCGCAATATGGCGTCGACATTTTGAAAGTCGAAGTTCCCGTGAACATGGCCTACGTCGCCGGAACCAAGGCCTGCAAGGGCGAATCCGCGTACTCGCGCGACGAAGCCAAGGAACTTTTCCGCAAAGCTGCCTCTGCCGCGAAAAAGCCGTTCATCTATCTCTCGGCGGGCGTCAGCAATGACGTCTTCACCGAAACTCTCGATCTCGCCTCCGATTCCGGCACGCCGTTTTCCGGCGTACTGTGCGGCCGCGCCACATGGAAAGACGCGATTCCCATCTATGCCAAGGGCGGCGTGAAGCCTCTCGAAGACTGGCTCGCCGATCAGGGCGTGAAGAACATCGAGAACGTCAACGCGCACCTGGGCGCCGCAAAGCCCTGGTACAGCTTTTACGGCGCAGCCTCCGCCGCCGCCCTCGGCGACTGAGCGTTTAATTCACGCGGACACAGTTTTCATTGAGGCACGAAGCCTGATTCTCGAATCAGCTTTGTGCCTTTCGTATTTTGGGCAGGTCACCGGAGCGGAAGTCGTCGATGGAAATTCGTTCAGAACGTGACGGAGATGCGCACGCAATCCGAGCCGTCACCACGTCCGCGTTCTTGAATGCACCGCACACTAGCCACACCGAAGCGGCTATCGTTGACGCGCTTAGAGCATCGGGCGCGCTCGCGATTTCTCTCGTTGCCGAAGACGACGGCGAAGTGATCGGTCATGTCGCTTTCAGTCCGGTGACGATCAACGGTGACGCGAACGGTTGGTACGGTCTCAGGCCTGTTTCCGTCCGGCCCGATCGGCAGCGCAGAGGCATCGGTCGTGCGCTGATTCGTGAAGGGCTTGATCGCCTTCGTCGCATTCCTGCGCGCGGATTAGTCGTCCTCGGTGGTCCCAGCTACTACGTCCGATTCGGATTCGTCAGCGACCCGCGCCTTCGATACCCGAACGTCCCGCCAGAGTATTTCCAGAGCTTGGCGTTTGGCGAAGCCGTCCCACAGGGAGAAGTTTCGTATCACGCGGCGTTTGAAGCTCGCTGAAAGCAATCGCCGGCGTCTCGCGCATGCCGTTTGCGCCGCGCGCGAATTTCCACTACAATCAATGTTTCAGCAGGTCGCCACGAAGCGGCTGTAGTGTATCCTCTCGACGCTCCAGCCCGCGTCGCGCCCTCCGGAAACACTTGAAATGGCAGAAGATACCCGCTCAATTAGCCTGGCCTTCGACGATTCCGACGAATACCGCCCGGAACCGCCTCCCGCTCCCGAAATCCCATCTTGGAAAGACGGCAGCACGCGCATTGGCATCCACACCTCCATCGCGGGGGATATCTCCGCCTCGCTCGAAATCGCCCACGGCCTCGGCGCCAACGCGTTGCAGATTTTCTCTTCGAGCCCGCGCATGTGGGATCGCGGAGTCTCGCGTATTGCGGAAGCCGATGCGAAGCGCTTTCGCGATCGCCGCAAGGAACTCGGCCTCGGCCCGCTCGTCATCCACTGCAATTACCTGGTCAACCTTGCGTCGCCCAATCCCGTGCTGCGCGCCCGCTCGGTTCAGGCGTTTCACGGCGAACTCGTTCGCGCCGCCGCTCTCGGCGCGGATTTTCTCGTGATTCATCCGGGCAGCAGCCGCGACACCACGCCCGAAGCCGCCATCATCTCTATCGCCGAGGGCATTCGCAAAGCCGCCCGAGGCCTGAAGCTCGGCGACCTTGTGATCCTGCTCGAAAACACCGCGGGCCACGGCGCCTCGGTCGGCGCAAAGTTTGAAGAGTTGCGCGCCATTCTCGATTTGCTGCGCGATCACCCTGTCGGCATCTGCGTCGACACCGCGCACACCTTCGCCGCCGGTTGGGACAT
>JBEKJW010000424.1:0-2511 GCA_050011035.1 Candidatus Acidiferrales bacterium
GCGCGATACGAATCCGCTCGTGCTGGGCGACAACGTCACGGTCGGGCACAGTGTGACGCTCCACGGCTGCACCGTCGAGTCGCGCTGCTTGATCGGAATGGGCAGCATCGTTCTGAACGGCGTGGTGATCGGCACGGGCTCAATCGTGGCCGCGGGGACTCTGATTCCCGAACGCACCGTGATCCCGCCGGGTAGTCTCGTGATGGGATCGCCGGGCAAAGTTCGCCGACCATTGACGGACGAGGATCAGGCTTCGATCGACCGCTACGCACAGAATTATTTTGAATACAAAGAAATCTACAGGGCCGAACCCACAGCGTGATGAGCGAACGGAAACAATTCAGAGCGATTAAAGGCACGCGCGACATTCTGCCGCCGGATTCGGCGCTATGGAACTGGTTCGAGGAGACGGCGCGCGACACGTTCGAGAGCTACAACTTTCGCGAGATCCGGCTCCCCATTTTCGAGGAGACCTCGCTCTTCGCGCGTTCCGTTGGCGGCGAGACGGACATCGTTTCGAAAGAAATGTACACATTCGCGGACCGGTCGAGTTCGACGGATGGCGCGACTGATCCCGCCGATTTGATTTCACTGCGGCCGGAAGCTACTGCGAGCACGATGCGCGCGTACATCGAGCACGGGATGCATGCGCTGCCCGGCAACGTGAAGCTGTATTACATCGGGCCGATGTTCCGGCGCGAGCGGCCGCAGAAGGGACGTTACCGACAGTTCTACCAGATCGGCGCGGAAGTGCTGGGCCCCTCGGACGCCCCGGCAATCGACGCGGAAGTGATCGAGATGTTGATGGTGTTCTTCCGCCGCGTGGGCCTGACGCGCACGACGCTCTACATCAACTCGATAGGCGACAAGAATTGCAGACCGGCCTACGTGGAGCTTCTGCGTACGGAGTTGCAGAAGGTGAAAGAACAGCTCGGCGCGGACAGCCAGCGGCGTATCGACACGAATCCGCTTCGCGTGCTCGATTCAAAAGTGCCGCACGAGCAGGAAATCATCGCGAAACTGCCACGCATTGCGGACCACCTATGCGACGCGTGCCGTGAAAACTACGCCGGCCTGAAGAAAGAACTCGCGCTGCGCGGAATCACGTTTGAAGAAAACTGGCGCCTGGTCCGCGGCCTCGACTACTACACGCGAACAACTTTCGAAGTCATCGCGGAAGGCCTCGGCTCGCAGAACGCCGTTTGCGGCGGCGGACGCTACGACGGGCTCGTCGAATTGCTCGGCGGCCAACCAACGAAGGGGATCGGTTTCGCCATCGGCAGCGACCGCTCAATCCTCTCGATTCAGGAATCAGGGAATGTACCCACACAACCCGGCCTCGACGTTTTCGTCGCGTGGATGGGCATGGATACGTACCCGACAGCCGTGAAGATCGCGCACACGCTACGCGAGGCAGGTTTCGACGTGGAGCTGCCCGGCGAAGACATGAAGTTTAAAAAACTGCTGAACCTTGCCGATCGGCTCGGCGCGCATTACGCGTTGATTATCGGCAGTGACGAAGTCGCGTCCGGCACGTTTACATTGAAACGGTTGGTGGACGCAGTTCAGAAGAAACTGAACCAGACCGAATTGCTTGAAACTTTGCAGGCGGAGAAACGAGGACCACGTGCTTGACACATTGGGCGAGCTGAAACGCACAAATTATTGCGGGGCGCTGCGCGCCGCAGACGCGGACAAGGAAGTGATATTGATGGGCTGGGTGCACCGGCGCCGCGACCTTGGCCAGCTGATTTTCATCGACTTGCGCGACCGCGCGGGCATCGCGCAGATCGTATTCAACAAGGAGATCGACGGCGCCGCCCACAAGAAGGCCGAGGAGCTGCGTTCGGAGTTCGTCGTCGCGGTGAAGGGAAAAGTCGCGAAGCGTCAGAAGTCGAACCCGGACCTATCGACTGGCGAAGTGGAAGTCATGGCCACGCAGCTTTGGATCCTGAACACGTCGAAAACGCCTCCGTTCCAGATCGAAGATGAAGTCACGGCGAGCGAAGAGACCCGTCTGCGCTACCGGTATCTCGACCTGCGCCGGCCAAAGCTGCACAGCAACATCGAGCTGCGGCACCAGATCGTCCTTACGATGCGCAAGACGCTCAGCGAGCTGGGGTTTTTCGAAATCGAAACGCCGCTCCTTACGCGCTCCACGCCCGAAGGCGCGCGCGACTGCCTCGTGCCGAGCCGGATCCATCACGGCCAGTTCTACGCGCTGCCGCAGTCTCCGCAAATCTTCAAACAGATCCTGATGATCTCCGGCATGGATCGCTACTTTCAGATCTGCAAATGCATTCGCGACGAAGATTTCCGTGCGGACCGCCAACTCGAGTTCACGCAGCTCGACCTTGAGATGTCGTTCCCGCGTCAGGAAGACATTTTTCATGTGATCGAGCAGGTCATGGTAGCGACGCTTGGCGTCATCGGCGTGAAAGTTACGGCGCCGTTCCGCCACCTCGATTACAAAGTTGCTCTCGCGAAGTACGGCTCGGACAAGCCGGACCT
>JBEKJW010000425.1:0-2737 GCA_050011035.1 Candidatus Acidiferrales bacterium
GGCGTGATCTGCGTCGTCGGCGTAGCCATCATCATGTACTGGCCCCGCTGACATCCAGGCCGTTTGACGGTGCATGAGCGGTCCACTAGCATCGAATCGAGCGAGCGACCGCGCATGAATCCCGTGAAACACATCATCGTGGGCACGGCAGGGCACATCGACCACGGCAAGTCGTCGCTGGTCGAGGCGCTCACTGGCACACATCCGGACCGGCTGGAGGAAGAAAAGCGTCGCGGGATCACGATCGACCTGGGCTTCGCGTTCATGGAGCTGCCGGGGCTGAAAATTGGGTTTGTGGACGTGCCGGGCCACGAACGCTTTGTGCGCAACATGCTAGCGGGCGTGGGGGGAATCGATCTGGTAGTGCTCGTGGTTGCGGCCGACGAAGGCATTAAGCCCCAGACGCGCGAACACTTCGACATTTGCCGGCTGCTCGGCATCGGGCGCGGCATCGTGGCGCTCACGAAGTCCGATTTGGTCGAGCCGGACGCGCTCGAACTTATACGTCTGGAAGTCGACGAATTCGTGCGCGGCTCGTTCCTGGGTGGCGCACCGATCGTACCGCTGAGCGCAAGAACCGGCGCCGGCCTCGATGCGTTCAAGCGAGAACTCCAGACTGCCGCCGAAGCCGCGTCAGCGCGCGCCACCGATTCACAAACGCGCCTCCCGATTGATCGTGCGTTCGCAATGAAGGGATTCGGCGCGGTTGTGACCGGCACGTTGATTTCCGGCGCGATTCACAACGAGGACGAGCTAGAACTGTATCCGACGGGCCAGCGCATCCGTGTGCGCGGCTTGCACAGTGGCGGGGCCGCCATTGCTCGCGCCACGGCAGGGCAGCGCACAGCTGTAAACTTGGCTGGCATCGATCTTGAAAAAATTGAACGCGGCATGGTGCTTGCGCCCGCCGGTGCGTTCGATGCCACTACGAGAATCGATGCGCGCATTAGTCTGCTCCCGAGCGCGAAGCCGCTGAAGAATCGCGCCCGCGTTCATTTTCACCACGGCTCGGCAGAGCGCGTCGCGGAAGTAATTCTTCTCGGTGGCGCGACCGAGCTAAAGCCCGGCGAATCCTCCTACGCGCAATTACGGCTCGATGCGCCACTCCTCGCGCTTCCGGGTGACCGCTTCATCCTTCGGCGGCTTTCACCGGTGATCACCATTGGCGGTGGAATCGTACTCGACACGAAACCCGCACGCCACAAAGGCGTTGGCAGCGCCGCGATTCCGCTACTCGAAACATTCGAGCGCGGAAACAAAGAGGCGGTTCTGGACGCGCTGCTCCACTCAGCGAGCCGCGAATTCAAGATGCGCGATCTGGTGGCGCGCACGGGATGGATGCCTGCGGACATCACGAAAGCTGCGATCAGCCTCACGGCTGCGAATCGCGCGCGTGTGATTCATCCAAATCCCTGGACGATTGTTTCGGCGGCGTGCCTCGCGGAATTTGGAGCGACGCTCGTGAAACTCGTCGACCAATTCCACCACGCAAACCCGATGCTGCCCGGAATTCCGAAGCAGGACATGCGCGCGAAGGCTGGCAATCCGACCAGCACGCTTTTCGATTTCGCGCTCACGGATTTGAAGAACGCTGGCGCGCTCGCGGTGACCGGTGACTTCGTTCACCGGCCGAATCGCGGCGCCGAGATGACGGCGGAAGAATCGGCGGCGAAGCTCGCGCTCGAAAAGGAATTCGCAGCGGCAGGCTTTGCAACGCCGACGCTGGACGCCGCGCGGGCAAAACTCACGGTGCCGGCAGCAAAATCCGAGAAGCTCGCGCAAATGCTCCTACGCGAAAAATTGCTGATTCGCGTCGGACCGGACTTGGTGCTCCACGTCAAAACTTTGCAACATCTGAAGCAGCTCGTTGCAGCGTACAAGAAAAAGCACGGCGAACGCCTGTCGGTCGCTCAATTCAAAGAGCTTACGGGCGTGTCGCGGAAGTACGCTGTGCCGTTACTGGAACACCTGGACCGAGAACGTGTTACAAAGCGGGTCGGAGATGAGCGTGTTATACTCTAGCTTCATTGCGCCTTCGACGGCTCGGTGGGACTATCCGCACGAAGGCAAGAGGTGATGTATGGGTGAGTTTAGCATCCATTGGCTGATCGTTCTCGCGGTCATCGTGCTGCTCTTCGGCGGAAAGAAAATCCCCGAAGTGATGCGTGGCCTCGGCGAAGGCATCCGGCATTTTAAGGACGGTATGAGCGGCAACACGGGCGCGACGAACCCGCCCGCGAGCACTCCCACGAACGCGCCGACCAGCGCTCCGGCGGCCGAAGAGAAGAAGTAACGCCAAAGCAGCGACTTTCTAACGATTTCAATCTGAAGATTTCGAACGACGACCTTCGCGGGTCGCCGTTTTTGTTTTGCGCCGTTTTGACCGCCTAATTGGCGGCGATCCTAGCCGCCGTGCTGACTGCGAAACTTTTCCCGCTCCGCGAACATTTTCTCAATTGCCTTCAGCGAAGAATAGACCTCGGATAGCGGCAATCCCATCACGTTGAAGAAACACCCTTCAATTCCCGCCACAAACTTTCCGCCAAGGCCTTGAATGCCGTAGGCTCCTGCCTTGTCGAGCGGCTCGCCGGTCGCGACGTAGTCGTCAATCGCCTCGTCGTCGAGTGCGGCGAAGTGCACGCGCGTGGTGACGACGCGGACGCCGGGAACGACCGAGGGTTCGGGCGTGATGGCCAGGCCAGTGTGGACTTCGTGCGTCTTTCCGGAAAGCAGGCGC
>JBEKJW010000426.1:0-3304 GCA_050011035.1 Candidatus Acidiferrales bacterium
ATCGCAGGATTCGCGGAGAGACCTGAGAATCCGTCCGAGCCTCCGCATTTGAGACCCACGGTGAGATGCGAGAGCGAAGCGGGAGCGCGCTTGACTTTGTTCGCCTCCACAAGGCCGAGAAATGTTTTGCGAATCGCCTCCGAAAGCATCGTGAATTCCGACCCGCTCTGCTGTTGCTCGAAAATGTAGAGCGGCTTCGGGAATTTCGGATTGAGCTTCTTCAGCTGCTCGAGGAGAATCGCGACCTGCGCGTGCTGGCAGCCGAGGCTCAGGACCGTCGCACCCGCTACGTTGGGGTGGTGAATGTAGTCGGCGATCAACGCGCAGAGATTATTCGAATCCTCGCGCGTGCCGCCGCAGCCACCCTCGTGCATCAGGAACTTGATGCCGTCGATGTTTTCGAAGATCTTTGACCGGCCGCGAATCGTGCTCTGCTGCTCCGGCTTGAAATTCGCGATCTCACCGGCGCGGCCCGATTCGTACAGCGAGACGAGGTCAGCAACCTGCTGACTGTAAACGGGTGGCGCCGCGAAACCGAGGCCCTCTTCAAACGCCTGCTTCAGGACGGCGAGATTACGGTTCTCACAGAACACTAACGGGACAACGAGCCAGTGATTTCGCGTGCCGACTTGTCCGTCGGGACGGTGATAGCCGAGGAAGTTGGCGTCGCGCCAACGGGAAACGTCCGGCGGGGTCCAACGAAATTCAGATGTTTTGGAGTGGAACGGCGCGGCTTCGTGATGCAGGTTTCGCAAAGTCAGCGCTTCGCCGCGGCGGACGTTGGCCGTCGTGGTACCGACCAACACTCCATACATGGTGACCCGGTCGCCGGGAGCCAAGTCGCGTGTCGCGAATTTGTGCTTCGCAGCCACATCCGTCAACAGACGGTAGCTTTCACCGCCGAAGGCTACTTCATCGCCCTGTCGCAGGTCGGCGAGCGCGATCAGGACGTTGTCTCGGGGATCGAGTTGGAGGAGTTTCTGCAAAATTTGGTCCGCGTGACCCCAGAATGGCGCACCGTGCAAGTCGCGCCACCTACTTTAGCAACCCCCCAGCCCCACGGGACGCGTCAATCGGGCCATTCGGGCGGCATTCCGTTCTAGCAGGGAAAGATTTCACTTCAAACTCAAAAATATTGGTTTCATACGCTAAAATCCCCAACGGCTTATTTGCAACGTTTTGGATTCTGAAGCGTCTCATAAGACGGTGTCGGGAGGCCCAGCATGATTTACGGACGTCAATCGAAGTCAGCGCCGGTTGGGGTGGTTTCGAAGGTGTTGCGGATCCTTGAAGCGATTAACCAAGCGCCGTCGGGGCTGCAATTGCGCGAGATCGCGCAGCAGACCGGGATCAACAAGAGCACCGCATACCGCTTCATGGCGCACCTGGAAACCGAAGGCTACCTGTTCCGCGATGAGACCGGAGCATACATTGTTGGGCCGAAGCTGGTGCGACTGGGTTCGGGCGCGAACTACCAGGCGACGATTCGGACGATCAGCCGGCCGGTGGTGCAGAATTTGTGGAAAGCCACCAGCGAGACGGTGAACCTGGGCGTGCTGGACGGCCACGACGTTTTCTACCTCGATGTGGTGCAGAGTCCGCATCCGTTCCGCATGGCCGCGCACAAAGGTGCGTGGCGCCCGTTGAATTCCACTGCGATGGGCAAAGCGTTGCTCGCCTACCTGCCCGATGAAGAGCGCGACCACATCATCGATTCACTGAAATTTGAGAAGTTCAGTCCGTTTACGATTACATCGCTGCCCAAGCTGCGCAAGGAACTCGCAAAAATTCGCGAGCAAGGCTACTCGCTCGACAACGAGGAAGCCGTGCTCGGCACCCGCTGCGTGAGCGCGCCGATCCTGATGGAAGACGGGCGGGCGGCGGCGGCGATAAGCGTGGCGGGCCCGGTGACCCGCGTGGCGAAAGAGCGCGTACCGTTTTTTGCCAAAGCCGTGATGACAGCCGCGAAGCAACGACGCTCGCGCGGCCGTTGAAGCTGCGAAAGCCAACGGAATGCTGCACAACTGAGATTGACCACGGAGACTTGCTGGTGATTGCTGGCTACTTCTTCAGAAGGTAGTGCGTTTCGCTCAACTCGCGTAGGCGGGTTGCGGCCGACTCAGCGGTAATGTCCCGCTGTGGCGAGGCGAGCATTTCGTATCCCACCTGAAATTTCCTTACCGTTGCTGAGCGCAAGAGCGGCGGGAAGAAGTGCGCGTGCATGTGCCACTCGTTATGCGGATTGCCGTCCGTCGGGCGTTGATGAAACCCCATCGAATACGGAAACGAGATCTCGAACAGATTGTCGTAGCGCGTACCGCCCAGAACGGAACGAGAGCTATGAACGATTCGTTCTCGCAAACGATCCGTTCCTTTCGTTCGCTTTCAAGCTTCACGTAAGCGCAGAGCAAACACGAACCGTGCTGTTCGAGATACTTTCGTTGTGACGCCTGTTCCTTGGCGGGCTCGTTTGGAATCGTCGCGTTGGCCCAAATCTGTCCGTGCGGATGGGGATTGCTCGCGCCCATCATCGCGCCGCGATTCTCGAAGATCGTCACGTAGTTCACCGCGGCTGCATCGCCGAGTTGGCGATACTGCTCGGCCCACACATCAACGACGGCTCGAATTTCCGGTGTGCTCATTCGCGCCAGCGTCAAATCGTGTCGGGGTGAGAAGCAAACAACGCGGCATGTGCCAGGTTCCGACGCAGCGACGAGCAGATCGTTTTCGTTCTGCTCCTCCGGCGCGAGATTCGGCTGAAGCGCGGCGAAATCATTTGCAAAGACGTACGTGGCGGAATATTTCGGATTCACTTCCCCGTTTGCGCGCGTGTTGCCGGGGCACATGTAACAAGCGGGATCGTAGTGCGGAACGATCGGCGCGGCCGACGGCTCCACTTGCCCCTGCCACGGCCGTTTGGTGCGGCCCGGCGAGACGAGGACCCACTCTCCCGTGAGCGCGTTGAGGCGGCGATGCGATTGGGTTTCGAAATCGATCATGCGCGTTATGCCGTCACTTCCTGCACGCCATCGGACGCGTGAAAGCTGTAGACGTCAGGCGTGAACTTCGTTGCGTGACGATACTCCTCGACAATCGTTCGCTTGAATTCCTCGATGTGTTCAGTCGCGACGAGGCTAATCGTGCAGCCGCCAAAGCCGCCGCCAGTCATTCGCGATCCATAAACGCCGGGCGAGTTCGACGCGAGTTTCACGAGGATATCCAGCTCTGCGCAGCTGACGTTGTAATCGTCGCGCAGGCTTACGTGCGATTGCTTCAACAACGCACCGAATAACTCCGGGTCGCT
>JBEKJW010000427.1:0-3564 GCA_050011035.1 Candidatus Acidiferrales bacterium
CGTATTTCTTTCTGCGCGGTTGGCGGCGTGGCCGGCCCGCGAGTACTTTCTGGGAACGCATGGGTGGCGTTCCTGGCGAAATCGCGGCTCGGGCGCGCGCGGCGGAGCGCGGCGTGATTTGGATTCACGCCGTTTCGGTCGGCGAAGTTCTCGCTGCTAAGCCCTTACTCGATGGCCTGAAGTGCGACAAACCCACGCGGCTCGTGTTTGTCTCCACCACGACGGACACGGGGCAGGCTCTCGCGCGAGAGCGCCTGTCCAACGCCGACGGCGTTTTGTACTTTCCACTTGACTGGGTCGTTGCTGTGCGCCGCGCGCTTCGTGCGATTCGCCCTGCTGCGGTCATCGTCATGGAGACCGAAATTTGGCCTAACTTTCTCGGCGAGGCGCATCGCGCGGGCATTCCGGTGATCTTCGCGAACGCGCGCATCTCCGAAAAATCCTTCGCGCGCTTCAAAAAGTGGGAGTGGCTGATCGGCCCGATGTTCCGTCGTACGATGGAAGATGCAACGATGTTTCTCACGCAATCGCCTGAAGATTCGGCGCGCCTCGTCGAAATGGGTGCGGAGGAGGATCAGGTTCTCGTCACTGGAAACTTGAAATACGATGCGTCGCCTGCCTCACCGGGCGATTTTGCGAAATGGCTGGCTGCCGAAATCGAGAGGCAGGAGCGATGGCCGGTGCTCGTCGCCGGAAGCGTTGTGGCAGGCGAGGAGGAGGCTGTATTAGGCGCATACGACACCGTCCAGCGCCAGTGGCGCCGCACGCTTTTGATTCTTGCTCCGCGCAAGCCGGATCGGTTCGACTTCACTACCCGCCTCGTTGCCGAGGGTGGCTGGAACGTGATTCGCCGGAGCACGCTCGACCTCTCCGCACCGCTCGACGAAAGCGCTGACGTGCTCATTCTCGATTCGATCGGCGAACTCGCCGCGCTCTATTCGCTCGCTGACGCAACCTTCGTCGGCGGCTCGCTCGTCCCTTCTGGCGGGCACAATATTCTCGAGCCCGCGCAGTTTGGTCGCCCGCCCGTGTTCGGGCCGCACATGGAAAATTTCAAGCAAATGGCTGGCGCGTTCCTCGACGCAAAAGCCGGCGCGCAAGTGACGTCAGGAAACGCGCTCGGCACCGTTTGGATGCAGCTTATCCAGAACAACGAGATGCGCGAACACGTCGGCGCGGCTGCCAAAGCTCTCGCCGAACGCAACCGCGGCGCTACCGAGCGCACGCTCGAAAAAATCGAGTCGATCGTTGCTCACAGGCTCTCGGCCAAGGATTCGCATCGGTGAGCTGGGCGCAAACGATTCTCACGCCGCTCTCGCCGCTTTACGAGGCCGGCGCTCGCGCGCGTGTTTGGGCGTATCGCAGCGGCGTCTTCTCCACCCATAAATTGCCCGGACGCGTTATCAGCGTCGGGAATCTCACCGTCGGCGGCACTGGCAAAACGCCGATGGTCCTCTGGATTGCGCAACGCCTCGTTGCGTCAGGCAAGGGTGTGGGAGTTCTCACGAGGGGCTATCGCGGCTCCGGCTCGACCAGCGATGAAGTTCGGCTGCTTCAATCGCGCCTCGGCAATACCGTGAAATTTGGAGTAGGCGCCGATCGCTTCGAGCAGGGAAGCATCCTCGCTCGCGAAGGCATCCGGTGGTTTCTTCTCGACGACGGGTTTCAGCATCTTCAGCTCGCTCGCGACGTAAATATTCTTCTCATCGACGCCGCCAATCCGTTTGGTGGCGGCAAGCTGCTTCCTGCCGGACGGCTTCGCGAGCCTCGCAGCGCGATGAGCCGCGCGAGCGCAATTGTCATCACTCGCAGTGAGCACGCGCCTGCTATCGAATCCGCGATTCGACTGGATTCGAGTGCGCCGATTTTCTACGCGCGGGCAACGCTCGATGGCGTTTTCAGCGTCGAAGGGGACGACACGACACAAACGCCGTGAAGCAGTCGCGCGATGCGAAGTGGTTCGCGTTCTGCGGAATCGGCAATCCCGATGCATTTGTCACGGATTTGAAGGCGTGGGGTTTTGCAATTGCCGGGAGACGCGCGTTCAAAGACCATCACGCGTACTCGCAGGTCGATCTCGATGCGGTCGCATTGGCCGCCGAGCGAGCCGGTGCAACACGTCTGATCTGCACCGAAAAGGACAAATACAATCTTCCGGCGGGTGCAAGAATGCGGCTTCCTGTATTTTATTGCCGAATCTCAATGCGCGTCGATCGCGAGGAGGGTCTTCTACGGCTTATTCTCGGCGACGCCCAAAGTGCGCAGTCGTGACGCACGATTTTCCCGGGCACGAATTGCCCGCACTTAGCGCGTGTGATACGTTTCCGGCAGTGAGTGTGCCTTCAGGAAGCCCGGGTCGAAACCGTAGGGAGCGTGCGTGACGCAGTCTCGTAAAAAAACAAAGCGGATTGCCGCGGCCGGTCGCACTGCCACGCCTGCGGCGGCAGCCAAATCCGAGTCCGTCGATCTGTCGCGGCTTCTTACCCTGGTTGCGGCGTTTCCGAAGCAAACGATCTGCGTGGTGGGCGATTTCGTGCTGGACGAATTTGTCACTGGCGACATTTCCCGCGTGTCCCGCGAAGCTCCGATCCTGATCCTTCGTCACCGCAAAACGGAGAGCTACCCTGGCGGCGCAGCAAACGCCGTGAATAACCTCGCCGACCTCGGCGCAAAAGTACTGGCGGTCGGAGTCGTCGGCACCGACCACGGCGGACGCGCGCTACTTGAAGAATTTCGGAGAAAGAGAGTGAATGTGTCCGGCATTGTCCGGAATTCGGACTGGATCACAACTACAAAAACCCGCTATCTCGCCGGATGGACGCACACTACCGAGCAGCAAGTTCTCCGCGTTGACCGCGAACCGCATTCGGCAATCGACGCCGGGACGCAAGCCCGCATCCGACGCAACGCGCAACAGGCTTCTGCGAAAGCTGGCGCCGTCCTGGTCTCCGACTACGGGCTCGGCGCTGCCACTCCGGACCTGGTGCGGTCGCTAAAATCGAAACGCACCACGCTCGACTCGCGTTACCGCCTGCTGGAATATCGCGGCGCCGGCATCACGGCCGCCACCCCGAACGAACCTGAAATTGAAGCTGCGCACCACGCCACCATCGGCACGGATACTGCGAGGCTCGAATCGCTCGGTCGCAAGACGCTTCAGCATCTCGGCATCGAAGCCCTGGTCATTACTCGCGGCAAAGACGGGCTCGCAGTGTTTGAACGGAACTCCGGAGTGAGCGCTAAGCCTTCGCGCGTGCATCACCTGGGTATCTACGGCTCTGACGCACCCGTCGACGTTTCCGGCGCGGGCGATACGGTTATCGCTGTTTTTACACTGGCTCTCGCGGCTGGCGCCACGTACCTCGAAGCCGCGCACCTGGCCAATTACGCTGGCGGCATCGTCGTGATGAAACGGCGCACCGCTACCGTCACACGCGCGGAACTCGAAACCGCTCTGCGCGCCGAGGCGACCAGCGCTCGCTGAATCCCGAATGGATACCCGCGAAAAAATTGTAAGCCGCGAAGGTCTTGCCACGATTCTCGATGAACATCGCCGCGCCGGAC
>JBEKJW010000428.1:0-3380 GCA_050011035.1 Candidatus Acidiferrales bacterium
ACGCACAATTCGTACGCGAAATTCGGCGCTGGACTGATCGTCGCCCGGTGCGTATGAATCGCGCGCAGCCAGCGCTCCGGCCGGCTCAAGAACGCCAGCGGAGACATCACCACTAGCGGAATTCCCGTGTAGAGCGGCACGAACCACGCCCCGATCAATCCCATGTCGTGATAGAGCGGCAGCCACGACACCGCCACATCGTTCGCCTGCACGTTCACGCCGGAGATAATCGCCCGAATATTCGCGAGCAGATTTGCGTGCGTAAGCACGACGCCCTTCGGCGATCCCGTCGACCCAGATGTGTATTGCAGAAATGCAATGTCTTCGCCTCGCGCCTGGTGCGCCAGATGTTCTACCGGCCGCCCATTCACCGGCGCGTCCTCGCGCGTAGAGGCGTCGCCGAGCTTCTCCACGTTCAAAACTTCGCGTAGCGTCGGCACGCGCGGCTTCAGCAAGTTCGCCAGCGCCTCGGCTTGCCGCCACGTCACCAGAAATCGCACTTCCGCGTTCTTCAAAATGTTCGACTGTCGCGTCGCGTACTCCGCAATCCGGTCCGCGCGGAACGGCGGATAGATCGGCACCGGAATTCCGCCGGCCAGCAGAATCCCTGCGAACGTGAAGAAGAAATCCGCGGACGTCGGCAGCATGATCGCCACCATCGCCATAGCGGTCGCACGCTCATACAATTCGCCAAATGTGATCGTCCGCAGCGCGTCGTTATCTTCGTAGAGCTGGATATGTCCTCGCCCCGGCTCCGCGCGGCCGCGCAGTCGAAAAATCTCCGTCAGCGTCTCCGCCCGCGCGATCGGTTCATCGAGTTCCGGTGCCGCCCCACGCGCCGCATACGCCGCCGCTCCCGCGCCTGCAGTAGGGAACCCGGACGCAGGCGTCGGATTCCCCTCCTCGCGTAAAATCGCTTCGATCAGATCGTTCACCGTGTCAGCTTCAGCCACCACGCGATCGGGCAGACGCACGCCGCACGCGTCGCCGAGGCGAAGCATCAATTCCACGCGCTCCAGGCTCCCGAGTCCGAGTTCTCGCTCGAGATTCGCTTGGGTTCCGCGCGCAGCAAGTTCTTCGAGCCCGCGCGCGCTGCCCAGTTCGTTCAAGATCTGGCGCACTACTCCCAGGGTCTCGTTTTCAACGACGGTCTGTCTTGCGAGTTTGGTGCTGGTGGCGGACAAGGCTGTGGCCGGCCCGCATGCTTCCCCATGAAATGTCAAAGAGGCGTCGGGCCAGGAATGTGCTACCTCGGCGAGACTACCACTCGCGCCCAAGCCGTTCAATGGCCAGCGAAACTGCCGCGAAAAACTATGGAAGTACCTTCGTACTGTTCAGAACTGGACCCTCGGCCTATCGACCTCGGCACACGTCACCGGCAAACTAATCTCGTGTTCGGGGGCCACCCAAAACTCCCGAGCATATGCACCTCCATCACCCCATGCCCACGAGCGGCCGGCACCCCCACCGGCCGCTCTCTTCTTTCGACTCTGACTCCAAGTCATTCACCCCACGTCCCTTAATATCTTCGATAAACGATTCGGTCTTGACTTCAATTCACTCGTGCCTATAGTGTGCGCCACAAGGGGTGTGGTGGTGTTGGATCGCGATCAATTCGGCGCGGGTGTCTCCGTCGCTCGAGTCTCGCCTGCTTTGCATTTCCTGTTCTGGGGGAGGTAGGGTGTGAGCCATTTCCGCGGACTGCTTTATTTTGTTTTCGCTTTCGCTCTTCTCACGGTCTTCTGTTCGGGTTCCTCGGCACAAACAACGGCCTCGCTGCGCGGCACCATTACCGACCAATCCGGCGCCACCGTCGCCGGTGCGACCATCAATCACACTGACGAACACCGGCACCGGCATCTCGCGCAACGACACGTCGGGCGCCGACGGCAACTATCTTTTTGATCAGGTCCAAGTCGGGAAATATAAGGTCACCGTGGAGAAGTCCGGGTTTACTACCTTCGTCCGCGAAGGCATCACTCTCGAACTGAATCAGTTCGGCCGCCTCGACGTCTCGCTCAAAGTCGGGCAGGAAACACAAGTCATCGAAGTTACCGGCAACGTTGCCCAGGTGGACACCACCGGCGCCGTCCTCGGCAAAGTCGAAGATCAGCGAATGATTGTTGATCTCCCTCTCGCCGATCGCGACACACTTCAGCTCGGCTTACTACAAGCCGGTGTCTTTAGTCCCGATCCCGATGACGGCTCCGGCAATCCTTTCTCGGTCAGCGGCCAGCGCTCCGAATCCCTCACCTTCCTTCTCGATGGTGCAAACAACACCGACTTCCTCGGCAACAACATCGTCGTGAACCCCAACCCCGACGCAGTCGAGGAGTTCAAGATCCTCACCAACAATTACGATGCGGAGTACGGTCGCACGTCCGGAGGAATCGTCAACCAGATCACCCGCTCAGGCACCAACAGTTTCCACGGGGATCTTTTTGAATTCCTTCGCAACGACGTCTTCAACGCGAAGGATTACTTCCTGCCCAGCAACGTGCCGAAGGAAGCATTTAAGAGGAACGTATTCGGCGGCACCATCGGCGGCCCTATCAAAAAGGACAAGCTTTTTTTCTTCGCTGCATATCAGGGTTGGCGCAGTCGCGAGGGTCAGACATCGCCGATTCTCACCGTTCCCGACCAGGCCGAGCGCAACGGCGATTTCAGCGAACTCAGCACGCAGCTCGTCAACCCCTACACCGGCAATCCTATTCCCAACAACAATCTCGCCGCCGCCGGACTACTAAACCCGATCATGCAGTATTACCTCAACAACTATGTACCGTTGCCCAATCTTCCCCAAAACGGTTACATCTCGTCGCCCACGGCGGCCATCGACAACGACCAAGGCATCGTTCACATCGACTACACCGTGACGCCCAAAGACACGATTTCATTCGTCTACGTCATTAACGACGAGCGCGACAACTACCCCTTCCAGATCATCAACGGCGCTTCGTCTGGAGGTGATTTGCCGCTGGGTTCCGGCTTCACGGATTCCAATCGCACGCAGATCGGCACCTTCACCTGGACTCACACCTTTTCCACCACACTTCTCAACGAATTCCGCTTTGCAGCAAATCGCTACGCCACGCTCCAAGGCGTACCGACGACCACCACGTCGCCGAGCACGATCGGGTTCACCAACGTCAATCCTGACGATCCGCGTGGTACGGCGCCACCAATCATGTACGCATCCAGCTTCACCGCCGGGCCGTCACCTCAGGGTCCCACCAAGCTGCACCGTGCGACTTTCCAGTGGACCGACAATGTCACTTGGACCCACGGCAAGCACGAGTGGAAATTTGGCGGCGATTTCACGCGCATACGAAACAACTTCAACTACGACTTCTATAACAACGGCAGCTACGACTTCGACA